>NZ_BLTE01000001.1:338823-677647 GCF_013019105.1 Fundidesulfovibrio magnetotacticus
ACGCGAGCCTGGCAAGAAAGTAAAGCGCGCGCATCATTTCGCCTCCACCGGGCCGCCCGCGGCGCGCCAGCCATCAAGCCCCTCGGGCATCACCGCGATATCCGCGAAGCCCAGTTCCTTGAGACCCTGGGCCAGGTCCCTGCTCTTGGGGCAGGCCAGGTCGCCGCAGTAGACCAGCAGCGGACGCCCCTTCTCCACCCCGGGCAGCACCGAGTCCATCCCCGTGAGCAGCGCCTCGGCCGACACGCTCACCGCGCCGGGGATGTGCCCGGCCTCGTACTCGGCGGGCTCGCGCGCGTCCACGAAGAGCCGCGCCCCCGCCACCAGCATGGCCCGGGCCTCGGCCGGGGCCACCGTGAGGAAACCCTTGCGCTGGGTCTGCGCCGCCTTCTCCGCCCGGAAATCGGACCACCACGGGAGCTTCACGGGCCGCGCTTCGTTGACAACCCACGCCGCCATGATGGATACCGCCACAAGAACAACAACCCCCGGCCACCAGGGGAGGCTCGTACGTGCTTGCATGTCCTGCCTCGCTTCGGCTTGCCGCCGACTCACTGCCTAGAGGAAATCGTGCGGAAACTCAACGCCCTGCTCGAATACTTCCGATTCCTGCTCACCGCCAAAGCCCCCGGAGGCCCCATGAACAGCCACCCGCCCAAGGACATCGACGCCGCCTCCGCCAAGGCGCTCCTCGCCAAGGAACGCCCCGGCGGACTCCTCGTCCTCGACGTGCGCCAGCCCTGGGAATACGAGGAATTCCACCTGCCCGGGGCCAAGCTCCTCCCTCTGGGCGAACTGGAGGAGCGCCGCGCGGAAATCCCGGACGACGCGCCCGTGCTGGTCTACTGCCACTCCGGTCGACGCAGCGCGGCCGCAGCCTCCCTGCTGGCCCACGCGCACCCGGACGTGACGAACCTCCTGGGCGGCATCATGGCCTGGACCGGCGCCACCGCCGTGGGCGCGCCCGAAACCGGCATGCGCCATCTCTCCGGCGACGAGTCGCCCGAACGCATCCTTGCGCTCGCCTACTCCATGGAACGCGAACTGGGCCTGTTCTACCAGCGCCTCGCGGGCGAGTTCACGGACCAGGGCCTCAAGGAGCTCTTCAACCGGCTCGCGGGCTTCGAGGACAAGCACAAGCTGGTGGTCTACCACCTCTACAAGAGCTACCGCCCCGAAAGCCGGGGCATCGAAGACCTGGAGGCCCTGGCCGTGGACAAGGCCCTGGAGGGAGGACGCGACGCCCAGGACATCCTCGCGGATCGCAAACAGCCCGTCGCGCCCCGCGACGCCCTGGACATGGCCATGGGCATCGAGGCCCAGGCCATGGACCTCTACATGCGATTCGCCGCCAACGCCCAGGGCGAGGGCAGGCAGACCCTCCTGGACCTGGCCAACGAGGAGCGCGGACACCTGAAAGCCCTGGCCACGCTCATGGACCGGCAGGCGAAATAGGCGGACCGCAGGAGCTGCTTCGGAGGCGGGCGGCCAGCCGCCAGGAGAAGAGGCCTCCGGCGGGCAAAGAGGGCTCCGCCCTCTCTGCACTCTCCCGCCGGGGGGAGAGCCTCCCCCCGGACCCCGGCAGTTGCTTCGCGGGCTTCACCGGCCACGGTGCGCGAGCGAGCGATCCGGCAAACAACAAACATCCGTGCAAGGAGACCCGATGGCCCCCGTGAACTTTATCCTGAACGTCCTGTGGCTTGTGCTCGGCGGCATCGTGATGGGCATCGGCTGGTGCATTGCCGGGCTCATCATGGTGCTCACCATCATCGGCCTGCCCTGGGCGCGCTCCTGCTTCGTGATCGCCGGGCTGGCGTTCTGGCCCTTCGGCAAGATGGTGGTGGACCGCCAGTTTGTGCAGGGCTACCACGACGCGGGCACCGGGCCGCTGGGACTGGTGGGCAACGTGATCTGGTTCCTGCTGGCGGGCTGGTGGCTGGCCCTGGGACACCTGGCCAGCGCGGTGGCCAACTTCGTGTCCATCATCGGCATCCCCTTCGGCGTGCAGCACCTGAAGCTCGCCCTCATCTCCCTGGCCCCGGTGGGCAAGACCGTGGTGGACTCCTCCGACGTGCGCGTGATGCAGTAGACCCGCGCCTCAACGCAGGAGCAACAGATACTCCTGGTTGCCCTTTGGCCCCTTGACCCCGGCCGGGACCACCCCGGCCGGTTCCAGCCCCAGCTCGCGCGCCGCGCCCTCCACCAGCTGCACGGCCAGCCGCCGCAGCGACTCGTCGCGCACCACGCCCTTGTCGGTCTGTCCCGGACCAAGCTCGAACTGCGGCTTGACCAGGGCCACGATGAATCCCCCGGGTTTGAGGAACCCCTTCACCGCCGGGAGCACCTTGGCGAGCGAGATGAAAGACACGTCGATCACCGCCAGATCCACGGGCTCGGGGATCAGGTCCGGCGCGGCCAGACGGAAGTTCACGCCCTCCAGGGAGACCACGCGGGGGTCGGCGCGCAGCTTCTCGTGGAGCTGGCACTTGCCCACGTCCACGGCGTAGACCTTCACCGCCCCGTGCTGGAGCAGGCAGTCGGTGAAGCCCCCCGTGGAGGCCCCCACGTCCAGGGCCGTGCGGCCCGTCACGTCCAGGCGGAAGTGCTCCAGCGCGGAGAGGAGCTTGTAGGCCCCCCGGCTCACGAAACGCTCCGGCGCGGCCAGGGAGAGCGCGGCCGAAGCCGGAAGCATCCGCCCGGGCTTGTCCAGCCGTTCGGGGCGGCCGTTCACGTCCAGATAGACCTGGCCCGCCATCACGAGGCGCTTGGCGCGCTCGCGGCTCTCTGCCAGGCCCTGGTCCACCAGGAGCTGGTCTGCGCGTATCTTGGGGTTGGCCATGCGTGTTGCCTGCGGCGGGCTCGTGGTTTACAGGGCGTTCCATGCCAACGACACGTCGCCCCAGGGCGTCCCGACCGAGGGGGCATACGGCGCTCCGGGCCGCGCGTCAACGCTCCCGGAGAGAGCGCCCGTGAGCCCCAAAGTGCACGCCGCGCAAGGAGCGCTGAGCGCGGCGATCCTTTACCCCTTCATCGGCAACGACGCCCTCCTCTTCGGGCTCACCGTGTTTTTCATCGACCTGGACCACCTGATCCCCTTCGTGCGCGACTGCCGCAGCCTCGACCCGAAACGCTTCTTCGCCTACCACCGCGCCGTGCACGACTACGACGACTATCTGGCCCTCAGCTGGTTCCACACCGCCGAGTTCATGCTGCTGCTCTGGGCTCTGGGCTTCTGGCGGCACGAATTCCGGGTGATGCTCGCGGCCTGCCTTTTCCACATCCTCTTCGACGTCATCAAAGCCTTGCACATGGGCAAGCCGTTCCTGAGGGCGTACTCCTTCGTGGAATACGCCCTACGGCGCGAGGGAAAACGGACACGCCACACGGCATGAAACCCGACCCGACAAGACACGCCGCACAACAAGCGACCGCTTGACAGAACAAATAGAACGATCGATACACTTCGCGCAGGAGGCTCCCATGAAACTCTGCGCGCACCTGATCGCCCTGGCGTCCATCCTGTTCCTGGCCGCCCCCTGCCTGGGCCAACGCGGACCGGGCAGCGTGTCCAACAAGTCCGGCGCCACCATCTACCGCAACGAGGGCACCAACTATAATCGTTCAGGCAATTCAACCTACGGCAACAACGGGGCCACCTACAACCGCAACGACAACTCCACCTACGGCAACGACGGCTCCACCTACAACCGAAACGGCAACTCCACCTACGGCAACCGGGGGACCACCTACAACCGCGTGGGAGACACGTGGTACGGCAGCGACGGCTCCGTCACCAACAAGGTGGGAGACAGCGCCTACACCAGAGGCGGCAAAGGCGCGCCGCCTCCACCCGTGTTCGAGGGCGGAAAGTCGCGCTAGGGCCCAGCCCCGGCGCCCGCCCCGCGACAGCGGGAGGCGCGGCGGGTGTCTGCTGCCGTGCCCGGCTGTACGCCGTCCTGGTCCTGTGTGACCCCGCGCGTTAACCTCGCGGCCGACCGATTTGAAGACGATCTGCCGCGAGGGTTACGCGCAGGTCCACACAGGACCGAGATGAGACGGTCTAGCCGGTGAAGCCCGCGAAGCAATTGCCGGGTCCAGGGGGGGCTCTCCCCTGGCGGGTGAGGTCTGGAGAGGGCAGCGCCCTCTCCAGCGGGTGCAGGGCGGAGCCCTGGCCGCCGGAGGCTCTTCCAACGCCTGAGCCCCATCCGCGCCGCACCGGGCGGCCCCTTCAACGCAAAGGGGCGGCCGAAGCCGCCCCGTGTTGCATGCGCCGTGCGCGAGACAGCGCTTATTTGCCCGCGAGTCCCAGCCGTGCCACGACTTTTTCGGCGGCGGCCACGGTGTATTCCTCGGGGGAGAGGCGTTCCTTCTCGTCGGCGGTGATCACGAGTTCGGGCTTGTTCACCAGGGACTTGTCGGCCTTGACGCCGTACTCGGCGGGGAAGGCGTCGTTGAAATACATGTCCTGGAAGCCGATGAACTTGAGGCTGTGGGCGGTGGCGTCCAGGATGGCGGTCTCGGAGGGTTCGATCAGTCCCAGTTCGCGGGCGCGCAGGAGTCCCGCCACGCATTCGCCGCCCTGGGTGCAGCTGATGTGTCCGTGGCGGTTTGCCAGGAGCATGCCTTCCACGATGGCCTGTTCTTCGACCTGGACCACCTGGAAGGAGCCTGGGCCGCCGATCTTTTCGTACTGTTCGGCGAAGTGCCGCACGCGGGGGAAGCTGACGGGGTTGCCGATCATGGCGGCCTGGGCGGCGCTGGGTTGCACCTTCACGGGCTCGAAGGAGCGGCCGGCGGGGTCTTGCGCGTAGTAGCGGTAGACCGGGTCCGCGTGGGCGGACTGCACCCCGAAGATGCGCGGCAGCGAGGGGATGATGCCCAGGCGCTTGAGCTTGAGGAAGCCGCTCATGACGGCGGTGACGTTGCCCGCGTTGCCGATGGGCACGAAGACGGCCTTGCGGTAGGTGTCCCAGTCGTACCACTGGGCCACCTCGAAGGCATAGGATTCCTGGCCGAGGATGCGCCAGGCGTTTTTGGAATTGAGCAGGGCCACGCGGTAGTTGTCGGCCAGGTGCTCCACCACTTTCATGCAGTCGTCGAAGACGCCGGGCACTTCGAGGACCACGGCCCCGCTGCCCAGGGGCTGGGCCAGTTGCTGGGGGGTCACCTTGCCCTGGGGCAGGATGACCACGGAGGTGATGGGCGGTCCCACATAGGCGGCGTAGAGCGCGGCGGCGGCGGAGGTGTCTCCGGTGGAGGCGCAGACGGTGAGCACCTGGTCCCAGCCGTTGGCGCGCACGAGGTGCTTCAAGTAGCTGAAGGCGCAGGCCATGCCCCTGTCCTTGAAGGAGGCGGAGGGGTTCTGGCCGTCGTTCTTGAAGGCCATGGGCACGCCCAGGATCTTGGAGAGCGCGGGGCTGGCCTCGATGATGGGGGTGTTGCCCTCGCCCAGGTAGACGATGTCCTGGGGCTCCAGGATGGGGGCCATGAGCTCGTAGAAGCGGAAGATGCCGCGCAACGGGGTGTTCTTGCTGGCGGCGCGCTTGTCGAAGAGCGACTTCCAGTAGACCGGGGGGTTCTCGGCCAGGGAGTCGAACCAGTCGTCCTCGAGAAGGAACACGCCCCCGCATTTGGGGCAGGTGTAGTGGAGCGCGCCGATGTCGAAGCGTTCCTGGCAGCCGAGGCAGAAGTATTCCATCTTGCCGCGGTAGGAGGGGAAATCGTTGGGGATCATGCTGTGTCCTCGCAGAATGGATGGGTCCGTTCGACGGCGCGCAGTTTATCCAAGGCCGGGCTAAAAGCCAAGGGCGGCCACGGCCTGCTTCGCCGCGGGCCAGGCGGCGCGGGCCGCGAGGCCCACCATGGCCCCGCCCAGGCCGATCTTCACCACGAAGCCCAGAACCCGGCCCCACATGGCCCCGCGCGCGGCGTGCCACGCCTCGGGGGAGGGCCGTCCGTGCATGCGCTCGAACACGTAGCAGCCCACGTAGGCCCCGCCCACCGCGCCCAGGAGCGCGCCAAACCCGAAGAGGAACGGGGCGAAGAAGATGGCCCCGGCTATGGCCCCGATGAAGGCCCCCAGGTTGCCCTTGTTGGTGCCGCCGTATTTCTTGGCCCCGTAGAACTGGGCCCCGAACTCCAGGGCCTCGCCCAGGACAGCCATGGCGATGAGCGGCGCGTAGTAGCCCCAGCCCAGGTTCAGGGAGGGGTGCGTGAAGTCCCACAGCCAGGCCAGGGCCAGGATCACCCAGTTGGCGGGCAGGCCCAGGACGTTGAGCGAAAGCACGCCCAGAAGCAGCAGGATGTAGAGGATGGACCAGACGTATTCCATGGAGAGGTTCCTTGATGAACGGTGTGGGTGTGTGCCGGGTCAGCCCCGGCGGTCTGAGGAACTAGCTCCTCGACTGCCATCCGGAGGACGTGGCGATCTGGTCGGTCCCCGCCCGCGCTGCCCTGCCCCCCGCACGGAAGTGCAGAGGGCCAAGCCCTTTGCCAGCCCGGGGCTTGCCCAGCGACGGACCGGCCCCCTGCCTACTCCTTGCCGCGCAGGTCCACCACGCGCACGGCCTTGCCCTCGCTCTTGGGCAGGGAGTTGGGCTCCACCAGGTCCACCTTGGGCGTCACGAGGATCTCGTCGCGCAGACGGTGGGCGATGCGCTCGCGCAAGGCGGCCAGGGCGCGCATGTCTTCCACGAAGAACTCTTCGCGCACTTCGGCCTTCACGCGGATCTGGTCGATGTGGCCCTCGCGGGTGAGCTCGATGAGGTAGTTCTGGCCCACCTCGGGCAGGGACATGAGCACCTGCTCGATCTGGATGGGGTAGATGTTCACGCCCTTGATGATGATCAGGTCGTCGGAGCGGCCGGTGATGCGGTCGATGCGCAGGTGCTCGCGGCCGCAGGGGCAAGGCCCGGGCAACACGCGGGTGAGGTCGCGGGTGCGGTAGCGCACGATGGGCATGCCCTCGCGGCACAGGGTGGTGAGCACCAGCTCGCCCACCTGGCCGGGCCGGGCGGGCTCCAGGGTGACGGGATCGATCACCTCGCAGAGGTAGGCGTCCTCCCAGAGGTGCATGCCGTTCTGCTCCCTGCACTCGAAGGCCACGCCGGGGCCGTTCATCTCCGAGAGGCCGTAGGAGTTGAAAGCCTTGAAGCCGAAGATGTCCTCCAGGCGGCGGCGGGTCTCCTCGGAGTAGGGCTCTGCCCCCACCAGGGCGATGCGCAGGCCCAGGGAGCGCGGGTCGAGCCCCTGGCGCGCAAGGTAGTCGGCCAGGTAGAGGGCGTAGGAGGGGATGATGTGCAGGGCCGTGACCTTGAAGTCCTGGATGAGCTTCACCTGGCGCTGGGTGTTGCCCGCGCCCATGGGGATGGCCATGCAGCCCAGCAGTTCCGCGCCGTAGTGCATTCCCAGGCCGCCGGTGAAGAGGCCGTAGCTGGTGGTGTTCTGGAACACGTCGGCGGGGGTCATGCCCACCATGCGCATGCAGCGCGCCACCAGGGAGGACCACCAACGCACGTCGGAGGCCGTGTGGTAGACCACGGTGGGCGTGCCCGTGGTGCCCGACGACACGTGCAGGCGCACCATCTGGTCGGCAGGCACGGTGTTCAGGCCGTCGGGGTAGGATTCGCGCAGGTCCTGCTTGGTGGTGAAGGGCAGGCGGCGCAGGTCGTCCAGGCTCTTGATGTCCTCGGGCGCGACGCCGTGCTCCCTGAACTTGCGGGCGTAGAGCCGGGAGCGGGCGGCGCGCTCGCAGGTGGTGCGCAGCCGGGAAAGCTGAAGGCGGGAGATGTCGTCGCGGGCGAGGAATTCGGCCGGATCGTAGCGCATGCGCCCTCCTGAAGGCGTGTTCCCCGCCTCAGCCGCCGTATTCGGAGGGCGGGGGGATGTCCGTGGGGTTCTCGAACGACGTGGATTCCTTGAAGAAGCGCAGCTTGACCATGCCGGTGGGGCCGTTGCGCTGCTTGCCGATGATGATCTCGGCCACGTTGTCGTCGGGGGTGAGTTCGTCCTTCTTCTTGTAGGCGGCTTCCCGGTAGAGGAAGATGATCACGTCGGCGTCCTGCTCGATGGCGCCGGATTCGCGCAGATCGCTCATCATGGGGCGCTTGTCGCTGCGCTCTTCCACCTTGCGGTTGAGCTGCGAGAGGGCGATGACGGGCACGTGGAGTTCCTTGGCCAGGGCCTTGAGGCTGCGCGAGATGTCGGAGATCTCCTGCTCGCGCGAATCCACGCGCCGGGCGGAGCGCATGAGCTGGAGGTAATCCACCACCACGAGGCCCAGGCCGTGTTCGGCCTTGAGGCGTCGGCAGCGCGAGCGCACCTCCATGGTGGTGAGCGCGGGGGTGTCGTCCACGAAGATGGGCGCGGGCGAGAGCGCGTTGGCGGATTCGTAGAGGCGCGCCCAGTCGTTGTCGTCCAGGCGTCCGCGCCGCAGCTTGGAGAGGTCCACCTTGCCCCAGCAGCAGAGCATGCGCATCATGATCTGCTCCTTGCTCATTTCCAGGGAGAAGACTGCGGTGGGCACGGTGTACATGCAGGCGGCGCGCATGGCCAGGTTCATGGCGAAGGCGGTCTTGCCCATGGAGGGGCGCCCGGCGATGATGATCAGGTCCGAGGGCTGGAGGCCGGCGGTGTATTCGTCGAAGGTGTAGTAGCCCGTGGGCACGCCGGTGACCATCTCCTTGTTTTCCACGCGCTTGGCCAGCTGCACGAACACCTCGTCCACGAGGGTCTTGCTGGAGGTGAGCACGCCGGACTTTTTGGAGTCGGAGATGGCGAAGACGGCCTGTTCGGAGGCGTCGAGGAGGGCGTCGGTCTCTTCCGCGCCCTCGAAGACCTTTTCAATGATGTCCGAGGCCGTGGAAATGAGGCGGCGCTTCACGGACTTGTCGCGCACGATGCGCGCGTGGTGCACCGCGTTGGAGGCGCTCACCGTGGCGGAGGCCAGCTCGGCCAGGTAGACGGGGCCGCCCACCTCGTCGAGCCTGCCCATGCGGGCCAGCTCTTCGGCGAGGGTGACCAGGTCCACGGCGACGCTCTTGCGGCCGAGTTCCAGGCAGCCCTGATAGATGGCGCGATGGACGGGCGAGTAGAAGTCGTCCTCGCCCAGGATGTCGATGATTTCGTGGAGGATCGAATTCTTGATGAGGATGCCGCCCAGCACCGATTGCTCGGCCTCCGGGCTGTGCGGCGGAACCCGGCGGATCAGGTCGTCGGCGACCCGCTCCAAAGTCTGCGGGGCGAGCTGGCCGTCCTGCCCGCCCGCCCCGCCTCGGGTTCTACGCTTCGGCTTCGGCTGCCGGGCTTCCACTGTCTTCCGCGGGCTGTTCGGCGTCCATGAGCTTCTCGCCCTGGCGGCAGACCATCACGCGGATGGTCCCGATGACGCCAGCGTGGAGCTTCACCGGCACTTCGTGCACGCCAAGGGTGCGGATGGCGTCCTCGAGCACGATCTTCTTGCGGTCGATCACGATGCCCTGGGCTTCGAGGCCGTCGGCGATCATGGAGGAGGTGACGGAGCCGTAGAGCTTGTCGCCGTCGCCCACGCGCACTTCGATGGCCACGGTGGCCGCGGCCACTTTGGCGGCCAGGGTCTCCGCGTCGGAGCGAAGGGTGTCCATCTTGGCCTGGAGCTTGCGGCGCTCGGTCTCGAAGACTTTGAGATTGGAAGGGGAGGCCAGCATTGCCAGGCCCTGGGGGATAAGGAAATTGCGGCCGTAGCCGGGCTTCACGGTGACGACTTCGCCCAGTTTGCCCAGGTTTTCCATGTCGGCGCGCAGGATGAGTTTCATGACAGCCATGGCTTTTCTCCTACTGCATCTTCTTCAGGTAGTCGGCGCTGTGGGTGGCCGTGTAGTAGAGAAGGGCCATCTGGCGGGCGCGCTTGATCTCGGTGGTCAGACGGCGCTGGCACTTGGCGCAGGTGCCGGTGATGCGCCGGGCGATGATCTTGCCGCGCTCGGTGATGAAGTCGCGCAGGATGTCGGGGCGCTTGTAATCCATGGGCAGGTTCTTGTTGGCGCAGAACCGGCAGAACTTCTTCTTGGGGGTGAATTTCTTCTTGAAGGACATGGTCTAGGCCTCCGGGGCGGCGGCGGGCACGGCCTTGTCGGCCAGCTTCACCGTGACGAACTTGAAGATGCCGTCCGTGATGCGCACGATGCGCTCCAGCTCCGCGACGGTGGTCGGGGGAGCGGTGAACTCCATGCGAACGTACTGGCCGCGCACGTACTTGCGCACGGGGTAGGCCAGATCCTTGGTTCCCCAGTCGTCCACGGTCAGGATCGACCCGTTCTCGCGCTCGGTGATGGCGACCAGGCCGTCCACGAGGCTTTTTTTGCTCTCGGCGTTCAGCTCGGGGCTGAGCAGGAGCAGCAACTCGTATTTACGCATGCGTTTCCTCCTTTTGGTCCATGGCCCTTCCCCGCCGGGAAGAGCAAGGCGAACCGCAGTGGTTAGGCTGTTCGCCCGGCCGTGTCAAGGGCCTGGGCAAATCCGGAGCGCAGGGCCGCGCACTCCGAGGCCGCCTCGTCCAGGGCGGCCTGGCGGGCGGCAACGTCGGCCTCGAAGGGCGAAAGCACCTCTTCGAGGGCGTCGGCGGCCTGGTCCGTGCGCGCGCCCACCAGGCGCAGCACCTCCTCCTCCACGCGGCGAGCCCCGCGCGCCAGCGACTCCCGCAGCGAGCGCAACAGGCGTGGACGCCCCACGGCCAGCACGCTCCCCGCCAGGGCGGCCCCGGTTCCGGCCAGCAGCCCTCCCGTCACGTCCAGCGCCACGCCCTGCACCGAGAGCACGAAGAGGCTCCCCGCCAGCACCATGATGCCGCCCATGGCCGCCCTGGGGTCCATGCGGGCAACGCGCAGCGGGTCCACGCGCACGGGGTCGTCCCCGGCGTCCAGGAAGGCGTCCAGGGCGCGGGCCACGTCCGCGAGCACCTCCTCCCGCCGGGCGCCGGGGGGCGTGTTTCCGGCCGGGTCCTGCCCGGCCAGGGCGCGCAGGTCCCGGGCCAGGGCGGCCACGTCCAGGGCGAGGCGCTGGCTCAGGGCGGCCGCGCCCTCGCGCGCCTGGGATTCCACCTGCGTCTCCAGGGACTCCCTGAACGTGCGCTCCAGGCCCTCCAGCAGCGAGGGCACCGCCGAGGAGCGCCGGAAAAAGCCCAGCACGCTGCGCCGGAACATGCTGGCGAAGGAAAGCTCTAGCTCCAGGGCGGCCAGATACCCCTGCCCGGTGCGCTCGAAGCGCTGCCTGATGCGCCCTGCCAGGGCCTCCACCTCCAGGCGCGCGGCAGCGCGGGTCTGGCGGATGCGCTCACGCATGGCCAGGGCGGCTTCGCGGTCCGCCTCCACGCTCTGGGCGACGGCAAGCCCCGCCGCCTCCACGCCCTCCAGCACGGCCAGGCCGCCCCGGGCGAGGGAGGCCAGCTTGGCCCGGGCGTGCTCGCCCCCGGTGACCATTTCCCGGATGTGGCGGCGCACGGCCTCCATGCCCGAGAGTTCGGGCTGGACGGCCTCCAGGGCCGCCGAGACCACGAAGAGCGGCGCGCCCTCCAGGCCGCGCTCCCTGGCCAGTTCCAGCACGCGCTGGCGGTTCACCTGGAGCTGGCCCGGGGTCGCCAGGTCGGCCTGGGTGAGCACCAGGGCCACCTTGCGCCGCCAGCGGGAGGCGACAAGCCCGAGGAAGTCCCAACTGGCGCGCGAATAGGGATTGAGCGACGACAGGGCGTAAAACACCTGGTCGCAACGGGGGATGAAGCGTTCGGTGATCTCCTGATGGCGGTCCACCACGGAGTCGATGCCCGGGGTGTCCACCACGGCCACGCCGTGCAGGATGGGGTGCGGCAGTTCCACGCGGGCGCTGAGCGGCCCTTCGTCCGTGCGCGAGCGCCCCGGCCCGTGCGCGATCATGAGGATGCGGTCGGTGCAGGGGTCCGGGGCCACGTCGGAGACCTGCTCGCCCAGCAGGGCGTTGATGAAGCTGGACTTGCCCGCCTTCACCTCTCCGGCGGCCACGAAGAGGAAGGGCTCGCCCGCTGCCTGGCGCAGGGAGGCCGCGTCGCGGGCGAGGCTCTCTCCGGCGCGGCGCGCGGCCAGGGCCTCCAGTTTTTCGAGCAGACCGGCAACCCCCGCCCTGGCCTGGGCCAGGGAGGGGTCCAGCAGATGGGGGCCTGCCTGGGTCATCGGGGCAGGAAGTAGTCCAGGTCCAGGGGACGGGCCGGGGCCTCCGGCTTTTTGGAGGTCGTATCGGAAGCCTGCTTCGCGCGGCGGCAGTCCTGCTCCTCCTTGACCCAGCTGCGCGAGGAGATGCGCAGGGAGTTCCCCCTCGTGAAGGAGTCGTCCTCGCCGTCGTAATACTGAAGAATGATGGACACGTCCCCGGCATGGGGGTCGAGCAGGCTCCATTTCCAGATGCGCAGGTTGCCGAAGGCGTTGCCGCGCCACTGCTTGGGCTCGCCGTAGCGTTTCTTGAGTCCCGCCAGGATCTTGTCGTGGAATTCGCGGGAGGAGTCGGCGTAGTTCATCTTCACGCGCACCACCCGGCCGGGCTGGGCGCAGTTGCCGTAGGTGACGTAGCCCGAGCGGTAGCCCGGCAGGGGCTTCATGGCCTGGATGGTCAGGTAGCCCTGTTCCAGTTCGGGTTCGGCCATGCCGGGGTCGAGCTTGTCGGCCAGGTCGCGGATGTTGCTGCCCAGGCGCACCCCGGCCAGTTCCGGGGGGGCGGCCAGGGCCGGTCCCGCGAGGCAGCACGCCAGCAGCAGGGACGCGAAGAGGGCGCGCACGGGGCTCACCCCTTGAAGCCGGCCACGGCCTGGGCCTGGTCGGGGAAGATGGGAAAGAGTTCGTTGTAGCCCGAAATCTCGAAAACCTCGCGCATGTAGTCCTTGATGTCGCACAGGTGGAGCATGCCGCCGCCGCGCTTGAGGTGCTGGAAGGCCATGAGCAGCACGCGCAGACCGCTGGAGTTGATGTAGTCCACGCCTCCGAAATCCATGACCACCTTGGTCGCTCCGCCGGTCACGACGCCCATCACCTTGTCCTCGAGCTCCTTGGAGGAGCCGGAGTCGAGCCGGCCGTCGATCTTGAGCACGGTGACGGGGCCGGTGGTGGTCACGATCAATTCCATGGTCTACTCCTGATTGGTCTTCTTGCGGATGAAGAGGATGTTGCGTCCGTTTTTGCGCTCGTAGGAAAGCTGGTCCATGATCTTGCGCACGAAGTGGATGCCCAGGCCTCCGATGGGTCGCGCCTCCAGGGGCGCGTTCACGTCGGGCTCCGGGGCCTGCAGGGGGTTGAAGGGGTCGCCGTCGTCCTCCAAGGTCATGTCCACCGCGTCGGGGCCGCGCTCCAGGACCAGCTCGATGCCGCAGGGCCGGTCGGGCGGCGAGGCGTAGGAGATGACGTTGGTGACCAGTTCGTCCAGGGCCAGCTGGATGTGGTAGGCCGCGCGGCCGGACACGCCGCCACGTTCCAGGAAGGCCTCCACTTCGCAGCGCAGACGTTCGAGTTCGTGCAGGTCGTTCCCGATGGAGAGCCGTAACCGCTCGCTCATGATTTCCATTGTTTTCCACGAAGACCGCCCGCTGTCAACGAGCCGGGGCGATTGACGCTTCCAAGCGGCGGCCGAGGGTGGTAGTCACCCCGTCCATGGACGCCAACAGCATGGACAAAGACGCCGACGTCGGCCACGACGCCGCCAGCCGCTTCCTGGACAGCCTGCCCGAGCTGCGCCCCGGCGAGCCCTTCCGCTTCGCCTGCCACCCGGACGTGCCCTGTTACAACGCCTGCTGCTCCGACCTGGCGCTCATGCTCACGCCCTACGACGTGTTGCGCCTGCGCCGCCAGCTGGGGCTTTCCAGCCGGGACTTCATCGCCCGCCACGCCGTGATGGCCCAGGCCCCGGACACGGGTTTCCCCATGCTGCGTCTGGCCATGCGCGAGGACCTGCCCGGTCTGCCCTGCCCCTTCGTCACCCGGGCGGGGTGTTCGGTCTACCCCGGCCGCCCTGGCGCGTGCCGCACCTACCCGCTGGGGCGCGCCACCAAGACGGGCCCCGACGGCGAGGTGGTGGCGCGCTTCTTCGTGGTGCGGGAGCCCCACTGCCGGGGCTTCGAGCAGGCCCGGGACTGGACCTCCGCCTCCTGGCTCGACGACCAGGACCTGGCCGAATACAACCGCTCCAACGACCGCTACATGCTCCTTCTGGCCCACGCCCGCGACCGGGGGGCCACGCTCAACCCCAAGCAGGCCAACACCGTGTTCCTGGCCGCCTACAACGTGGACGCCTTCCGCGATTTCCTGCGCGACACCCGCATGCTGGAGCGCCTGGAACTGGCCGACGAAGACCGCCAGGGCATCCTTGACGACGAGGAGCGCCGCCTGCGCTTCGCCATGGACTGGCTGGAGCTGGCCCTCTTCGGCCTGGAGAACAACCTGAGGAAAAAGGCCTGATGCGCCCCTCCTCGGCCCTGGCGGACAAGATCCTGCCCCTGGACGCCCTCCTGGAGCGGCTGGCCCCCCTGCGGGCCGGGGGCGGCATCGTGTTCACCAACGGCTGCTTCGACCTGCTCCACCCGGGCCACGTGGACCTGCTGCACCGCGCCCGGGAACTGGGCCGCGTCCTGGTGGTGGGCCTCAACTCCGACGCCTCCGTGACGGGCCTCAAAGGCCCCTCGCGCCCGGTGACCCCCTTCGCCGACCGCGCCCTGGTGCTGGCGGGGCTGGCCAGCGTGGACTTCGTCACGGGCTTCGACGCCCCCACGCCCCGCGAACTCATCGAGGCCGTGCTCCCCCACGTGCTGGTCAAAGGCGGGGACTGGCCCGTGGAGTCCATCGTGGGGCGCGATGCCGTTGAGCGCGCGGGCGGCCGCGTGCTGAGCCTGCCGCTGCTGCCGGGCTACTCCACCACGGAGACCCTCCGGCGCGCCCTGAGCCTGGCGGAGCCCGCGAGGGAGCGTTCCGGCTCCTGATCCTTCTCGGCAACTCCTGTCCAGGCGGCCGCGAAGCTTGACGCTCAGCTTTGCTGGAACTACAAATGGATTCCTTGATGTCAGGAAACACCATGCACCGAATCTTGCTCCACCTCGCGCGCCGCGCGGCGCTCCCGGCCCTGCTGCTCGCGCTCCTGGCTGCGGGCGCGGCCGCCCAGTCCGATCCGGACATGACCCTGGTGGCCGCCGGGGCCTCCATCACCGCCGTGGTGGGCGAAGAGGACGGCGAAGGGCTCTGGCTTCTGGCCTCCGACGGCACCAACTACGCCGTCTGGACCCCTGAAGAAGTGACCGTGGAATCCCTCGCCGCCTTCCAGGCCGCCTTCAAGAACAAGGAAGTCACCCTGAATGGCGACGTCTACAAGGACAAGTTCGGCAACCTGAACCTCTTCGTCAAGGCCTTGCCCCAGCCCTGAACGCCCACTCCGGAGCGGCCATGCCCTCCCCGCGCGTCGAATCCCTGGCCCTGGCCGTGCTGGACCTCCTGCACCACGGCCTGCCCCAGGACAACGACACCCTCCACACCCTGCGCTCCACCTTCGGCGACGATTCCCCCGAAGGCCTGGCATCGGTCCTGGCCGACGCAGGGTCCGCCGAAGCGGCCACCCTGGCCGCCCTGCTCCTCTCCCCCGGCCCCGCCGTGCGCGAGGCGCTGGAACCGGCACTGGAAGCCTGCCGCCTGACCACGGACGAACTGCCGCTCCTCACGGACCTCGTGGCCAACGGGGCCGCGCGCACCGCCGCCCTCTTCCCGGACGGACGCAGCGCCCCGCTGGACCTGGACGCGGAAAGCGCCCGGGCCTTCACCCTCCGGCTGCACCCCGAGGCCACCCCGCCCCAAGAGTTGACGCGCATCCTGGACCGGCGCTTTCCAGGCCGTCCGGCCTGGCGGCTCAAGGCCCTGCTTCGCGCCGCGCGCCCGGACTACACGTCGCCGCGCGTCTTCTTCCTCAGCGCTCTGCTGGAGCGCCTGGAGGCCCCGGACGGCGATGTCCTGGCCTGGGCCGTGCGCTTCCTGGAGGAACGCGGCGACGACCCCACGCCCCACCAGGCCCTGGCCGCAAAATACCACGAACTCTCCGCGCGCCTGCGCCAGGCCCAGGACTTCCGCAAGGCCCTGGCCGCGTCGAGCTTCGAGGTGATGGCCTCCCGGGGCGTGCGCCTCTCCCACCTGCACCCCGAGGCCCTGCGCGAGGAACTGGCGCGCCTGGACGCGGTCTGCCGGGCCGTGCTGGGCGGCCCTGCCTGGGCCGTGGCAGGCCTGGGCGAACGCGACCTGGGATCGGGCCACGACGCATGGTCCATGGCGGAACTGCTCTCCGGCCTGGAGGATTGAACGCCGCGCGTGCCCGGACGGAGCGCGTCCCGGAGGAGGGAGGCGCGGCGGGAAGGGGTCAGACGATGCGGGAAGTGACGGAGGCGTCCGGGCGGCGGTGCGGACCGTCCGCCTGTCCGATTCCGGCGAGGAGGGCGTCCAGGCGCTCGACGTCCAGGGGCTTGCGCACCACGGCATCGGCCCCGAACTCGCGGGCGTAGTCGAGATAGTCGTCGGAGAGCGCGGGAGGCGCACCCCCGGACATGGCCACCACCTTGATGGACGCGTCGAGGCCTTTCACGCCCAAAACGACCTGGAGCCCGGAGATGTCCTTGAGGAAGATTTCGGTGATGACGAGATGGAAAGGCCCGTGCTCCTGGAGGTCTTCGAGATAGTAGCGGGCCTCCGCCACGAAGGGGTCGTGGCCGAGGGTTCGCAGCATGCGCGTGAGCCTCAGGGCGGTCTCGTCGTCGTTATCCAGCACCATGACGCGCAAAGGGGCCTCCCTGGGATTTGCCGCGAAACAGATCAATCGGTTTTTCTACCCATGGGCATCTCTTCCTGGAAAGTCCAGTAGGGAGAACCCTACTCTTTGGCTACAGGAATGCCGACTGGACGCCTCCGTCCGGAATGGTTGCCATACCTCCCGCCGAGGGGTAACCTGACGGCATGAAAAAGCACCCTCTCCACACGCCCCCCCTCAGCCCCGGGGCGGCCCGTCGGCCAGTGCCGACCCGCAGGCCAGCTGAACAGGCAGACATGCTGCTTCGCAACTGACCTCCCGGCCCTGCACGGGCTGCGGCTGGTGCTGCCTGGACGCCCAGTGCGGCGAGTCGCACATCCTGCACGGCTACCGGGAGCGCTGCCCGGAGCTCTTCTGGGACCAGCCCCTGGGGCTCTACCGTTGCCGCCTTTCCGACACCCCCCGCTTCCGGGAGCTCCTGGCCATGGGCGAGGGGTGCTGCGCCCCCCTGAACCCCTGGCGCGACAACGTGCGCCGACGCGACCGCTGACCTACGCCCCAGAGGTTTTCGGGATCCCCCCTTGCGGCGCGGACGTGCACGGCGCGCCCCTCCTCCCCGTCCTGCCCCTCCTGCCCCTCCTGCCCGCCTGACCTGCGCCGGGTGTTTCCGTTTGCCCCGCGGACCCGCCCCCTTCGACAAATGTATTTACACTGCGCACAAAAATGTTAGAGTTCCGTCCGTAAGCAAACTTCTGAAATCCAATCGGGCAAAAGTATGCAGGACGCCGACGAACACGAACAACAGCTCCTCTCCCGCGCGGCCTGGCTCTATTTCCACGAGGATCTCACCCAGGCCGAGATCGGCGAGCGCCTGGGCGTCACCCGGCTCAAGGTGAACCGCCTGCTCCAGATGGGCCGCGAGTCCGGGCTCATCTCGGTGTCCATCAACACGCCCTTCCGCGAGTGCGTGGACCTGGAAGGCCGCCTGGTGCGCCGCTTCGGCCTCATCCGGGCCATCGTGGCCCCAACGCCCGAGCACGGCGGCGAACGCCTCTACGAAGCCATCGGACGCCCCGCCGGAGAATACGTCTCCCGCGCCCTGCGCGACGGCCAGTCCCTGGGCGTCGGCTGGGGCAGAACCATGCGCGAGGCCATCAACGGCATCGCCGTACGGGCCTACCGCGACATCTCCATCAGCTCGCTCTACGGCGGGGTGCCCCGAAGCCCGGTGAACCCCTTCGACTCCACCGCCATGTTCGCCCGGCGCTTCCAGGCGCGCACCTGCAACCACCTGGCCGCGCCCATGTTCGTCTCCTCCCCCCAGGTGCGCGACACCATCGCCGGGCAGGACCTCTTCCGCACCTTCTACGAGGAAGCCCTCCAGGTGGACATGATCCTCACCGCCTCGGGCGACCTCACCTCCCAGGCCACCAACCTGGCCCTGGGCGTGATCACGCCCGACCAGCGCGCCTCCCTGGCCCGCGCCGGGGCCGTGGGCGAGTTCTTCGGGCGCTTCCTGGACGACAAGGGCGACCCAGTGGACCACCCCCTCAACGCCTGCAGCATGTCCCCGGACTTCACCGGACTGTTGCGCGCGCCGCACATCGTGCTGGTGTCCGGGGGGCTGGCCAAGCTCAACATCCTGCACGCCATCCTCGGGCGGGGCTACGTCCACGTCTTCGTGACCGACGCCGAAACCGCCCAGAACCTGCTCAACCGCTGACAAAGGCACCCCGTGGACAGAAGAGAATCCCTCGCCCGGCTCAAAGCCCCCCGCCCCTTCGACATCCTGGTGATCGGAGGCGGCGCCACCGGCTGCGGCGTCGCCCTGGACGCCGCCACCCGCGGGCTCGACACCGCCCTGGTGGAACAGTCCGACTTCGCCCAGGGCACCAGCAGCAAGAGCACCAAGCTGGTGCACGGCGGCGTGCGCTACCTGGAAAAGGCCGTACTGGGCCTGGACCGCGAACAGTTCGCCCTGGTGCGAGAGGGCCTGCGCGAACGCGGGCTCTTCCTGCGCAACGCCCCGCACCTGGCCCACTCCATCCGGCTCATGACCCCCGTGACCTCCTGGGTCCAGGCGGGCTACGTCTTCGCGGGCCTGGTGCTCTACGACCTCCTGGCCGGACGCCTGGGCCTGGGCCGCAGCGCCTTCGTCACGCGCGGCAAGGCGCAAAAGCTCTTCCCCCAGCTGGACCTCTCCGGCGCGGTGGGCGCGGTGACCTACCGCGACGGCCAGTTCAACGACGCCCGCATGGCCGTGGCCCTGGCCCGCACCGCGCAGGACCACGGCGCGGCCTGCGCCAACCACGTGGAGGTGACGGCGCTCCTCAAGGAGAACGGACGCCTGCGCGGGGCCACCCTGCGCGACGCGTTCACCGGCGACTCGTGGGACATCGCCGCGCGCGCCGTGGTCAACGCCACCGGCCCCTTCGCCGACGGCGTGCGCCGCATGGACGACCCCGCCGCCCGGGACATGCTCAAGGTCAGCTCCGGCATCCACATCCTGCTGGACAAGAGCTTCGCCCCCGAGGGGCTCTCGCTCATGATCCCCTCCACCGAGGACGGCCGCGTGCTCTTCATGATCCCCTGGATGGGCCACGTGCTCTTCGGCACCACCGACGAACCCGCCGACGTGGAGCGCGACCCCGAGGCCAGCGAGCGCGACATCGACTACCTGCTCTCCTACGCCCGCAAATACCTGCGCCGCCCGCCCGCGCGCTCCGACGTGCTGGCCGCCTGGAGCGGCCTGCGCCCCCTGGTGTTCGCCCCCGGCAAGCAGGGCACCCAGGACCTGGCCCGCACCCACGTGATCGAGCAAAGCCCCTCCGGGCTCGTGAGCATCACCGGCGGCAAGTGGACCAGCTACCGCGCCATGGCCGAGGAGGCCGTGGACGCGGCCGTGAAGGCCTTTGCGCTGGACGCCGGGCCGTGCGCCACCCACGAGTTGCGCCTGCTGGGCTCGCGCGGTTTCGTGCCCCAGGGATGGCGCGCCCTGGCGCGTCGTTTCGGGCTCGACCCCGAAACCGCCCGCGCCCTGCACGAACTCCACGGCGACGAGGCCGCGCAGGTGGCCGCGCTGGGCCAGGCCGAAGGGCTCATGGACCGCCTCCACCCGGCGCATCCCTACATCCTGGCGCAGGTGGCCTTCGCCGCGCGCCGGGAGATGGCCGGCAGGCTCGCGGACGTGCTCACGCGCCGCCTGCCCCTGGGGCTCCTGGAAGAGGCCCACGCGCGCGAGGCCGCACCGGCCGCGGCGGCCGTCATGGCCAGGGAGCTGGGCTGGGACGAGGCCGCCACCCAAGCCGAGATCGCCTCGGTGGTCGAAGGCGCGGCCCGCTCCGCCCCGGCGGCGGGAAGTCCCGCATGAGCGACGCGCCGCTCCCGGCGCACCGAACAGGCCGGATGAGTCGGGGCACACGCCCGGGCGTGCCTTGGGCGTTGCCGGGACGGCTCAATTAGCTTACGTTTTTTCGCCGCTCCTTGGGCGCGGCGGGGCATGCCGGGCCGGGTGCGCGTCCCTGCCACCACAGATTGACGGCAGTCCCCGGAAACGGGGCCCGCGCGAGACGCTTACGGGCGGCGAAGCCACCCCGGCGTGATGACACACCCCGACGGCGGGGTTTGAACGAGTCGCTTACGGGCGGCGAAGCCGCTCTGCTCCATTGGCTGTCTTGAGGGAATCCGTGTTCGGGCAACATCTTCACGAGGAGGGGACATGCTGAAACGTTTCGCGATCCTAGCGCTTCTGACCGTGCTCTTAGGCGCAACCGCCGCCCAGGCCCAGGACGACTGCGCCAACAGGGGAACCCTGGACAAGCAGTACTGCGACGCCGACAAGAACCTTGTGGCCGACGCCCCCAAGGCCGGCAAGTGTCAGGACCCCGGCACCCTCGTCTTCACCTACGCCCCGGTGGAAGACCCGGCGGTCTACAAGGATCTCTTCGCCGACTTCCAGGAGTACCTCTCCAAGGCCACCGGCAAGAAGGTGGTGTACTACTCCGTGCAGTCCAACGCCGCCGAGGTGGAGGCCATGCGCTCGGGCAGGCTGCACATCGCGGGCTTCTCCACCGGCCCCACCTGCTTCGCGGTGAACCTGGCGGGCTACGTGCCCATCGCCGTGAAGGGCTACGAGAAGGAATTCCAGGGCTACAACCTGATCATGGTGGTCAAGAAGGACAGCCCCTACCAGAAGCTTGAAGACCTCAAGGGCAAGAAGATCGCCCACACCTCGGCCTCCTCCAACTCCGGCAACATGGCCCCCCGCGCCCTGTTCCCCAAGCTGGGCCTCGTCCCGGACAAGGACTACACCGTGGTCTACTCCGGCAAGCACGACCAGTCCGTGCTGGGTGTGGTGCACGGCGACTACGACGCCGCCCCCGTGGCCTCCGACGTGTACGACCGCATGGTCAAAGCCGGTCGAGTGGACAAGGACGCCCTGCGCATCATCTACCGCAGCGCCACGTTCCCCACCTCCTCCTTCGGCTACTGGAGCCAGCTCTGCCCCGACCTGGCCAAGAAGATCCAGGACGCCTTCAACTCCTACCGCTTCACCGAAGCCATGAAGAAGAATTTCGACGGCGCGGACCGCTTCTACCCCGTCACCTACCAGAAGGACTGGGCCGTCATCCGCGAAATCAACGACGCGGAGGGCGTGACCTACACCGAGGAAGGCATGCGCAAGGAAGAAGAGAAAGAAGCCGCCGCCAAGAAGAAATAGGAATCCATGAGCAGCACCATGAACAACGCAGGGAACGGGGCCAGGCCCCGTTCCCTTTCGGTGGAGAACCTGGAGAAGGCCTACCGTTCCGGCAAGCCGGTGCTCAAGGGCATCTCCTTCCAGGTTGAGGGAGCGATCACGCTGGGCATCATCGGGCCTTCGGGCTCGGGCAAGAGCACCATGCTGCGCTGCATCAACCGGCTCATCGAGCCCACGGCCGGGCGCATCGTGGTGGCCGGGCAGGACGTGGCCGGGCTCTCCGGCACGGCCCTGCGCCACGCCAGACGCCACATCGGCATGGTCTTCCAGGAGTTCAACCTGGTGGAGCGCCTCTCGGTGATCGAGAACGTGCTCTGCGGCCGCCTGGGCTACATTTCGCCCTTCAAGGCCTGGCTGCGCAAATACCCCCAGGAAGACATCGACAAGGCCTTCGCGCTCATCGACCACGTGGGCCTGGGCGACTTCTACAACCAGCGCGCCGACAGCCTCTCCGGCGGCCAGCGCCAGCGGGTGGGCATCGCCAGGGCCGTCATGCAGGAGCCCGACATCATCATGGCCGACGAGCCCACCAGCTCGCTCGACCCCAAGACTTCCGTGGAGATCATGGAGCTTCTGCGCCAGTTCTCCCGCGAGCGCGACATCCCCATGCTCGTGAACATCCACGACGTGGAGCTGGCCAAGCGCTTCTGCGACCGCATCATCGGCATCTCCCAGGGCGTGGTGGTCTTCGACGGCCCCCCCGGAGAGCTGACGACAAGCGACCTCAAGGCCATCTACGGCGGAGAGGACTGGCTGGCATGAGCGCCGCAGCCCTTCGCACGCCCTTCCAGCCCAACTGGTGGGCCAGGTTCGGCTTTCTGCTGCTGCTGGTCTACTGCGCCTACGCCGTCTCGGAGCTCTCCATCACCTGGGAGCGCTTCGTCACGGGGCTCCACACGGGCGCGAAATTCCTGGCCGAGCTGTTCCCCCCCAGCTCCAAACGCCTGGGCCTGCTCTTCGACAACCTCGTGGAGACGGTGCAGATCGCGGTGATCGCCTCGGCCGTGGGCATCGCCCTCTCGCTGCCCCTGGGGCTGCTCTCGGCGCGCAACCTCATGCCCGGGTGGCTCACCTGGCCCGCGCGCGCAGTGATCGCCATCAGCCGCTCCTTCCACCCGGTGATCTTCGCCATCCTTTTCGTGAAGGCCGTGGGCTTCGGCCCCCTGGCGGGCATCCTCACCCTGGTGTTCGCCTCCATCGGCTTCGTGGGGAAGCTCTTCGCGGAGGCCATCGAGGAGATCTCGCTCAAGCCCGTGGAGGCCGTCACGGCCGCCGGAGCGCCCTTCATGAGCGTGCTCACCTACGCCGTGCTGCCCCAGGTGTTCAACCGCTTCATCGGCTTCGCCACCTACCAGTTCGACTCCAACCTGCGAAACTCCACCATGATCGGCGTGGTGGGCGCGGGCGGCATCGGCGGCACGCTCTTCGCGGCCTTCCAGCGTTTCGACTACGACTTCCTCTGCACCATCCTGCTCGCCATCATCGGCCTGATCATGGTGGGCGAATACCTGGCCGTAAGGATCAAGGCGACCTTCAATGACTGAACACAGACACTGGGAGCGCTTCACGCGCGCGCAGCGGCTGGCCCGTTTCGCGGTCTACCTGGGGGCCGCGGCCCTGCTGGTCTTCTCGCTCAAGACCGTGGAGGTGATCCCCGACTTCCTCCTGGACGCCCCCAAACAGGTGGCGGACCTCCTGCGCCGCATGTGGCCCGTCGACTTCGCGGCCTACCACAAGCAGGACATCCACACCGCCCTCATCGAAACGCTGAACACCTCCACCCTGGGCACCATCGTGTCCCTGTTCATGGCCGTTCCCGTGGGCATCATGGCCGCCAAGAACATCGTCAACGCGCCCGTGCTCAACTGGATCGCCAAGTTCATCCTGGTGTCCTCGCGCACGGTGAACACCCTGGTCTGGGCCATCCTCTTCGTGGCCGTGTTCGGCCCCGGCGCGCTGGCGGGCACGGCCGCCATCGCCTTCCGCTCCATCGGCTTCTGCGGCAAGCTCCTGGGCGAGGCCCTGGAGGAGATCAAGCCCGGCCCCATCGAGGCCCTCAAGGCCGCCGGAGCGCCCTGGACCAGCATCCTCATCAAGGGTTACTGGCCCCAGGTGGCCCCCGCGTTCTGGGGCATCGCCCTCTTCCGCTGGGACATCAACGTGCGTGAATCCGCCGTGATCGGCCTGGTGGGCGCGGGCGGCATCGGCGTCTCCCTGGAGAACGCCATGAACATGTTCCGCTGGACCCAGGTGTCGCTGGTGCTCCTGTGCATCTTCGCCGTGGTGGTGCTGGCGGAGCTTTTCGTCACCAAGATCCGCGAACGCATGATCTGAGGCCGCCATGCTCCCGCTCAACCTGATGCCCGCCGAAACGCGGCGGGCCGTGCGCTTCGTGCTCACCGACATCGACGACACCCTCACCACCGAAGGCCGCCTGCCCGGCGTGGCGTACCAGGCCCTGGAGGACCTGCGCGGGGCCGGGCTGGTGGTGGTCCCCATCACCGGCCGCCCGGCAGGCTGGTGCGACCACATCGCCCGCATGTGGCCCGTGGACGGCGTGGTGGGCGAGAACGGGGCCTTCTACTTCCGCTACGACCCCGCCGCCCGGCGCATGATCCGCCGCCACCACCGCGACGCCGACCAGCGCGCCCGGGACGCCCGGGCCCTGGAGCGGCTCAAGGGCGAGATCCTGGCCGCCGTGCCCGGGGCCGCCGTCTCCGCCGACCAGGCCTACCGCGAGGCCGACCTGGCCATCGACTTCCGCGAGGACGTGCCCCCCCTGCCCATGGAGGAGGTCCAGCGCATCAAGGCCCTCTTCGAGGCCGCCGGGGCCGTGGCCAAGATCAGCTCCATCCACGTCAACGGCTGGTTCGGCGACTACGACAAGCTCACCATGACCCGCCTTTTCTTCCGCGAGGTCCTGGGCGAAGACCTGGACGCCGTGCGCGAGCAGGTGGTCTTCGCTGGAGACTCGCCCAACGACGCCCCCATGTTCGCCTTCTTCCCCAACTCCGTGGGCGTGGCCAACGTGCTGGACCTCAAGGACCACATGGAGGCCCTGCCCGGTTACGTGACCGGCGCGCGCGGCGGCGAAGGCTTCGCGGAGCTGGCCCGCGCCCTGGTCTCGGCGCGCTGAGCGCGAGCCCTCCGTCCTGTTGACCCGCGCGGCGAAGCGGCCTATCGCTCGATCATCGCTCCTGGTCCCAAGCGTCACCGGCAGGCGTTCACGTGCGCGCGGGCGGGGCCTCCGCCTCGTGCGCTCCGGTCCGGCACCTCCACCCCGGAGGCCCTGATGCACCCTCGCACCTTTGCCCCGAATTTCCTGGCCCTGCCCGCCCTCCTCGTCCTGGCCCTCTCCCTGGCCGCGCCCCTGGCGGCCCAGACCCCTGCCCCGGGGGACATCCTGCATTCCCCTTCCGGCCAACTGAGGATCGAAATCACGCGCATCCCCGAGAAGAACGAGGCCTGGCTGGTCTCGAGCCGCGACGGGCAACGGCGGCTGCTCCACCGCTTCCCGCGCGATCTCGACGCCGTCTTCTCGCCCGACGACAGCCGCATCGCCCTGGTGGACTGGGAATCCAGCGACCGCGCCGTGGTGCTGGTGTTCGAGCGTCGGCGCGACCTGGAGTACGCCCGCCTCGACGCGGACGTGGACACGCCCGCCTGGAAGGCCTGCGCCCGGAGCCTGGGCGTGCCCGGCCCCGAGGTCTTCGCCAACCGCTACACCGCCGCCCTCTCCTGGTCGGGCGACTCCGGGGCGCTGCTGCTGCGCCTGACGGGAATGCTCGAAACAGGCGAATTGCTGAGCGGGTTCCACTGCATCTACGACCTCGCCGCCCGCAAGGTGCTCCTGGACCTGGCCCGCATGAACAAGACGGCCCTGGCGCGACGGCCCTGACCCGGTCCGCGCGGGGCCAGGGCGCATCCGGCGCAATCCCTGCTGGTCCGCAGCCCGCTGTTATGACAGGATGCCATCTTCCGCCGCTTGGCGCGTGAAGTTGGCCAAGGTCCCATCCAGGTACCGGACGAAGGAGTGTCGGCATGCGCAAGGCCTCGATCCATCGGATGCTTGTCGCCAGGCTCTTGCTGGTGTTCGTCCTGCTGTCGGCGGTGGTTTGCGCCTTCGACTACTACTATGAGCTTGAAAAGGTGGACGAGCACGTCCTGCGTCTGGCCCTGGAGGAATCGAGCCACTTCCGGGAGGATGAGGTGCGCTACGTGCGCGACGGCGACCTGCGCCGCCTTGAGGCCGGCGCCCGGGAACACCTGATGACCAGCGCCTTCATGATCATCGAGTTCTACGACGCGAACCGAAAGCCCCTGGTTGAGGTGACGAAGCCCGAAGCCGCCTCCATCGAGGAACAGTTCAACAGACTCGCCCACCAGGACCTGCTGGGCGACGCGCCCAGGTACCGCAAGCTCGAACACCAGGGACGCCTCTACCTCCGGGTTGCCGCGCCGCTGGCTGTCGATGGGAGCGTCGCCGGGTATTTCGAAGGCATCTACGCGGTGGGGGAGGCCGAATTTGCCCGCATCCGGGAGCAGATGGCCTTTTCCCTGCTGAAGGTCGTTGCCGTGGTCTTCGTGACCACCCTGGCGCTCTACCCCGTGATCCTGGCCCTCAACCGGCGCGTGCTCGACTACGCCGGTGTGCTGCTGGAGGCCAACATCGGCGCGCTGGAATCGCTGGGCAACGCCGTGGCCAAGCGCGACAGCGACACCAGCGAGCACAACTACAGGGTCACGCTCCAGGCCATCGCCCTGGCCGAACGCCTGGGCCTGGACAGGCCGACACTTCAGGAACTGGTCAAGGGCGCGTTCCTGCACGACGTGGGCAAAATCGCCATCAGCGACGCCATCCTGCTCAAGCCCGGCAGGCTCACGGAGGAGGAATTCGCCGTCATGCGCACCCACGTGGCCCACGGCGTGGACATCCTGAGCGATTACCAATGGCTGAAGGAGGCCGTCCACGTGGTGGAATTCCACCACGAAAAGTTCGACGGCTCGGGATATGTCCGGGGCCTCAAAGGGCGCGACATCCCGGAGACCGCCCGGATCTTCTGCATCGTGGACGTGTTCGACGCGCTCACTTCCAGGCGCCCCTACAAGGAACCGTTCTCCTGCGAGACGGCCCTCGCCATCCTGCGCGAGGGCAGCGGCACGCATTTCGACCCGGACTGCCTGGAGGCTTTCCTGGCCATCGCGCCGGAGCTTCACGAAGCCCAACGGACCATGGACGAGCGCACGCTCAGGACGCTCCTGCGGGCGAGAGTGCGCGCGCTGTTCGGCTAGCGGGGCTCGGGGAAACCTCGGCTGGGGGAACGGCTCCCAAGGCGGCGGCCGGCCCGGGCAGGGCTTGGGCGACGCGTCACTCCTCGCCGAGGCCGGGCGACCGGCCTCGCGACGCGGGCAGGACTCGGGGGGCCCGGGTCGGGCGTACGCCTTCGTACGCCGACGGATGCGGGACGGTTGCGGACCCGCCGTTCAGCCCTGGCAGACCCTGTCGCGTCCGGCGCGCTTGGCCTCGTAGAGGGCCTTGTCGGCGCGGTGGAGCAGGTCGTCGGCGGAATCCGCCTCGCGCACGGAGGCCACCCCTGCGCTCACGGTCTGGGGCCTGCCGCTCTCGAAGGCGCTGCCCTTTACGGCCAGGCGCACGCGTTCGGCCACCACCAGGGCCTCTTGGGGGCCCGTCTCGGGGCAGAGGATCAGGAACTCCTCCCCGCCCCAGCGACCCAGCATGTCCGTGCCGCGCAGGCTGTTCTGGGCCGCGCGCGCAACGGCCACCAGGACACGGTCGCCCATGAGGTGGCCCAGGTCGTCGTTGACGGACTTGAAGCTGTCCAGGTCCAGCATCACGATGGACAGCGGGCGGGCGTAGCGTCTGGCGCGCTCCAGCTCCCGGGCGAACTGTTCGTTCATCTTCAGGCGGTTGGGCAGCCCGGTGAGGGTGTCGGTGAGTGAGCGGCGCGTCAGCTCCTCGTTGTGCCTGCGCAGCCGCCAGTTCCAGACCGCCGCCAGGACCAGCAGCGCCGCCACGCCCGCGCCCACGCGCCAGATGAGCGCCTTGCTCACGCCTGTCTGCACGTTGATGGAGACGTGCCGGTTGACGATCTGCTCGCGCTCCTGGGGGGTGATGGTGCGGATGGCCCGGTCGAGCACGTCGCGCAGCATGGGGTCGTTCTTGGCCACGCCCATGCGCAGTTGGTTGGCGTAGCCCGGCAGCTGCCCAGCGATCTTGAGGTTGAAGAGCCCTTCCTTCTTGATGGTGTAGGCCGCCACGATGAGCGAGCGCATGGTCATGTCGGCCTTGCGGTCCGAGACCATGGCGATGGCCTCCTCCTCGGTGTCGGTGACGAGCACGCGCAGGTTGGGGTAGTCGCGCCGGATGCGCTCCTCCATGGCGGTGCCCTTGGGGAAGACGATGGACTCGCCCGTGAGCCCCGCCGGGTCGCTGATGAAGGCGTGCTCCTCGCGCGTGATGAAGACGTTGGGGTCGCTGAAAAGCGGCTGGGTGAAGACGAGCCATTCCTCGCGCTTGGGAGTCTGGTTAAGGAAGCTCAGGACCCGGCAGAGGCCCTGGCGCGAAGCATCCAGGGATTCGTCCCAGTCCTTGGTGCGCGTCAGCTCGAACTCGATGCCCGCGCGGCGGCCCACCAGGGCCACCAGGTCCGCCGCGATGCCCTCGTGCTGGCCCTGCGGGTTGATGCGCTCGAAGGGAACCCAGTCCGGGTCCACGCAGAGGGTCACGCGGCCCAGGGAGCGGATGTAGTCCTGCTCCACCTCGGTGTAGACCTGGGCCAGCGATGGGCCGGGCGCGAGGCAGAGAAGGAGGGCAAGGACGGCAAGGAGCGCGAAGGCGCGCCAGGAGAGGCGGGGCATGCCGCCACCAGGGGGCGCGAAGCGCGCACGACGGGGGCCACGTGCCGGAAGCAGGGACGGAGCAACCGCTAAAGGCACGCTCGCGGCGAGGGGGCCTCGCGGCGCGTAAGACTTGGCGCGCGGACAGACCAGCGAGTGCATTATTCCTTCTAGGGGACGGGGGGGAGGGAAGTCAATGCACGAGGCACCTGCTCCGTTCATTTAGGAAGGATCATTTGATCATACCTTTCACCAAGCAACATTCTTGCCCCATCACCATTCCCAGAGAAACTCAAATATATCAGATAGGGAGCGAGCACGGAAATGCCTCCTAACAGACCAAGGACTCCGAGCAGTATTCCATATGATGAGAACCTATTACGCCACGCCATCCAAATCGCTGAAAGTACAAGAAGACTCGTGAAATCAGCATTGAACTGACCAGCCCAGCTCAGATCATATATATCTCCGAAGAAAACATCGATAAAACCCCACCCTCTCCTGCCTACCACGGCAACAGTATACGGAACAATAAACCCAACCAGACACATCAGCAATACGCGAAAAGCATTCATGGCCATCCTCCCGACTGATTGTTTGCATCACGACAAAGGCGAGTGTAGCCTCCTTGGGAGCAAACAATCCATTACCTACAAGGTAAATGACATGACCACCTCCCATGACCTTCCCTCCAAGGGGGGGAGCATCGGCGACACCATACGCCTTTGGAGAAAAAACAGGAAAATCAGCCAGATGGACCTTGCGCTCAACATTGATACGTCCGCGCGACACCTGAGTTTCGTGGAGACCGGCAAATCCAGACCGAGTCGTCAACTTATCATTCGCATCGCGGAATCATTGAACATGCCGTTCAGGCATCGCAACGCGTTGCTGACGATGGCGGGGCACACGCTTGAACGCGAGCCTTTACCCTTTGACGCTGAATCTATGACAACCATCCGTCAAGCGTTGCAGCGTCTGCTGGACACCCACGAACCTCTTCCTGCATTTGTTGTCGACTCTGCATACAATATAAAGATGAAAAACTCTGGATACGCCAGACTTGTCGCGTCACTGACAGGAGCAGACGCCCTCAAGAAATACACGAACGTATACCTCTTGACATTTTCAGAAGATGGCCTCTGCAACCGCATCATAGACTGGCCTCGTGTCGGCAGGTTCATGCTGGACAGATTGAAGAGTGAAGCGTCATTCCATCAGGATGCAAGACTTTTTTCGCTTTACAATACCTGTAACGGTTTGTTTCGCAACACCCCGGAGGTTAATGAACCAAGTCTCAACGACCTCCCCGTATTGCCGCTCATGTTTGAACACAAGCCGACGCCATTGAGTTTCATCACAATGATCACCACGTTGGGAACGCCTCTCGACGCCGCGACCCAGGAGCTGCGCATCGAATCGCTCCACCCGTCAGATGAAGCGACAAAACTTCTGTTCACCAAAGCGGCGGCACTCGTCTGAAGCCCTGCGGCGCAACAAATAAGGCGGCCCCTCGCGGGGCCGCCTTTCGTATTCTCTCTGTCCGCTCACCGAAGGGCTATCCCTCCGGCCGCCGGGCGCTTCGCGCTCCGGCGTCTCGTCCCTGGCGCTACCAGGTCTTCTTGCGCTGTTCTTCCAGGGCCTTGGCCTGTTCTTCCCAGTCGCTGAAGCCGGCGTGGTAGAGGGAGTCGCCCACGGTCTTCTCCCAGTCCCACACGGCGTAGATCACCGGTTTGTGGAAGGCCGCGCGGAACTTCTCCAGCTCCTGGCGGTAGAAGCTCTCCTTGGGGGTGTCCAGGTGGTCGCGCAGCTGGCCGGAGAGGCGGGTCTGCTCGCCCTCGTACCATTCGTTCAGGTCCTTGGCGGTGTTGTACTTCTTCAGGATGTGCTCGTACTTGTGCGACTTGAGCAGCTCGTGCAGGCGGTGCAGGTGCTGCTCCGCGATCCAGCCGCCCAGGCGCGACACCGGGATGTTCAGGGCCTCCACGGCGGCCACGTCGAACTTGGTCTGGTAATAGGTGTCGGGCACCACCGAGGCGCTCACGATGCCCGCGATGGACACCAGCCCCCGCAGGATCAGGCTGTTGGACACGCCCTGACCGCAGAAGCCCACCTTCTTGCCCATCTTCTGTCCGGTGAAGATGGTCACGAGGATGGCCCAGACCACGGCCGGGTCCTCCTCGTCGTAGATGTGCTTGAGGCTGGAGTTGTCGCGGTCGGTGGCAAGCACCATCTGGGTCATGTCGTTGGAGCCGATGGAGAAGCCGTCGAACTCCTGGATGAACTCCTTGGCCAGGATGGCGTTGGAGGGAATTTCGCTCATCATGTGCAGCTTCAGGCCGTCCTCGCCGGAGCGCATGCGGTGCACGCGCGAGAGGTAGCGGCGCATGGAGCGGGCTTCCTCGAGCGTGCGCACGAAGGGCAGCATCATCTGGAGGTTCTTGCCCCCGAAGATGCCCCGGGCCAGCTTGAAGGACTCGATCTCCCAGTCGTGGATGTTGCGCGAGACGCCCCGGTAGCCCAGCATGGGGTTGTCTTCCATGTGCTCGAAGAGCATGCCGCCCACGAGGTTGCGGTACTCGTTGGACTTGAAGTCCGTGGTGCGGTAGATGATGGGCTTGCCGTAGAAGGCCATGGCGAAGAGCGAGAGGTTCTGGGCCAGGGTCTGGACGTAAAGTTCCTTGCCGGTGCGGTAGCCCCGGGAGCGCAGCTGCTTGGCGATGCGCCCGGGCAGGGTGCTCACCTCTTCCATCTCGCGCTGGATGCCCACCTGGCGGGCGATCTCGGCGCGCATGGTCTTGATCTTCTCCAGGGTCTCCACGATGAAGGGCTCGGCGGCCACGGCCTGGGCGCGCTCGGCCACGTGGGCCTTCACTTCCATGCGGCGCTTCACGGCGTCGGCGTGGGTGGAGGTGTCGTTCAACTCCTCCCAGTAGCCCAGGATCACGGCCACGTGGTCTTCCAGGCTCACGGAGGTCTTGAGCACGTCCAGGCGGCGGGTGGCGTTGCCCAGGTATTCGTCGAGCTTCTTGTCGAGCTCGCGCAGCTTGCGGTGGATGGCCAGCACCTCGTCGGTGCCGCGCGCGCCCTCGCGCTCGGTGAGGTGTTCAAGCTCCTTGGTGAGGCCGGTGACCAGGCCCACGTACTGGCGCAGCTTCAGGTCCATGGGGATGTAGCCCGCGGACATCTGCTCCTTGATCACCTTGGTGAGGCGCTGGTCGTACTCGTGGAGCTTCTTGTCCACCAGCTGGTTGAGCACGCCCTGGTCGTAGGCTTCGAGGGCCATGGGGTGCACGCCGATGTTGCCCAGCATGAACTCGGCGCGCAAGAGGCCCACCTCGAAGTCCGGCATCATGCGCAGGCGCGAGAGGAAGAGCGCCTGGCCCACGTCGGCCAGGATGAGGCCCACCTTGGTCTTGGTTTCGGGCAGCTTGGAGAGGTCCATCTCGCCGCCCACGGCGATGAGGGGCAGAAGCCCCCGGTAGGCCACGCCGCGCGAGCCGTCCACCGTGACCTCCTGGCCGTCCAGGGAGCGCAGCAGCTCGGAGCGCTGGATGCCGATGACGGCCGGGATGCCCAGCTCGCGGGAGGTGATGGCGGCGTGGGAGGTGTCGCCGCCCACGTCGGCCAGGATGGCCGAGGCCACGCGCATGCCGGGCACCATGTCCGGGTCGGTGCGTTCGGCGGCGAGGATGTCGCCCTTGTTGATCTTGTTGAGCTCCAGGGCCGAGCGCAGGAACTTCACCATGCCCTGTCCCGCGCCGCGCGAGGCCCCGTTGCCTTCGAGGATCACCTCGGCGCGCACGAGGGCCTTGGGGTCCACCTCCATGCGGCGCATGAAGATGGTGTCGGGGTGCAGCTCGAACTCTTCGTTCCAGCGGGTCTCGGGGCGGGCCTGCACGAACCAGAGCCGCTCGGACTGGTCGATGCAGAACTCGGTGTCCATGATCATGCCGCCGTAGGCCACGGAGATGGCGCGCACGCCCCGGGCGACCTCCTCGGCCTGGGCCAGGGAGAGCGCCCAGCGATAGGCCTCCAGCTCGTCCACGGGGACGATCTTGGTGCCGCCGCGCTCGTCGTAAATGATCTTCTTGTCCTTGAAGCCCATGAAGCGGATGACCACCTCGCGGGCGTCCTCGCTCTGGAAGACGAAGAGCTTGTCCGGGGTGACCATGCCGCCCACCACGGCCTCGCCCAGGCCGTAGGAGCAGTCGATGGAGACGAGATCCTTGCGGTCGGTGCCGCGGCAGCCGGTGGCGGTGTCTGCGGAGAAGGCCGTGCCGGAGATCACGGGGTTGATCATGCGCATGAGGCACACCGAGAGGGAGGTGTTCTCGATGGCCCATTCCTGCTTGGCCTTTTCGGCGATTTCGTCGTCGCCGGTGCGCTCGGCCAGCTGCACGGCGTCGAGAATGGCCTCGCGGCGGTAGGTCATGGAGCGCAGGTTGTAGGCCGAGGAGCAGTCCCACTGGTAGGCCTCGACCACGCGGTCGTCGCCCACGATGTTCAGATAGGTGTCCTGGAGGCCCGCGAAGGCCTTCTTGCGGGAGTCTTCCCCGGCGGCGGAGGAGCGCACGGCCACGGGCACGTCTTCCAGGCCGGCCTCGCGGCAGATGTCCTGGTAGCCTTCGCGCACGGCCTCGGCCACGTCCAGGGGCAGGTCCACGCAGAGGATGGCCACCTGCACGAGCACGGAGCGCTTGCGCAGCTGGTCGATGCCTTCGGGGGAGGTGGCGAAGCCTTCCACCACGTTGTTCACGAAGGTGCGCAGCTTGATGAGCGTGACCTTGTCCGGCTCGGTGGCCTTGACCTCCTGCGCCAGGGTACGCACGAAATGCTTGAGGAATTCCGGATCCTTGTTGACTTCCTCGCTGGTCCAGTCAACGCGGTTGTATTCGTGGTCGACGGTCTGGCGGATGAGCGCGGCGTTGACCTTGGTCTCGTCCAGGAGCTTGTGGAACGCCAGGGAGGAAACGGCCCGGAACTGCGGGGCGCGGATGCCCTGGACCTGGCTGATGATGGCGGTGTTGTAGTTCTTGCCACCCACCACCAGTTCGGCCTCCTCGCCGATGGCCGCGATGTCGGCCCCGGTGAGGATGAGCTTCTTGGTCAGTTCCTTTTTCTCCTTGGCGGGGGCTTTGGGAGCGGCTTTAGCCATTCGATTCCTCCTGGGAAGTCCGAAGATGCTTGTGCGGCCGGTTCGTCGCGGTTCGCGAGGGGTCGCGCGGGTCAGCCGGGGGGCCGCCGCCGGGTCCGGAGCGCGCGGCGGCTGGGGTTTCGTCGCGGGGCGGATTTTAGCAGGAACAGGCGCGAGGGCTCCAGTATTTTCTTTCGCGGCCTTCGCGGGGCTCCCAACGCATACAATTCACATTTTCAGCAAACCACAGCCTCCCGCCCGGCCCCGGCCGGAGGCCGGGAATCCAGGCGGGAAGCGGCCGGAGCCGGTTTTCCCGGCTCCGGGGTCGTTCGCTAATCCTGAGTATACTCCATGCCGTAGCCGCACCAGGGGCAGTAGTGGAAATCCTCCGCTCCCAGGGGTTCCTTGCAGCCGGGGCAGGCTTTGCCCACGGGGGCCAGCTCCACCAGGAGCTCGCCCTCCTTCACGGGCACCATTTTCTTGTCCTCGAAGTAGTCGGCGTTCTTGAGCACGCGCTTCACCACGCCTTCCACCTGGGCGAGGACCGATTTCTCCTGCTTCATCACAGAGATGTTGAACATCGCCTGGCCGGGCTTCACGAAGTCGCCGGGGGAGACGTGCATCACCCAGAGGTCGCCGTTGCAGGGCGCGGCCACATGGAAGGGATTGTTGGGGTCGGCCATGGGCAGGTCCTGCGCGCCCTTGCCGCCCAGGGCCTCGGCCACCTTCACCTGATGGGAGAGGATCTCCGAGTCCAGCACGTAGCGCACCACGCTCATGCCCTGGTGGTCCGGGGCGGAGATGTCGAGCAGCGTGAAGGTGTGGGGCTTGCCGCGCGAGTCCTCGAAGAAGAGCTCCTGTCCGGGTTCCAGGCCTTCGAACCACACGTCCAGGGGCAGGCGGTTGGGGTCGCCGAACTTGGTGCGGAACTCGATGGTCTTGAGCGCGTCGCCGGGGTGGTTCAGATACATCACGAACTCTTCCGGGGTGGGCTCGCGCTGGAGGCGCTTGGCCAAGGCCTTCTCCTCGGAGGGCAGGTCCACGTCCTTGAGCGAGGCCAGGGGCGAGTCGGTGGTGCGCTGTTCGATGGCGGCGCGCCAGTCCGGCCCGAAGGCGGACTCGTACACCCAGTCCGGCGGCCAGCCCAGGGGCAGCTTGCCGTACTTGCCCAGGAGCAGCTGACGGAAGGCGTCGTTGGCGTCGGCGTAGAGCATGAGCCGGTCGGCCTTGCAGGCCTGGGTGACGCACTCGTCGGGGTGCATGCTGGTGGCGTCGAGCACCTCGAGCATGTCGCGCACGGCGCGCTCCCCGCCGCGCTTGTAGGCCCCGGTCACGGCCAGGAAGGCCGTGTTCCAGGTGATCTGGGAGCCTGGCGTGACGTCGTGGTAGCGCACGATGCGCCGCGTTCCGGCCAGGAACTTGAGCATGTAGGGCAGCAGATGGATGTAGCCCTGCTTGAGCGCGCCCTCCTGGCTGGAGCTGGTGGCCCCGCCGGGCATGCCGTGCTCCACCACGTCGTAGTCGATGCCCTGGAAGTATGGGGCGGTGTAACGGTCGTAGTAAGGCATGACCTGCTTGAGCACGAAGCCGCAGGTGCGGATCATCTCCTTGTTCAGGCTGGTCTTCAGGCCCAGTTCGTCTTCCAGGTAGGCCGCCGTGGAGAGCACCTCGCCCTGGCCGTACCAGCGCACGCTGGCGCCGATGGCCGTGTCCACGATGTGCGCCCCGGCCTTGGCCGCCGCGCCCACGGCGGGCACGAAGAGGCCGTCGGTGTAGTGTCGGTGGTAGTCAACAACCAGGTCGGGGTACTTGTCGCGGATGGCCGCCACGAGGGCCGAGACGAAGCGCGGCGGGCACATGCCGGCCATGTCCTTGAGCGCCAGGATGATGATCTTCGAGACCTTCTTCTTGGAGAGCCCGGCCACCTTGGCGCAGCACTCCAGGATGTCTTCGAGCACGCCCATGTAGTGGTGCACGTCGAAGCCCTTGGCCCAGGAGAGGGAGATGGCGGGCTGGAAGACGTTGCCCTTGGAATTGAGCGCCACCTCCGCGAAGGGCTGCATGTTCTCGATGTGGTTCAGGAAGTCGAAGCAGCGGATGATGTCGTAGTGTTCGCAGATCATCTCGCCGGTCAGGCGCATGAGGTTGCGCGGCTGGGGCTTGTAGCCCAGCACGTTGGTGGAGCGGATGAGTATCTGCTTGCAGGTTTTGGGGGCGAAGCAGTTCCACTGCTCCCCTTCGGTGAAGGGGTAGGTCATGTTGGCCATCATGGCCACGTGGAAGTGCGCGCCGCCGCCGTTCTCCAGGGAGAGGAAGCCGCAGTTGTCCAGGTAGGGGCCGATTAGGGCGTCCTCGGCCAGGCGGAAGCGGTTGCCGGAGTTGGACTGGGTGATGTCGCGGGTGGTGGTGTCCACGAAATGGACGAGCCCCGAGTCGCGGATCTGGTCCAGCAGGGCCTGGCGGTCGCCCCTTGGGTAGGGAGGCTTCCAGGCCTTGCGGTCGAACACGGGCATGGCCGGGGTGAAGCGGCCGAGGCGTTTGTCGGCGCGGCCCCGGTATTCGCCCAGCTGCACGTGGGGGTTGTAGCCCTTGGCGGAGATTTCGCTCACCAGCTTGGAGAGGCGCAGGGCCTCGGGCTCCACGTCGTGGTATTCCAGGAGCTCGGGGGCGGTGGCGATGAAGTTGGTGTCGTAGTCGCCCGAGCGGAAGCGCGGGTGGTTGATCACCTGGAGGTGGAAGGGGATGGTGGTTTTGGGCCCGCCCACGATGTATTCGCGCAGCGCCCTGTCCATGGTGCCCAGCACCTTCTCCCAGGAGCGGCCGTAGGCCATGAGCAGCGCGCCGGCCGAGTCGTACTGGGAGGGGAATTCGTAGCCCGCGGAGATGCAGGAGTCCAGGCGCACGCCGGGGCCGCCGGGGGAGATGTAGCGCGTGATGAGCCCGGCGTTGGGGGTGAAGCCCTGGCGCGGGTCCTCGCAGTTGATGCGCACCTGCACGCACCAGTTGAAGGGCTTGGCGTTGGTCTTGCTGTAGCGAAGCTTCCCGCCGAAGGCCACGGAGATCTGTTCCTCCACCAGGTCGATGCCGTAGCGGCACTCGGTGATGCCGTGTTCCACCTGGAGGCGGGTGTTCACCTCGATGAGGTAGGGGGTGCCGTCGGGCTCCACCAGGAATTCCACGGTGGCCAGGGAGTAGTAGCCCACGTGCTTGACGAGCTTCTCGGCCCACTCCTTGAGCTGTTCGCGCAGCTCGGCGGTCATGCCCTTCCAGGGGGAGGGGGTGATCTCCACGAGCTTCTGGTGGTTGCGCTGCACGGTGCAGTCGCGCTCGTCCAGGGCCAGGACGTTGCCGTGCTTGTCGGCGATGACCTGGATCTCGATGTGGCGCACGCTGCGCAGGTATTTTTCCACATAGAGGCGCGGGTTGCCGAAGCTGGCCTGGGCCAGGGCCGAGGCCTTGGAGAAGGCCTCCTCCAGCTGCTTGGGCTCGTGCACCACGTAGATGCCGCGCCCGCCGCCGCCGCCCTCGGCCTTGAGCATGATGGGGAAGGTGATCTGGCTTGCGATCTCGCGGGCCTCGGGCACGCTCACCGCGCCCTCGGAGCCCGGCACCACGGGGATGCCCAGATTCTTGGCCACGTTGCGCACGGCCACCTTGTTGCCCAGGAGGTTCATGGCCTCGGAGGTGGGGCCGATGAACACGATGCCGGCCTCGGCGCACTTGGCGGGGAAGGTGTGGTCTTCGGAGGCGAAGCCCCAGCCGGGATGGATGGCCGCGATGCGCCGGGCCTTTGCCTCACGGATGATAAGGTCGATGTCCAGGTAGGCCCTGGGGTCTTCGCCCAGGAGGATCAGTTCGCGGGCGCCGGCCACGGAGGGGGAGGTCATGTCCACCTTGGTGGCGGTGAGCACGGGCACGGCGTGGAAGCGCTCGCGGATGGAGCGCAGCACCCTGCGGGCCGTGATGCCCCGGTTGGCGACAAGAATCTTCTTGCCCTGGATTTCCTTGAGAACGTCGTTGAAGGTCTTAACGCCCATGGGAGATGTACCTAACCTGGATGCTTGGGCGGTCACCCGTTCAGGCCCGCCAGATGCTGCCGGAGGTGAGAAGCCGTTCGCCCGCCCCGTCGGCGGGCTTGACCCGAAGCGCCCCGTCCGGGGCCAGGCCCAGGATGCGTCCCGTCCAGGGCGGCTCGGAGCCGTCGCGCACGAGAACCTCCTGGCCAAGCCAGCAAAGACGCGAGGACGTACGCGCCGCAGCCTGTCCGGGGCTTCCTTGGGAAAGTTCGTCAAGGTAGCCTGTTTTCACAAAATCCACAAGAGCGGACCACAGGGACACGGGCGTGGACGCAACCCCCAGCCCGGCCAGGGTCCCGGCGGGAACGGCATGGCCGTTGCGCAAAAACGACGGGTCCGGCGCGGCGTGCAGGTTCACCCCGATTCCGGCCAGCGTGACGCCCTTGCGTTCCTCCACGAGCATGCCGCAGACCTTGAGGCCGCCGCAGATCACGTCGTTGGGCCATTTCAGGCAGGCCTCCACGCCCAGCCCCGCGAGGAATTCGCACGCCAGACGCCCCAGGATCAGGGGCGTGAGCGTGTCGAAGGCCTGGGGCACGGCAGGGAGCACCAGCGCGCCGTAGACGTTGCCGGGCGGGGAGTCCCACGGACGGCGCAGCTGCCCGCGCCCGGACCACTGCGACACGGCAAGCACCGAGTCCCAGGGGGTGAGCAGTCCGTTTTCGGCCAGCGGGCGCGCCACGTCCAACGACGAGGAACACCGCCCGCAGACCACCACTGTCCCCTCGCAGCGCGCCCGCGAAACCCACCACGATTCCGCGTCGCACGTCGTGCACCAGGGGACCGATTCCTCTTGCCAAGGCGCAAGTCCGCGCGCATCCTCGGCCCAGGCGGGGTGGCTGGCTGCCAGGCGCTCTGGATCGAGAGGACAGGCGAGATCCTCGCGTCCCTTGGCCCACAACAGAACGCCCGGCCCCGGAACGCGGGGACCTTGACATTGCATCACGGAAGGGAAACCTCCATGCGAATCCACCTGGTCGGCGGCGCGGTGCGAGACATCCTGCTCGGCAGGCCGCTGGCCGACCGTGACTATCTTATCGAAGACGCTGCCCAAAGCGACTTTCAGGGTCGGTATCCCACGGCCCGGCTGGTCGGCAAGTCCTTTCCGGTCTTCCTCCTGGACGGGGCCGAATACGCCTGGCCGCGCGGGGGCTCCCTGGAGGCCGACCTGACCCTGCGCGACCTCACCGTCAACGCCCTGGCCCTGGACGAACGGGGCATGCTCCGCGCCCACCCCCGCGCCCTCTCCGACCTTCAGGCCCGGGTGCTGCGCCCCTGCTCGCCCACGTCCCTCTCGGACGACCCCCTGCGCGTGTTCCGCGCCGCGCGTTTCGCGGCCCAGCTCACGGACTTCGCGCCCGCTCCGGAACTGCTCCAGCAGATGCGCGCCCTGGCCGGATCGGCGGCCCTTGGCGCGCTGGCTGCCGAGCGCGTGGGGCGCGAGGTGGTGAAGGCGCTCGCCGCGCCCAGGCCCTCGCGCTTCCTGGAACTGCTGGAGGCCACGGGCTGCCTCCTCCCGTGGATGCCCGAACTGGAGGCCTGCCGGGGGGTCCCCGCCGGGCCGCCCCGCTGGCACGACAAGGACGTGCTGGGCCACCTGCGCGACGTGATGGACCGCGCCGCGGGCGACCCCCTGGACGCCTGGATGGCCCTGACGCACGACCTGGGCAAGGCCGCCACGCCGGGCGACATCCTCCCAGCCCACCACGGACACGAGCAGGCCGGGGCCGACCCGGCCCGCGCCCTGGGCCTGCGCCTGCGCCTCTCCACGGCCTTCGTGGAGGCCGGCGAGACGGCCGCCCGCGAACACATGACCGCCCGGCGCTACCCCGAACTGCGCCCCGGCACGCGCGTGGACCTGCTCATGCGCCTGGAGGCCCGGGGCCTGACCACCCGGACCTTCCGCCTGGCCGAGGCCGACGCGGCGGGACGCCCCGGAGCGCCAGGGCCGGGGGAGCTGCTGCGCCTTGCCCGGCGCGACCTGCGGGCCGTCCGCAAGGTGACGCTCCCCCCCGAACTGCGCGACCAGGGAGAACGTTCCGGCGAGGCCCTGCGGCAGCTGCGCTGCGAGGCCCTGACCCGGGCGCGCCGACCCCACGCGGACGCCGCGTTGCCGGACGCCTCCGACTCGGCTACACTGCCTCCCGGCTCGTGAAGCCGACCACACCATTTCGGGGAGACCCCGTGGCGAAGGTATTCTTCGGCATTCTCCTGGCGTTGTGCTGCCTGTCGTCCGGCCCTGCCGGGGCTTCGGGCGCGGTCTACAAGGGAACCCTGCGACCCGGCGGCGGCGGACCGCCCATGGGGGTGGCGCTGGTTCTGGAGGGAACGGACTCCCTCCAGGGCTACCTGGCCCTGGAGGGCGGGCCGGTGCTGCACGCCCAAGGCCCGGGGCCGGGCGCGTTGCGGCTCACGCCCCCCTGTCCGTCTTCCATGGCGCCCGCCTGGGAGGCCAGCCTGGCGCGCGCGGGCGACGGCCTCAAGGGCTCGCTGACCGCCCTGCCCGGCGCGCCCTCGCCCTGCGGCGCGCTCCGCGTCCCCGGCGGACGCGTGGAATTCTCACCCGATCGCGACGCACCCGCCGAAGCCGTGGCGGAACGTCTGGCCCGGCGTTTCGCCGCCGAATCGCTGCGTCTGGCCGGTGAAGGGCTGCTCGCCCAGCGCGAAGCCGCCGCCTTCGACGCCGTGGAAAGCCTGGAGGCCGCCCTGGCCGTGGCGCGCCTGGCCTTCCCCGACGATCCGGCCCCCCTGGCCGTCTACGTGGAGCCCCTGGTGCGCGCCTACGTGCTGGCGGGCGACATCCCCTCGGCCAAGGCCCTGGCGGCTTCGTACGCCGAGCAGGCCGCCCTGCCCCCCCCGGCGGCCCGACGCCTGGAAGCCCAGGCGGAGCCCGCCCTGTCGCGCGGCGCCGCCGAGGAACGCCAGTACGACCTCGTGCGCGTGCATTACGCCACGGACCGCGAACGCACCGCCACCCAGGAGCCCATGGGCCGCTTCGGCAGCGCCCCCGCCGCGGCCACTTCCTACGGCTACTGCGACGTGGCCGTGCCGCGCAGCCATACGCCGGGCGTCCTGGAAGGACCGTCCCTGACGAGCCTGACCCTTTCCTACGATCCCAGCCGGCACGTGACCGTCACCGCCGTGAAGGAGCAGCGGGCGGGCGAATTCTTCCGATCGATCCGCGACAACGTGCGTGACGGCCGCAAGGACGTGCTGGTGTTCGTCCACGGCTATTCGGTGTCCTTCGACAGGGCCGTGCGGCGCATGGCCCAGATGGTCCACGACATGCGCTTCGCGGGCACGCCCGTGGTCTACAGCTGGCCCTCGGAGGGCCTCGTGCAGCGCTACGCCCAGGACGCGGAGAAGACGGGCCTCTCCGTGCCCCGGCTTACGGCCTTCGTGGAGACCCTGGCCCGGGATGTCCAGCCCGCCAACATCCACATCATCGCCCACAGCATGGGCAACCGGGTGCTGCTGGGGGCGCTGGAGCGTCTGGCGGCCTCGCGCGGCGACGGCGCGGGGACCCTGATGCGCAACGTGATCCTGGCCGCGCCCGACGTGGACAGCACGGTGTTCCGCACCCGTATCGCGCCGCGCATCGCGGGCGTGGCGCAGAACGCCACGCTCTACGCCTCCTCGCGCGATCTGGCCATGGTGCTCTCCAAACTCTACAACAAGGCCGCCCGCCTGGGCGACGCGCAGGAGCTGGTGGCCGTGCCGCCCCTGGACTCCATCGACGCCTCCACCGTGGACTCCGGGCTCCTGGGCCACAGCTACTACGGCCAGAACCACGCCGTCCTCGACGACATGCACCTGCTCATCCAGGGGCTCAAGCCGCCGCAGCGCCCGCTCCTGGTCCCGGCCAGAACCGCCGCCGGACAGGACTACTGGAGGTTCAAGACGCCGTAAGGGGGGGGGGGCGGGACAGACGCCGCCGTTCGATCGACATGGCCGGAGGAACCCGGCCTTGCTTGACGGCGTACGTACGCAATCGTATGTACAACAGGGAACAGGATGCACTTCACGTGGGACGAGCGCAAGAACGCGCTCAACAAGGCGAAGCACGGCATCCGCTTCGAAACCGCCCTGCTGGCGTTCGACGACCCGCTGCACCTGAGCAGGCTCGAACGTGTCGTTGGCGGCGAGGAGCGCTGGCAGACCCTCGGCTCGGCAGGCGGCGTGGTCCTGATCCTGGTGGCGCACACCTACCGAGATCACGCCGGGCAAGAGTCCGTGAGGATCATTTCAGCGCGCAAGGCCACGGCCCACGAAAGGAAACTGTATGAGCAAGGCTGAATCTGGAAACAGAGAGGAACTCCAGTCCCTCGCCGCCCTCCCCGACGAGGCCGTCGACACCTCGGACATCCCCGAGGTTTCCGAATTCGAAGGCTCCGTGCGCGGGCGGTTCTTCCGCCCCCTCAAGAAGTCCGTGACCATCCGGCTGGACGCCGACGTACTGGAATACCTGCGCGCGATCGGACCCGGCTACCAGACCCGGATCAACAGCATCCTGCGCGACTACATGGCCGCGCGCGCCAGGTCCGCGTAGCCGCCTGCCCGCCGCTCCCCCGCCTCACCACCCTGCCTGGTCCACCCCGTAGAAGTCGCCGTGGCCGGGGAAGACCATGGCCCGGCGTCCCTTGCGGGCCTGTTGGGCCATTGTCTCGCGCATGAGCGCGCGCAGCATGGCCATCTCGCGGTGGAAGAGCGCCGAGTCGGCGTTGGTGTTGGTCAGGAGCGACTTGTGCACCGAGAGGGCCTCGCGCTCGCGCGGGGAGAGGCTGGCCGGGTCCAGCAGGTAGTCTCCCGTGAAGAGCACGCCCTGCTCGGGGCCGTAATAGAACACCTGCCCCGCCACGTGGCCGCCCAGGCTCTCCAGCGCCAGAAGCTCCAGGTCCGCCAGGCGCACGCGCCCCATTACCCGCAGCCCTCCCGCCTCGGCCGGAGCGCCCTCCCCCGCCGCCTCGAAGGGCTCGATGCGCGCGGGCGGCGTCAACCCCGTGAGACGCCCCACGAGCCGCGTGAAGGAGCGGTTGATGGCCGCCAGGGCGCTGCGCCCCAGGGTGCGGTCCTCCAGGGCGAAGACGCGCTCGCACTCGGGGTGCATGAACACCCTGGCCCCGTAGCGCTCCTGGAGGCGGCCCGCCCAGCCCGCGTGGTCGGCGTCGGGGTGGGTGGCCAGCACGGCGTCCACGCGCGCGGGGTCGAAGCCGTGGGCCGCCATCCAGGCCATCACGTCCTCGAAGAAGATGCCGAAGTTGGTGTCCAGGAAGGCCAGGCCGCCGGGGTGGCGCAGGAGGTAGCTGTTGGCGCCCTCCGGGCAGGCCAGCATGTAGAGCGATACGAGGGGCGTGAGCGGCACGGGGCCGGTGAGGCGCAGCGTGAAGTTGGGCCCCGTGGCCCCCACGGCCATGGCCGCCAGGCGCAGGATGTCCGCGAAGGTCTCCGAGGCGGCCAGGGCCTCGCCCGAGGCCCCCGAGGCCCGGCGGAACTCGGCCAGGGCCTGGCGCATCTCCCGCGAGGTGTTGAAAAGCTCCTCCAGCCCGCTCATGCGCTCGGGCGGAAGCACCGAACGCAGCTTGAAGAGGAAGGCCTCCACCTCGGAGAAGCCCAGGGCCGCGTCCACGTCGGCGTCGTCGCCGCCGCGCCAGAGCACGTGGTAGTGGTAGCCCGCCCGGGTCATCTCGCCCAGGAGTTCCGAGACGCGCCCCGCCCCGCGCAGCGACACCGAGGCCTCGGCCATCTCCGGCTCCTGCCCGGAGTCGTAGCGCAGGTGGATCACGTTGGCCTCCAGCGCCCGAAAGCGTTCGGCCAGCTCGGCCAGGGTTCCCGGCCGGTTGCGCAGGGCCACCTTGAAGCAGAGCACGCCGTCCAGGTCCGTGATGAGCGCGGGCTCGGCCTCCCGGTCCGCCGGGGCGTCCAGGTAGCCCCGGGCCGCCAGGCGGTCCAGGAGCTTGCCCGCGCGCTGGGCCTGGGGCAGGGACACGGCCAGGTCCACACGGTGGGGGTGTTCGCCCCGGTCGTAGACCAGGCGTTCGATGTTGGCCCCCAGCGTCGAGGCCAGGCTGGCCAGATCGGCCAGCGCGCCCGGCCTGTCGGGCAGGTTCACGGCCAGCTCCGCCCGCCAGCGGCCCTCGCGGCGCGCCAGGAAGGAGTCCCCGGCCCGTGCCTCGGACTGGACGGGATTGCACGCGTCCCCAGCCTGCGCTAACATGTTCTTTTGCACTTCCATGACCCTCGCTCGGCTTCCCCGATGCCCTCGACGGGCGTCCCGGACGGGGGCAGACAGCGCCCCCGTCGCGCACGGAGGCCGCACCGGAGCACTCCCAATGGACGATCGGCCCGCGCTTGGCAAGCCCGTCTCGGCCAGCCGCACGGAACTCTCCCTGGCCATGCTGCCCCAGGACGCCAACCCCTACGGCTCCATCCACGGCGGCGTGATCCTGAAAAACATGGACGCCGCCGCCGCCATGGCCGCCATGCGCCATTGCCGGGGCAACGCCGTGACCGTGGCCATGGACGGCGTGAGCTTCCTGGCTCCCTCCCGCGTGGGCGAACTGGTCACCTTCCGGGCCCAGGTGAACCACGTGGGCCGCACCTCCATGGAAGTGGGCGTACGCGTGGAGTCCGAGAACCTCTTCACCGGCGAGGTGCGCCACACGGCCTCGGCCTACCTGACTTTCGTGGCCCTGGACGTGTCCGGCAAGCCCTCCCCGGCCCCGCCCCTCGTGCTGGAGACCGACGACGAGCGCCGCCGCTTCGCCCAGGCCGAAGAACGACGCCGCACAAGACGCTGCTGCGTGCTCCACCAGGGAGCCTGACGGCCTGAGGGGCACCTCTCCGAAGGCGGGACCCGCCCGCCTTGCGGGCTGCCAGTGTCGCAGCCTCACAATCCGTCAACACGAATTGCCAAGGCAAGCATCGTAACTCGTTGATTTTAATTTTGAAAAACATCTTCATGTTTTTCAAGATCGCGACACTAGGCGTCCTGGTCCCTGAGGATGTCGTAGGCGATGTTCAGAAGCTTGGCCCGTTCCGAAAACAGGGCCTGCACCTCCTCGCCAAGGGTGCTCGCCTGGTCCGGGTGGTTGGCCTTCATGCCCGCGATGTAGGCCTTGCGGACCTCGCCGGGCGTCGCGCCGGGGGGCACACCAAGGATGCGCCGCGCCCACTCCCGGTCCTTAACGTCCCGCGAGCCCTCCAGGCCCGCGCCATCGCGCCCGGAGCCTCCCGTTCGGGAGGAGTCCGCGCGCGGCCCCTGCCCGTCGTTGCGCCGACGCTCTCCGGCCCGGCCGCGCTCCGCTTCGGCGCGGCGGCGTTCCGCCTCGGCGCGCAGGCGCTCCTCGCGCACTTCCTCCCGGCGCATGCGCACGAAGCGCTCCCTGTCGGCGCGCAGCCAGTCCTCGTCGGTTCTGCGCCTGACCTCCCGCTCGCGGACCTGCCGGGCGTCGTCCGGGGCGAAGCGCACGCGGTCGCGCTCCGGCGCGGCTTCGCCCCCCGCCTCGGAGGCAGCCACGCCCCGGCGCGCGCGCACGTTGGGCCTGGGCTGGCGCTTGCGCGCCCGCGCCAGCGCGGCCAGGGCCGCCACGCCCAGGAAGACGGCCAGCATGGCCAGGGATTCGGGGCGCAGCGCCACGCGCAGGGCCTCGGGCAGGCGCGACGCCGGGCCCGGGGCCACGCCGGGGGGCGCAGAAGCCGGGGCCTGGGCGACCTCGCGCGGGGCTTCGCCCATGCGGGAGACCGGAACCCGGGACGCCCCGGCCGGATCGCCCGCGCCACCCTGGACGCCCATGCGGCGTGGGTCGTCCGGGGCCATGGCCCCGGGCCGCTCCCATGGCCGCGAGGGGGCCGGAGGCGGCGCGGGACGCCGCCAGTCGCCCTGGGGACCGGGAGGCGGCGCGAACGTCGGGCCGGGAACCTGGTCGGGCCGGGGACCGGGAACGGCGCGCGCTCCCGGAGCCATGCCCTCCGGCACGGGGCGTCCCGCGAGTCCCGGAGCGGGGGGGACGGGCCTTGGCCCCGACGGGCCGGGGCGCACCTCGCGCGGCGGCGGAGGCGGAGGTCCGAAAGGTCCTTCTCCGGGCGCGCCCCCGCCTCCGGGCAGGCGTCCCTCGCCGGGCCGCGCCTGGGCCAGGAGCACGGTCTCGCCGGGCTGGCTCCGGGCCGCCCCCGGGGACAGGATCAACGCAGACGCCAGGGCGAGCAGCAGGGCGATGCGGACGCGCGGCTTCATGTCCTTTCGCGTACCATAATCCGCCGCGCCCGGCCATGGCCTCCCGGGGCCATGCCGGAGCGGGCCTTGAGATCGGCGCCGGTTTGGACTAGAGCCCGCCCATGTCATTCCTGCGAGTTCGAGAGGAAAAGTCCACCTTCGCCCAGAAGGTCTGCGTGGGCCGCGTGGGCAAGCTCATGCGCCAGACCGCCATGATCGGCCCCGGGGCGCGCGTGGGCGTGGCCGTGTCCGGCGGCGTGGACAGCTTCGTGTTGCTCAACGTGCTGCGCCTGCGCCAGCGCATCGTGCCCTTCCGGTTCGACCTGCTGGCCCTGCACGTGAACCCGGGGTTCGATCCCGCTTCCCACGCCCCCCTGGCGGACTGGTGCGCCGGAAAGGGCCTGGCCCTGCACGCCGAAACCACCGACCACGGCCCCCGCGCCCACTCCCCGGAGAACCGCAAGGCCTCGGCCTGCTTCTACTGCGCCATGCTCCGGCGCACGCGCCTGTTCCAACTCTGCGAGGCCTACGGGCTCACCCACCTGGCCATGGGCCATAACGCCGACGACCTGGCCGCCACCTTTTTCATGAATGTCTTCCAGACCGGCAGGGTGCAGGGCCTCTCCCCCCGCGAGCCCTTCTTCCAGGGCAGGCTGGTGATGATCCGTCCCATCCTCACCGTGGAGAAGGACCACATCAAGCGCGCCGCCCGGCAATGGGGGCTCCCCATCTGGTCCAACCCCTGCCCCTCGGCGGGGGCCACGCGCCGCTCCGACTTCGAGGACTGGCTCAAGGAGATGTATGCCCGGGACAAACGCTACCGGGCCAACGTCTTCGGGGCGCTCACGCGCTGGCAGGTTCCTGAGGGCCCGGCGGACGGCGCTCCTCGGGCCGCCGGACGGGAGCCGGACCACTCCGGCGAGGCCTGATCGCGCCCCGGCCGCCGCCTTCCTGCTCACCCCTGGACGGCCGCGCCGCGCCGTGGCAGAACGCCCGGAGCCACCCGCCAAGGACGGCCATCCGCCATGCCCACGCCCTCACGCTTCGAAATCTTCCGCGACGACCACGGCCGCTACCGCCGCGTGTCCCCCAGAAAGGGCCTGGCCCTGGCCGCCGTCGTCTTCCTGGTTCTGGTGGCGGCGGGCAACGTCTGGTGGTTCGCGGCATCGCTCACCCGCCCCGCCCTGGAAGACGACACGGAGGAACGCCGCCGCCTGTCCTCCCTGCGCGGCCCATCCCTGGAACACATCGAGGCCCGCGCCCGGGAGATCGCCGAGGGAGTGGCGCGCCTCAAGGAGGGCGAGGAGAGGTTCGACGCCCTCGTCACCCTGGACAAGGAAGCCGCCAGGGCCATCCGGGAGGCCCGCGCCGCCCTGGGAGGGCAGCAGGGGGACGAAAGCCCGGGGGACATCCTCACGCGCATGGAGATGCGCGCGGCCTTCGCCAGGGCCATGAACCGCCCCGTGAAGCTCGCCGTGACCGACGGAACCGCCATCATGGCCCTGCTGCCCACGGGCGGGCAGCCCATGGGGGCCGCTCCCGACGCCTGGCCCGTGCGCGGCGTGCTCTCTTCGGAGTTCGGGGCGAGGCTCTCGCCCTTCGCCGGGCAGGAGGAGTTCCACAAGGGCGTGGACATCATGGCCCCGGCCGGATCGCCCGTGCGCGCGCCCGCGCCCGGGGTGGTCACCTTCGCGGGGCGCGACGCAGAGGGTTCCCTGGCCCTGGTGCTGGACCACGGCGGCGGCTACACAACGCTCTTCTCCCACCTCCAGGGCCTGGACGCCAAGGCCGGAGACCCCGTGCTCCGGGGCCAGGCCATCGCCTCCGTGGGCACCGAGGGGCGCTCCACCGGGCCGCACCTGCACTACGAGGTGCGCCTCTTCGGCGTTCCCGTGAACCCGGCCCCCTACCTGGGCCAGGCCCCCCGGGCCGCCCAGCCCTGAAGCCCCCTCCCTGCGGCCCCGATACGGCGCTCCACGAGGACGGGGGCGCGACTGCCGCTGCGGGCGGCAAACCGCCCCGCGCCGCGCCGCGCCTTCCAGGAGCGCACCGGGGCCTCCCCCGGCCTCGACGGAAGCCCCGAAGCGACCCCGGCCGGACGCTCCCGCGCGAACCGCTTCGCCCATGACGCCGCCCTGTCCGCCGTCTGGCCCGCCTCTTGCTAAGGTTGGGGCATGGAACTCTTCAATCTCCAGGCCTCGCAGTTTTACGGGTTCATCCTCACGCTCATGCGCGTGAGCCTGGTGGTGTTCTTGCTGCCGTTCTTCGGCGCGGGCACGGTGCCCAACGCCATCAAGGGGGCCTTCTGCATGGTGCTCACCCTGGCGATCTTCCCCCGGCTGTCGTTTCCGGGTTCGCTCATGCCCCTCTCGGTGCTGGGCCTTTCGCTCATGTTACTGGGCGAGCTGGCCCTGGGCCTGGTGCTGGACATCATCATCCGCCTGCTCTTCGCCGCCGTGATGACCGGGGGGCACATGATGGGCTTCGCCATGGGATTCGCCATGATGAACGTGCTCGACCCCATGACGGGCCTCTCCGAATCGGTGACGGCCCAGTTCCTTTACCAGTGCACGCTCATGATCTTCCTGGGGCTCAACGGGCACCTCTTCCTGCTCACGGGGCTGGCCGAGAGCTTCGTGCTGGTGCCGCCGGGGGGGCTCTTCATCACGCCCGCCCTGGCGCAGTCCATGCTGGCCTTCTCGGCGCAGATCTTCGTGCTGGCGGTGAAGATCAGCGCCCCGGTGGTGGCCTCGCTCTTCCTGGTGGACCTGGCCCTGGCCCTGATCTCCCGCGCGGCCCCGCAGATGAACGTGATCCAGGTGGGCTTCCCGCTCAAGGTGGGCGTCGGTTTTTTGTTCTTCACGCTCACGCTCACGGCGCTCTCCCACTTCGTGGGCGACTACATCGCGGAGCTGGGCCCCATGTACCACACCGTCATGAACCGGCCCCTGGCCAGGTAGGCGACCATGGCTGAGCGCGACCCGTCAAAAACCGAACGAGCGACCCCGAAACGCCGCAACGAAGCGCGCGACAAGGGGTCGGTGCCCAAAAGCCAGGAACTGCCAAAGATGCTCGTGCTCCTGGCGGGCATGGTGGCCTCCAGCATGGCCATCGGCGTCTACGAGCGCGAACTGCGAGACATCTTCCGCTTCTTCCTCTCCGAGGGCCTGCGCATGGAGGTGACGCTCAACACCGCGCACAACCTCCTGCTGGAACTCTCCTGGCGTCTGGCAAAGATGCTCCTGCCCACCTTCCTGCTCCTGGCGGGCACGGCCTATGTGGTGATGCGCATCCAGGTGGGCCAGATCTGGGTGCTGCCGTGGCAGAACTTCCAGTGGAGCCAGTTCTTCAACCCCATGGCGGGCGTCCAGAAGCTCCTGCTGGACAAGCAGACCCTGATCCGCCTGGGCAAGCAGGTGCTCATGGCCCTGGCCATCGGCATCGCCCCCTACATCGTGCTCAAGCGCGAGTTCGGCAACATGCTGCCCCTGTTCTACACCGACGCCTACGGCATGGCGGCCTTCATCCTCTCCAACGCCATGAGCATGCTCTGGTACACCATGCTCCCCATGGTGATCATCGCGGCGGCCGACACCTGGTACACGCGCTGGGACTACGAGGAAAACCTCAAGATGACCAAGAGCGAGGTGAAGGACGAGCGCCGCAACGTGGAAGGCGACCCCGAAGTGAAGCAGCAGCAGCGCCAGAAGATGTTCCAGGTGATGGGCAAGCGCATGCTCAAGAACGTCCCCAAGGCCGACGTGGTGATCACCAACCCCACCCACATCGCCGTGGCCCTGCAGTATAACCCCCTGTTCGCCCCGGCCCCCATCGTGTTGGCCAAGGGCGCGGACCACCTGGCCCAGAAAATCAAGGAAATCGCCCGGGAGAACGGCGTGCCCATCCGCGAGAACGTTCCCCTGGCACGGGCATTGTATAAGGAAGCGGACGTGGGGGAGACCATCCCCGAGGCTCTCTTCCAGGCAGTGGCCGCAGTGCTGGCCCAGCTGGACAAGTTCCGCAACCGCGGGCGTTAAGGGAAAGGTGTCAAAATCATGGCCAAGTCACTCGCAGTGAATTTCGACTACGCCAAGTTCACCAAGCAGGGCGACGTGATGCTCGCCGCCGGCGTGGTGATCATCCTCTTCGTCATGCTGGTGCCCATGCCCACCATGGTCATCGACCTGATGCTCACGCTTTCCATCTCCGTGAGCCTCGTGGTGCTGGTCACCTCCATGTTCATGACCTCGCCCCTGGAATTCTCCATCTACCCCTCCCTGCTGCTGGTGACCACCATGCTGCGCCTGGCCCTCAACGTGGCCTCCACGCGCCTGATCCTCATGCACGGCGACGAGGGCACCGGGGCCGCCGGACAGGTGATCAAGGCCTTCGGCGAGTTCGTGGTGGGCGGCAACTACATCATCGGCGTGGTGGTGTTCCTGATTCTCTTCTCGCTCAACAAGACCGTCATCGTGGCGGGCACCACGCGCATCGCGGAAGTGGCCGCCCGCTTCACCCTGGACGCCATGCCCGGCAAGCAGATGGCCATCGAGGCGGACCTGAACGCCGGGCTCATCGACGAGCAGGAGGCCACCACCCGCCGCGACACCATCCGCAAGGAGGCCGACTTCTACGGCGCCATGGACGGCGCGGGCAAGTTCGTTTCCGGTGACGTGAAGGCCACCATGCTCATCACCGTGATCAACATCGTGGGCGGCTTCCTCATCGGCGTGCTCCAGAAGGGCATGGACTGGAAGCAGGCCGCCGCCACCTACACCATCCTGACCATCGGCGACGGCCTGGTCTCCATCATCCCCTCCATCGTCATCTCGGTGTCCGCGGGCCTCATCGTGTCGCGCGCGGCGGCCGAGGCGCGCATGGGCGAGGAGTTCATCGCGCAGCTTACCGGGCATCCCAAGGCTCTCACCCTGGTCTCGGGCATCCTCTTCGTCTTCGGCATCGTGCCCGGCATGCCCTTCGTGCCCTTCACCGTCCTGGCAGTGCTCATGTTCGCCCTGGCGCGCATCACCAAGCGCGAGCAGGCGGGCCAAGCCGAGAGTCAGGAAACCGACAAGGCCAAGCCCCAGGAGCTGGAGACCCCCGAAGAGGTCCAGCAGCTGCTGCCGCTCGACTCCCTCGAACTGGAAGTGGGCTACGGCCTCATCCCCCTGGTGGACGAAGACCAGAACGGCAACCTCCTGGCGCGCATCCGCTCCATCCGCCGCCAGTTCGCCCTGGACATGGGCGTGATCATCCCCTCGCTGCACCTGCGCGACAACCTGCAGCTCAAGCCCGGCCAGTACGCCGTGCTCGTGAAGGGCAACGAGATCGCCTCGGCCGAGATCCTCATCGACCACTACCTGGCTATGGACCCTGGCGACGTGAAGCACCGCGTCCACGGCGTGGACACCCGCGAACCCGCCTTCAACCTGCCCGCGCTGTGGATTCCCGATGCGTCCAAGGAAGAGGCCATGCTCGCGGGCTACACCGTGGTGGACCCCGCCACCGTGATCTCCACGCACCTCACCGAGGTCTTCCGGCGCAACCTCCACGAGTTCCTGGGCCGCCAGGAAGTGCAGGCCCTGCTGGACAACCTGCACAAGCGCGCCCCCAAGGCCGTGGAGGAACTGGTGCCCGGCGTGCTCTCCCTGGGCCAGGTGCAGAAGGTGCTCCAGAACCTGGTGCGCGAGGGCGTCTCCGTGCGCGACATGCTCACCATCGTGGAGACCCTGGCCGACTACGGACACGCCAGCAAGGACCCCGACCAGCTCACCGAATACGTGCGCGCCAAGATGGGCCGCAGCATCGTGAAGCCCTTCCTCTCCACCGGCGGCACGCTGCCCATCTTCACCCTGGCCCCCACCGCCGAGGGCATGGTGCAGGAATCCATCCGCCACACCGACCACGGCTCCTACCTGGCCATGGACCCGGGCTCCGCCCAGCAGCTCATCGCCAGCATCAACCAGAACATGGAACGCGCCATCGTGGCCGAAGGCCAGCCCGTCCTGCTGGTCGCGCCCATGACCAGGCCCCACTTGGCCCAGCTCTTGAATAGGTTTCTGCCGGCGCTGCCGGTGATCTCCCAGGCCGAGATCCCGGCGGAAATCAAGCTGCAATCGTTGGCAACCATAGGACTCAGCCATGCGGGTTAAGACCTTCCGAGGCGCGAGCGCCGCCCAGGTGATGGCCCAGATCAAGAAGGAACTGGGGCCGGAAGCCGTCATCCTCTCCAACCAGACCAGGCGGGAGGACGGCAGGCAGATCTGCGAGATCATGGCCGCGGTGGAACCCGCGCAGGAAGTTGGCGGCTTCCCCGGTCAGGATTCCGACGACCTCCCCGGCGCGGGCCCCGGCCCGCGCGGCGCGGGCTGGGAGCGCGAATGGCGCGAAATGAAAGACCACCTCTCGGCCCTGCTCAAGCCCCACATGAGCCTCGATGGCCTGGCCCCCCGCCAGCGCATGGCCATGGAATACCTGGAGCGCGAGGGCGTGGACGAGGCGCATCTGGTGGGGCTGCTGCGCAAGCTCAAGGCCTCGCCCGGCGTCTCCATTCTGGCCGAACTGGGCAGGCTCGCCCGCGTGAAGCCCTACGGACAGTTTCACGAGCGCTTCCAACTGGCGGCAGGCCCCTCGGGCGCGGGCAAGACCACCGTGCTGGCCCGCATGGCCCTGGAGGCCCGGCGGCTCCATCCCGAAAAACGCATCGGCATCCTCAACTGCGACGGCCGGGGCGCTGGCGGGAAAGCCATCCTCAAACGCTACGCCGAGCTTTCGGGCATCACCTTCGCCGACGCCACCGAACCCGAGGACTTCAACAAGGTGCTCCTCGCCTGCCGAAATTTTGACACCATCTTCGTGGACCTGCCCTCCCTCCCCCAGGGCCGCACCCTGGCCCAATGGCTGGCCGAACGCTCCCTGGCGGGGCGCGACGACGTGGCCGTGCACCTGGTGCTGCCCCCCTACATGGCCCAGGGCCACTACGAATCCCTCTGGAAGCGCCACGCCTCCGACCTGGTGAAAAGCATCGTCTGGACGAAACTGGACGAAGCGGATAGCTTCGGGGCGCTGATCAACGTGGGCCACATGACCGGACTGCCCGCTTCGGCGCTCTCCTACGGCCCCGGGGCGGCCGGGTCCATGTCCCCCGCCGACTCCCAGGCCCTCTGGCGGCTGGTGTTCTCCCACCAGATGCCCACCGCCCAAACCCCGTCCGGCTCGCAGGAGCAGGCCGCATGAACGACGCCCCCAACAGACTCCCCCTCGTGTTCACCGTCACCTCCGGCAAGGGAGGGGTGGGCAAGACCAACATCTCCGTGAACCTGGCCCTCTCGCTTTCGCGCATGGGCCGCCGCGTGGTGCTCCTGGACGCCGACCTTGGCCTGGCCAACGTGGACGTGCTCCTGGGTCTGGCCCCGGACCTGAACATCTTCCACCTGTTCCACAAGGGCGTGAGCCTCAAGCAGGTGCTCTACAAGACGCCCTTCGGCTTCCATATCCTGCCCGCATCCTCGGGCGTGGCCGAGATGCTCTCGCTCTCAACGGGCCAGAAGCTCGACCTGCTCGAAGCCATGGACTACCTTGAGGACCGCATCGACTACCTCATCGTGGACACCGGCGCGGGCATCGGCGACAATGTGCTCTATTTCAACATGGCCGCCCGGGAACGCCTGCTGGTCTTGACCACGGAACCCACTTCGCTTACCGACGCCTATGCGCTGGTGAAGGTGATGCACCTCAACCACGCGGTGAACCGCTTCCGGGTGGTGGTGAACATGGCCCCCTCGGAAAAGGCGGCGAAACAGGTGTTCAGCAAGCTCTACGCCGCGTGCGACCACTTCCTCGATGGGATTTCGCTGGATTTTGTGGATTATATCCCGCATGATGCAGCCGTGAGGCAGGCCGTGATCCGTCAGGTTCCGTTCTGTCACATGGCCCCGGAAGCCCCCGCCAGCCTGAAAGTGGCGGATGTCGCGCGAAAAATCACCGGATGGGACTCGGACGCGCACCTCGATGGAAACATCAAGTTCTTCTGGAAAAAACTCCTCTTCCAAGAGCAGTCCGTGGCTTAGCTTCGAGGCCGGGGCCAGGCTCTGGCAGGACTTCGGTCAGTCCGAACGCCAGGAGATCGTGCGGCACTACTCGCCCAAGATCAAACTGCTCGCCCTGCGCCTCAAGGCCAAGCTGCCCCCCAGCGTGGAACTGGGCGAACTGCTCAGCGCCGGCGCCCTCGGGCTCATGGAGGCCCTGGGCCGCTACAAGCCGGAGCTGGGCATCAAGTTCGAGACCTTCGCCGAATCGCGCATCAAGGGCGCCATGCTCGACGAGCTGCGCAAGCTCGACTGGTTCAGCCGGGGCCAGCGCCACCGCGTGCGCATCATCGACGACGCCATGCGCCGCATGGAGGCAGCCTCCGACAAGACCCCCAGCGCCGAGTCGCTGGCCCAGGCCACCGGGCTCACCGTCAAGGAAGTCAACCAGGCCATGGAGGCCATGCAGAGCCAGCTCTGCCTGAGCCTGGACGCCATTTCCGAAAACCTCACCTCCTTCAAGCAGCAGCAGATCGACAACGAACCCTACAAATCGGCGGCGCTCAAAGAAATCGTTGACAAACTCGCGCTGCTTATTGATGAACTGACGCCAAGGGAGCAACTCGTGCTCTCCCTGTACTACGTGGAAGAACTCAACATGCGCGAGACCAGCGAGGTCATGGGCATCACCGAGGGCAGGGTCTCCCAGCTGCATTCCCAAGCCCTTGCCAAGCTGCGCGGCAAATTCCACGCGCAATACGGCATCGTAGACGCTTAGACGCAAGCACAGGTAAAGCGTAAAGGAGACCATCATGGCCGTGAACAAGGACATGCGCGTGCTCGTCGTGGACGACTTCTCCACCATGCGACGCATCATCAAGAACATCCTGCGGCAGCTCGGCTTCACCAACATCATCGAAGCCGACGACGGCACCACGGCCTGGGAGACCCTCAACAAGGACAGGATCGACTTCGTCATCTCCGACTGGAACATGCCCAAGATGCCCGGCATCGAACTGCTGCGCAAGGTGCGCTCCAGCGAGGAATTCGCCGCCATGCCCTTCCTGATGGTCACGGCCGAGGCCCAGCAGGAGAACATCATCGAGGCCGTCCAGGCCAAGGTGTCCAACTACATCGTCAAGCCGTTCACGGCCGAGACGCTCAGCCAGAAGATCGAAAAGATCTTCGAAAAATAAACGCGGGCGGGGCCAGCCCCGCCCCGTTCACCTTCACCGGTCCTCCAGGCCATGGTCCCTGCCCCTCCCCCAGACGATCCAGGTGCGACCGGTCCCCGTTCGCAGGCCTTCGTCGCGGAAGACTCCGAACAGACCAAGGCCAAGCTCGACGACGCCGAACTCTCCACCACCGGCTCCCCGCGCGCCCTGCAGAAGGTGGAGTTGGACCTGGACGACGCCCCCTTTCTCGAAGAGGAAGAGGAACTTCCACCGCCGCCCGAGGAACTCCCCAAAGCCCCCGCGCCGCAACCGCTCGGCGATGTCCCCGTCAAACTGCCCCTGTGGAAAAACAAAAAGGTGATCCTGGGCGCGGCGGCGCTCCTCCTGATTCTCATCGGCTTCTGCGGCTGGTGGTTCTTCCTGCGCGCCGACGAGCCGCCGCCTCCTCCTCCGCCGCCGCCTCCCGTCGTGGAGCCCCCGAAACCGGTGGAACCGCCGCCGCCACCGCCGCCTGCGGACATCTTCGTGCCCATGGCCCCCTTCCTGGTCGAAAAATCCGACGAGAAAGGCGCCACCAAGATCCTTTCGCTGAAGGTGAAACTGGTCTACAAAGAAGACCCGCGTCTCGCACAGGAAATCCAGGCAAAAACCTTCTCCCTGCGAGACGGCCTCTACTACAACCTCAAGAATAAATCTTTCGCCCTGCTGACCGATAAGGATTCCGTGGAACAACTCCGCGACGAACTGCGAGGGGTGGTGAACAACTACCTCAACACCGGACAGATCGATCAGATCCTTTTCGAAGAACTGCTGGTGAAGTAATGAGCGACATCAACATCGTCACCACCGTGGCCCAACTGCCCAATCTCCAGGGATTGGCCGGGGCCCAGCTGGCCCATCCCGAGGCGCAGCAGGTCTTCGCCGCGCAGATGACCCAGCAGATGCTCAAGGACCAGCACGACCAGGTGCAGAAAGTCGACAAGCAGGAAGGAAGCGACGCCGTCGACGAAGACAAGGAAGGACGCCAGGAAGCCAGACGACAGGCTTCAGGCCGCAGGAACGCGCCCCACCACCAACCCGAGCCGGAGCCCGAGGCCCAGCCCGCCTCCTCCTCCCCCTGGCTCGGCCATCTCATCAACAGGAAGGTCTAGCCTTGTCGCTCCAGGAATGGCTTCTCTTGTCGCTCACCGGCAGCGAACTGGTGCTGCTCATCCTCATCGTGGGCTTCTTTTCCCGGCTGCGCCGCTCCGAAGACATGCTCCAGTCCCTTCAGGCCAACCAGGCAGAACTCATGAGCAAACTCCAGAAGAGCGCCCTGCTCGAACAGGAGCTCCTGGAATCCTTCGAACAGCGCCAACGCGAACTCGTGCGGCTGGAAGACAAACTCGCCGTGCGCGAACGCGAACTCTCCAAACTCCTGCGCATGGCCGAGGAAGTCAGCCGCTCCCCGGATTTCCTGCGCCAGACCGTCCTGGCTGGCCTGAAGAAAGGCCAGACCACCCGCGAACTCGCCAAACTCACCGGCCTCTCCCAAGACGAAGTGGAACTCATCGCCTCCCAGAACCGGCGCTGACCAGCACGACCCGACCCACACCACGCAACCACGCGACTGTCGGGGGAGGAGCCTCCTGCGGCCAGAGCCCCGCCCTGGAGGGGCGGGCAGGGGGAATCCCCGCCCGTCCTGCCGGTCGTGTCAGGGTTCGCCCAGATAAACGAAGGCTCCCCAGTAGTACGGGTTGTCGGATCCGTGCCGTTCGCGCACGATTGTCCGCTGTTCCTGCATGGCCTGGCGCAGGGCCTGTGGCCGGGTCATCTTGCCGGTGGCGAGGTTGCGGTAGAAGGCGGCCATGAGTTCGCCGGTTTCGCGGTCGGGGACGCTCCAGAGGCTCATGACGAGGCCTTGCGCTCCGGCCTGGAGCAGGGCGCGGCGCAGTCCGAAGACGCCTTCGCCGTTTTTCACGTCGCCCAGTCCGGTTTCGCAGGCGGAAAGCACCACGAGTTCCGTGCCGTTGAGGTTGAGGCTCAGGAGTTTTTCCGCGGTGACCACTCCTTCGCTGCCGCCCTGTTTGATGGCGCTGTTGGCGCCCGCCAGGAGCACGCCGGAGCGCAGGAGCGGGTTTTCGCTTTCGGGGCCTGCCGCGCGCGTGGGCAGGATGCCGGAGCGTTGGCCTTCGGCCTCGCCGCCCTCCAGGAAGAAGCCGTGGGTGGCCAGGTGGAGCACGCGCGGCCTCTTGAGCGTGAGAAGCGCCTCTTCCAGGGCGCTGGCGCCCAGGAACACCTGGGCATCCGCCAGTTGTCCCTTGATGGCCCGGACTTCCGTGGCCGTGCCCGGCAGCCTGCGGAAGCTCTGGCCGCGCAGCGCCCGGGAGACGTTGCCTCCGCGCGTGGGCTCGTAGCCCATGCTTTTGGCCTGGACGGCGAGTTCCTTCAAGCCCAGGTTGAAGTCCGGGTCGCCGAAAAGGGCGGGCTTGCCTGTCCCGGCGGCGGCGTTGGAGAGGCCCTGGGCGTCGAAGGCCAGCATGTCGCGCCCTGCGGAGAGATAGGAGAAGGAGAATTCTTCCAGGAGGGGTTTGCCGCCCTGCGGGGTGAGGATCTCGAAGGGGAAGAGGTTCAGCGCGCCGTCCGGCGAGAGGAACACCTGGCGGGCCTGGGCCAGGGAGGCGCGCAGGGGTTTGAAGACCAGATCGTGAAGGGCCGTGGTGTAGCGCTGGGTCTCCTGTTCGGCGGGTTTCCCGGAGTTGGCCGCGTCGCGCACGCTCTTCACGAATCCCGCGGCGGCCTCGTCGATGGGCTGGGCCGGTCCCAGGTCCACCATGGACGGCGTGGCGTTGCCCGAGGCGAGCACGAAAGCAAGATAGCGATCAGGCTGATTGGCGCGTTTGGCGAAGTCGTAGCCCCGGAAGCGGCTGAACTCCACCAGGGCCGAGCCCTTGGGCAGGGCCTGGGCCAGTGTGGCGGTGGAGACTTCGGCGGCGCGCTTCTGTTTGGCGAAGCCGCGGCTCAGGGAGGCCAGCTTGTTTTCAAGTTCGGCCTTGCGGGCTTCCAGGCGGGCGATTTCCTTCTGCGCGCCCTCGCCTCCGCCTGCGGCCATGCTCAGGGAGGCCAGGCGGGAGCGTACCGAGGAGAGTTCTTCGTACTGTTTGCGCACCTCGGGGGTCGCGTCCACCACCAAGGCTTCCTGGAACTGCTTCTGGGCCTCCAGCACCGCGCCCTTGCGGCGCAGCCAGAGATTCATGGCCTCGGAGCGGACGTTGCCGTCCTGGCGCAGGTGATCCAGCGCCAGCGAGAGGAAGGCGTCCACGCGGTAGCGGTTGCCCTGGAGGTAGGTGAGCTTGTTCTGATCGGTGGCGAAGCCCATCACTCGGTCGATGAGGGCGTCGTCGGCCTCCTGGCCCTCGCGGAGGGCTTCCAGGGCAGGTTTCCAGGCTTTGCGGTCGGCCTCGAGGAGACCGCGCATGTAGCAGGTGTCGGAATAGTATTCGCTGGTCTTGCCCAGAGCGGCAGCGCTGATGGCCTTTGCGCGCTCCAGGAGCTTGAGGCCATCCTGAACGCGTCCGGCCATGTAAAACAGCCCCGCCTGGTTGTTGAGAAGCTGCGCCAGCGTGGGATGGTTGGGGCCCAGGGTGCGCTCCACGATGCCCACGGCCTGTCCCATGAGTTCCGTGGCCTTGGCGATGTCTCCCGTGGCGAAGTGGTCCACGGCCATGTTGTTCAGCCGCAGGGCCATGTCGGGGTGCTCCGCGCCCTGGGTCTTGAGGGTGGACTCCATGGCCTGGGTGGAGAATTTGAGGGCCTCGGCCTGGCGTCCGGTATTCTGGTAGACGAAGGAGAGGTTGTTGCGCAGCGAGGCGATATGGGGATGGTCCGGCGGCAGGTTCTTCTCGAGCACGCCCATGGCCTTGAGGCTGTATTCCTCGGAGCGCTGGTAGTCCTTGAGCTTGGCGTAGAGCACGGCCAGGTTGCCGTAGGAGATGGCGGTGTTGATGTTGCCCGGCCCCCAGAGCTTTTCGCGGGTGGCCTTGGCCATCTCCAACTGGTCGCGGGCGCAGGCCAGATCCTCCATGCCCATGCAGACCTGGGACATCGCGGTGCGCACGGCGGCAACGATCTCCGAGCCGGCGCCGTCCGTTTTGATGAGAATGGCCAGGGCGCGCTCGGCCTCGCCCTTGGCCTCGGCGAAGCGCCCCTGGTCGGCGTGGATGGTGGCCAGGTTGGCCAGGCATTTGGCAAGGGTCTGATCGTTGGGGCCGCCAACCTTTTCGGCCTGCGGGACCAGTTCCTTGAACAGGGCCTCGGCCTTGGCGAAATCGCCTTTATGATAGGGGATTTCCGCCACCATGTAGCGCACGAAGAGCACGTTCTTGCCGTTCTCCCCCTCCTTGCGAAGGAAGATGCCCAGGGCCTTGTCGAGGGTCAGCCGCGCCTTCTCGTATTCGCCCAGGCGACGGTACGTCTCGCCCAGGATCACGGCGTCGTAGCCCACCAGGGTGGAATCCGGGCCGTAGGACGCCTCGTGCTCGGCCAGGGCCTTTTCGGCCAGGGGCAGGGCCTCCTGGGGTTTCTCGTCGCGCAGGAGGGTGAAGGTCTTGTAGGTGGAGCAGCCGCATGACAACAGCACGGCGCACACGGCCAGGGACGCCAGGAAGCGGACGCCGGACATGGCGGGACCCTCCTCGCATTCTGTTGGCGGGCCGGTACGCAGGCCCCGGAAACGCGAACGCTACTTCTTGGACCAGCTGCCGTCCTCGGCCTGCACCCACCAGCCGGGGCGGGCGTTGTCGCGCCAGGCCTTGGCGTAGATGGTGCCGATGCGCGGCACGTCGGCCTTGCGGACCTTGAGGTCGGCGGCCAGGGCTTCGTAGAGGGCCTTGCGGTCGGCGTTGTCGTCGCCCACGAGGGCCTTGGTCAGGTCGGCCTGCTTGGCGCAGGATTCGGCGCCGGGGCGCAGGGAGAGGTAGCCGTCGCTGCCGATGCCCACGCAGCCCTCGTCGTACAACGGTTTGAGGCTGGCCTGCCGGCCCAGGATGGCCTCCATGGTGGACTTCACCGCGGGGTTGGGCACGGAGTCGATGCGCAGGGTCTGGCCCGGGCCGCGCGTGGCCACCATGTTACGCGTGGCGAAGGCGTCGGCCACCAGCAGGTCGGCGCTCTGGGCCACCTCGCTGGCCGGGAAGTTGACGTTCACCGTGGCGCACGCTCCGGCCAGCGCCGCCAGGAGGACCATAGCCAGGTACGTCTTTCGGGCCGCGATCATGATCATTCCCTCGCTTTGGGTACGTTGCCTTCAGGTCCGGCGGCCTTGCCCGGCGGAGCGGGCGGATGGGGCAGCTCGAACCTCACCTTCGTCTCAATCCTCTTATTAATGATATTCAGGATACGGGCAAGCAGGTCCGCAAAGGGAATGGCATTTTCCGCGTTGCCGATCACCACGTCCACGCCCGTGAAGCCGGACCGCCGCAGGACATACTCCACGCCGTTCTCGTGGTGCAGGCCGCGCACGGTGCACCACTTGCCCTTGAGCCCCACCATGAGACCGAGCTTGCGGTAGCCGAAATCCCCGAAGAGCTTGAGGGCCGTCCGGGCCGCGAAGCCCGGGTCCACGGCGCGCCCGGCCGAGACCTCCGTGAGGGAGTTCACGGCCCCCAGGCTGATGCGCTGTTCCACACCCGGCGTCTCCACGGTCTCCACGCGCAGCGTGAAGGACAGTGGCAGGAAACCCGCCACGCGAAACTCCGAGAGTGTGACGTTGACGCGCCCCGTGACGCGCCCGCCCCCGGTCATGGCGCTCAGGCGCTCCAGGTCCGCGCCCAGGAGCCCGGCGTGCAGGCGCACCTGGCGGTCTTTTTCCAGGGGCTTGGCCACCATGACGCCCTTGACCACGGCCCGCCCCCCGAAGGCCTCGGCGGCGAGCTCCCCGTCCAGGGTGAGCATCTCCCGCGTGAGGGTCACTTTGGGCCAGTGCCCGGAGAGGGGGGCGTCCACGCGGCCCCTGGTGAGCCCCTTGAGCGGCACGTCGCGCAGCGTGGCGGAGGCGCTGGCCGCGAAGCCCTGCCCGAAGGGGTCGCGCACCTCGGGATGTTCGATCTCCAGCACGCCGCCCAGCACCCCCAGGGAGAGGCGCGGTGAACGCTCGTCCCAGAGGCGCAGCAGGCCCTTTTCCAGGACCACCGGGATGCGCAGGTCCTTGGCCGTCACGCCCTGGGGCACCTCCAGCGAAGCCAGGTCCACCGCGCCCGCGCCCGTAAGGTCCGCCGGGGCGAAACCGCCGTTCAAGCGGAACTTCAACTCCGCGCGCCCGGCGAGCCGGGGCAGAGCCGTGCCCGGAGGCGCGGCCAGCATCGCGGCCTGGGCGATGTCCGCCACCTCCGCGCGGGCTTCCAGGGAGGGGGTCCAACCCGACCGCGCGCGAGCCAGAGCGCCCCGGACGCGCAGGATGAGCATTTTGGCCAGGGAGGCCCGGGCGTCCAGACCGATGCGGCCCCCGTCCTGCTCGATCGACGCCTCGCCCTGAAGGCGCAAGGGCAGGCGCGCCAGATCGACGCGGCGTCCCTGCCCCTCCAGGAGACCGGACCCGGCGTCGGCGGAAAGATCGACGCGCGGCGTCGCGCCCGGGTGCAGCCTCACCTGAAAGCTCGCGCCGACTCCCCGCGCCTTGGCGTCGCCCGGCAGGTCCAGGGCGAGGCTCCTGAGCGCCCCTGTCACGTCCAGGGTTTGGGAGTCCGCTTCCTGCTTCGCCTCCAGGCGGCAGACGCCCGCAGGCTTCAAAGCCTGGACCGACCGGGGCGTCAGGCGCGCAAGCCCTGGCAGGGAGACCTCGGCCCGGGCGGACTCCAGGCGGACCCACTCCAGGACGGCAGGAACGGGCGCGCCGCGCTCCGACGGCTCGCGGCCGGGCGCTTTCGAGCCCTGCGCCTCGTGGTCCGGCGATTTCCGGACCGGCGACTTCCTGTCCCGCGTTTCCTGGCCCGGCGCTTTCCGGACCGGGACGGGCCTGCCCAGGCCCAGCACGGCTTCTGCCTCGCCAACGCCCGCCAGGCGCCCGCGCAGGTTCAGACGCCCGGAGGGCAGGCCGTCCGACAGATCGAACAGGCCCTCACCCCCGGCCTCCAGGGCGGGCAGAACCATGTCGTGGACCGCCGTCCCGGCCGGGACCGACACCGACAGGCGCTCCAGGCGCAGCGCCCGGGGCAGGTCGAGGCCTCGTGCGCCAGCTCCTGGTTCGCCCGCGAGCGTCGCCTGGACCCGCGCTTCCGGCAGGCGCAGGCCCGGGCGGTCCAGCGCGCCCAGGACGGATACCGAGGCGGCAAGCCCGGACTCCGTACGGGAGGCCTCCGCGCTCACCACGCCCGAGACGCCCAGGGAAGGACACGACACCGCCAGCCCGGGCATCCGGGCCGTGCCGGAGAGCCCGGCCAGCCCCTCGCGATCAGGGTCCATGGCGGCCCGCAGCTCCACGGGGCCGGAGAGGGAGAGGTCGGCGGGCCAGCCGGGCGCGAAGGCCGCCGCCAGGGGCGTCAGCAGGGCCGCGTCCGCCACGCTGGCGCGCAGGGCGACTTGCGGTCGGCCGCCCTCCCCTGCCGTGAGGCTGCCCGAGGCGTCCAGGAGCCCCGGCACGGCCAGGGAATCCACCTCCAGGGCCGCACGCCCGCCCGAAAAGCTCCCCGAGGCCTTGAGCCGGGCAGTGAGGCCCCCGGGCAGCGCGGCAAGGGCCCGGGCCGCGACCTCGGGAACGTCTCGGGGGGCGTCCTCCACGGCCAGCGCGGGCACGTCCAGCACCAGTCCCGTGACCCGTACCGCGTCTTCCGCCACGTCCGCTTCGCCCGAGGCCGCGAGCGACGCCCGCAGCCATGCGGCGGAGGCCTCGCCACGCTCCAGGCGGAAGGCGGCGCGCAGGGAGCGCGCGTCGAGGTCGAAATTCCCGTCCAGTGCGATGTCGCTTTCGGCCCGGACGGTATCCGGCGCTTTGAGGCCCGTCCGGATCATCGCGCCGCATCGACTCGTCAGGGAGAACGCCCCCGTGGAGGCGGCGTCCAGGCTGAGCCCTGAGGCCCAGGCCTCGCCCTGCGGCAGGGCGAGGCGCATCGCGCCGTCGGAGACCAGCACGCGCAGGCTGCCAAGGGCCATGGGCGGCTGGGGCGGGCGCTCCCGGGGCCCCTCGGAGGCCTTGCGCCCCGTGAGCGTCACGGACACGCGCGGGGACTCCACGCGCACAAGCCAGTGGCTGCCGCCCGGGGCGTCGCGGCGCTCGAAGACGCAACGCGCGGCCCGGATGTCCACCTCCATGTCGGGAAAGGAGCGGCGCAGGCGCACCTGGTGGAGTTCCGCGCGGGGCGGGTCCACGGAGAGCACGGTGTCGTCGGCGGAGGCCTCCACGCCCAACGCGGCCAGGGAGGCGTTGAGCGCCTGGGTGCGCGACGGAGCGTGGGCCAGGAAGGCGCCGAGCGCCAGCACGGCCAGCACGGCCAGCACGGCCGCTGCGGCCAGCGTGCGCCCGGCGCGTCCGCGCCTTGCAGGCCTCGCCGCCTCGCCGTCGCCTGATGCTGCACGCATGCCCGATCCCCCGCGCTGAGGATGGATGAACCTCATGCATTCTACCATGCGCCGCTGGCTGCGTAAACTGCGGCGGCTTGCGCGCCGGGCGCGCCTGGGCCATGATGGGACGCCCGGCACGCTCCGGGCAAGGAGTGCCCATGCTCGACGACGCCCACCACGCGCGCTTCATGGAAATGCAGGTCGCCCGAAGGCCCGGGCGCATCCGCGACGTCATGGAATTCCGGCTGCTCCTGGAGCCCGAGGTGGCCGCCCTGGCCGCCCGTCGGCGCACGCCGGAAGATTTGGAGCGGCTGCGCCGCGTTCTGGAGGAGCAGGATCGCTGCGCCGACGCCGATTTCGCCGGGCTGGACGCGCGCTTCCACATGGCCCTGGCGCGCTGCACCGGCAACGAGGTTGTCTGGGAGACGGCCGCCATGCTGCGCGATCTCGTTTCCGAGAGCCGTGCGGCCCCGCTCATCACCGAAGCCCGTCGCGCGGGCTCCCTCCACGACCACCGGCTCATCCTGGAGGCCCTGGAACAGGGCGACCCCCGGGCCTGCCGCGAGGCCATGCGCGAACACCTGCTGCACACCGGCGAAGAGGCCGGACAGGCGGCCGCCCGCAAGGGCTGAGCACGAAAAAAGCGGGACCGGCCCAAGGCCGATCCCGCGTCCGGTTGTCCGTCCTTTCCTCCCCGCGCCCTGGCGAGGCGCGGCAAGGGCGCGCGTCAGGGCGTCGCCAGGCGCGCGGCCGCCAGGGCCATGTCGAAGAGCGGCGCGGGATAGAGCCCCGCCGCCAGGAGCAGCGCCGCCAGGGAACCGCCAAGCCAGGCGCGGGGCCTGGAGAGCAGCGCCGGTTCGGGCGCTCCGGCCGGAACCTCGGCGGGCTCGGCCGTGTAGGCGTGGCGCACCATGTTCAGATAGTAGTAGATGGCCACGGCCGTGTTGAGCACGGCCACGATCACCAGCCAGTCGTGCCCCCTGCCCCACAGCGAACCCAGCAGGAAGAACTTGCCCGTGAACCCGGCCGTGGGCGGCAGGCCCACCAGGGAGAAGGCCGCCACCAGCAGCACGAAGGCCGAACCCGGCGAGCGTTTGGAGAGTCCGTCCAGGCTCTCCAGGGTGGGGTTCTCGCCCGCGAAGTCCAGGCGGCAGATCACGAAGAAGGCCGCCAGGTTCATGAGCAGGTAGCAGGCGGCGTAGAACGTGGCCGAGGCCAACCCCTCGGGGCCGCCCGCCACGAGGCCCATCACGGCGAAGCCCGCGTGGGAGACGCTCGAATAGCCCAGCATGCGCTTCAGGTCCCGCTGCACCAGGGCCGAGAGGTTCCCGGCGGTCATGGAGAGCGCGGCCAGCACCGCCAGGGTGGAGGCCAGCTGCCCGTTCATGCCGATCTCGCCCACCAGGCGCACCAGCACCGCCACGGCCCCCAGCTTGGGCAGGGTGGAGACGAAGGCCGCCGTCTCGTTGCCCACGCCCTGGTACACGTCCGGGCACCAGAAGTGGAACGGGAACAACGCCAGCTTGAAGAGGAATCCGCACAGGTAGAGCGAGAGCCCCAGCACCGCCAGGGGGGCCTGGGCCACGCTCCAGGGCTTGGTGGCCAGCTCCGCCAGATACGTGGTGTGCTGGGCGGCCATGACGAGCGAGAGCCCGTAGAGCGCCAGCGCCGTGACCATGGCCCCGTAGAGGATGTACTTCACGCCCGCCTCCGCCGCCGCGCGGCTGCCCGCGCGCAGCGGGGCCACGGCGTAGAGGCTCAGGGACGCCAGTTCCAGCGACAGGTACATGGTGGTCAGTTCGGCGGACGAGGCCAAGAGCATCAGGCCCAGGGCCGAGACGGCCAGCAGCATGAAGTAGTCCGGCCGCTTGTCTTCCTCCACCGAGGCCGGGCGCGGCCCCATGGCCGTCACCACCGCGAAGCCCAGGGCCACGGCCAGCTTGAAATACTGCGAGAGGGCGTCCACCACGTAGACCCCGGAGAAGAGGTTGCCGCGCGCGCCAAGCGCCAGGAGCGCCAGCAGGGCCACGCCCCCGGCCATCCAGACCATGGCCCCGCGCAAAGGCTTGAGCGCCTGATAGCCCAGGGTTTCCAGGAAGAAGGCCAGGGCCAGGAGGGCCATGCCGATCTCGGGAGCCAGGAGACAGGCGTTCATCGCGTCACCTCCACGTACTGGGCCAGGGCCCGCGGCGGGGCGTGCCCGAGGGTTGCGCCTTCAGCCGGGACCATGGCCGAAGCGGGGAGGACGGGCCTGCGCGTCTGCGCGTCCACGCGGACCTGCTGCCCGTGCACGCCCGCCAGCAGACGCTCCAGGGCGGGCTCGATGGTGCGGATGGCCAGCCCGGGCGCGAAGCCCAGATAGAGCACCAGGGCGGCCAGGGGGGCCAGCGCCGACCATTCGCGGCGGTTCAGATCCGCCCAGTTCCTGGCCGTGGAGGGAGCGCCCCAGGCCATGGAGCGCGTGGCGCGCAGCATGTAGGCCGCCGCCAGCATGGCCCCGGGGATGGAGAGGAACGCGGCCCAGAGGTTGGCCGAGAAGGCCCCCGTGAGCACCAGCAGTTCGCCCACGAAGCTGTTGGTGCCGGGGAAGGCCAGCGAGGACAGGGCGAAGAGCCCCCAGAGCCCCATGAATCCGGGCAGGTACTTGCCCATGCCCAGGTGGTCGGCCATCTCGCGGCTGTGGCTGCGCTCGTAGACGGCCCCGAGCATCATGAAGAGCCCGCCCGTGGTGATGCCGTGGTTGAGCATCTGCATGAGCGCCCCGGCCAGCCCCTTGGTGTTGAAGAGGAAGATGCCCAGGGTGACGAAGCCCATGTGCCCCACAGAGGAGTAGGCCACCATGCGCTTGAGGTCCGTCTGGCCCAGGGCCGTGTAGCCGCCGTAGAGGATGGAGGCCACCGAGAGCGCGATCATGAGCGGCGCGAAGTAGACGCTGGCCTCCGGGGTGAGCCCCAGGCAGAAGCGCATGAAGCCGTAGGTGCCCATTTTGAGCAGCACCGCCGCCAGGATCACGCTGCCCGCGCTGGGGGCCTGCACGTGGGCCGCCGGCAGCCACGTGTGGAACGGGAACATGGGCACCTTGATGGCGAAGGCCAGGGCCATGGCCAGGAAGGCCCAGCGCTGGAAGCTCTCGGAGAAGCGCAGGCCCAGGAGCTCCGGGATGGCGAAACTGCCGCCCGAGGCCCGGAAGGCGATGATCGCCACCAGGAGCAGCGTGGAGCCCGCCAGGGTGTACAGGAAGAACTTGAGCGAGGCGTAACGCCGGTCCGGACCGCCCCACACCGCGATGAGCAGGAACATGGGCACCAGCATGGCTTCCCAGAACACGTAGAAGAGCACCAGGTCCAGGGCCGAGAACACGCCCACGCAGGCCGCGGTCATCACCAGGAGGCAGATGTGGAACTCTTTGATCCTCTTGGAGATGTAGGTCCAAGAGCAGAGCACGCACAACGGCAGCAGGAGCACCGAGAGCATCACCATGAAGAGCGAGAGGCCGTCGAGCCCCAGGTAGAAGCTCATGCCCCACTGGGGGACCCATTCGTGGCGCTCCACGAACTGGAAGCCCGGCAGCGAGGGGTCGAAGGCGTAGAGCGGGATGGAGAGCAGTAGCTCGGCCAACCCGGCCGCCAGGGTGACGCGCCGGACGGTCAGGTCGCTCTTCACCGGCAGGAGCGCGCCCACGGCCGCCAGGGGCAGGAGCATCAGGCACGTCAGGAGGGGGAATCCGCTGGAACCGGTCATGCGTTCTCCTTACACTCTTACAGGAACCACACCAGGGCGAACACCAGCACGGCGATGGCCAGGGAGGCCCCAAGATAGGTCTGGAGCCTGCCCGTCTGGGCCGATGCGGCCAGACGCCCGGCCCCGGCCGTGGCGTAGGCCGCGCCGTCCACCACGGTGTCGATGCCCTTGCGGTCGAAGATCGCGGCCGCGTCGGCCTGGGCCATCACGCCGCGCAGGCCCACGGTGCGGTAGACCTCGCTCCACACGCCGTCCACCGCCGCCAGGGGCGTGGAGACGGCCCGGTAGAAGGCGCGGCCCACCAGGGCGTAGAGGCGCTCGAAATCCGCCAGCCTGCCGGGAAGCGGCGCCCAGAACCTGCGGGTGAGCGCCAGGGCCAGTCCGCCGAAGGCCGTGAGCGACAGGGCCTGGAAGACGCTCCAGCCCGAGTAGGGATGGAAGTCCACGGGGTTGGGCAGGATGGCGTACACCGCGCCGGGGAACGCGCCGATGCCCAGGCACAGGAGCGCGGCGGCGGCCATGGCCAGTTTGCGGTTGGCCGCCACGGGGGCGACGGGCTCGGGGGCCTGCCCCTGCCCGAAGAACACCAGCCAGGGCAAGCGGATGCCCACGGCCAGGATGGCCGCCAGCGCGCCAAGTTCCAGGGCCAGACCCAAGGGCTGGGAATACTCGAAGGCCGCCGTGATGGTCATGGACTTGGTGGTGAAGCCCGAAAAGAGCGGAAGGCCCGATGTGCTGGCCGCCGCCGCCAGGTAGCAGACCAGCACGAAGGGCATCTTCGCGGCCAGCCCGCCCAGGCGGTCCATGCGCATGGTGCCGCAGGCCGTGAGCACCGCCCCGGCGGCCATGAACATGAGCCCCTTGTACACCACGTGGGCCACGGCGTGGGCGCAGGCCCCGTTGATGGCCATGGCGCTGCCCACGCCCACCCCCGCCACCATGAAGCCCACCTGGGCGATGGTCTGGTAGGCCAGGGAGCGGCGCACGTCGTTCTCCACCAGGGCGTAGAGTCCGGCGTAGAGGGTCATGGCCGCTCCCAGGGGCGCAAGGGCGTCCAGGCCCGCGAAGCCCCGGGCCAGCACGTAGACGGCGGTTTTGGTGGTGAAGGCGCAGAGGTACACCGCGCCCATGGCCGAGGCCTCGGGGTAGGCGTCGGAGAGCCAGGCGTGCAGGGGCACCACGGCGGCGTTCACCGCGAAGCCGCCCAGGATGAGCCAGTCGTAGTAGGCCAGCTCGCTCCCGGAGCCCAGATGCCCGAAGGCGAAGCTCCCGGTGGCCTTGGCCCGCAGGATCAGCCCGAAGAGCAGGAGCACGCCGCCGAAGATGTGGAAGAGGAAGTAGCGGTAGCCCGCCGCGATGGCCGCGTCCGTGCGCCGAAGCCAGATGAGCAGCGTGGAGCCCAGGGTGGTCACTTCCCAGAAGATGAAGAGCGTGATGAAGTCGCCCGCGAACAGGCAGCCAAGGGCCCCGCCCACGTGGAGCGCGGCCGCCGCCGGTTCCGCCGGGGTCTTGGAGTCCATGGCGTACACCGCGCCCACCAGGGACTGCACCGCGAAGACCCAGGCGAACACCAGGCAGAGCTTGTCCACGCGGCCGAGCGAGAGGGCCGTGCCCATCCACTCGAAGCGAGAGAGTTCCAAGGCGTGGCCGTTCAGGGCCAGGGTCAGCGAGGCGGCCGTGAGCACCGCCAGGGCGGGCGGCAGGAGCGTGAGCGCCCGCCAGCCCGGCACGCGCGACAGAAACGGCAGCGCCATGGCCAGCAGGATGAAGGCCCAGGCCGGATTGACGAAGAACACCTGATCAGCCGTCATGTCCGTCCTCCTCCCAGCGGGTCAGGGGCCGCAGGGCCAGGCCCCCGGCCAGGGCGAGCGCCGTCCCGCCCAGGAGCCCGAACAGGGGCCAGAAGCCGTAGAGTGACTCGGCCGCGAAGTGCGGGTGGTGCGGGTGCACGAAGAGCCCGGCCACCACCAGGACGCCCAGCACGGCCCCGAGGGCCGCCCAGCGGCGGGTGAGACGTGCGGTTCTGTTGTCGCTGGCCATTCTAATAGCCTCCGAAGACCTGCGCGAAGCGCAGGAAGGTGTCGGGGAACACGCCCAGGTAGAGCGAGATGAGGGCCGTGGCGGAGAGGGGGATCACCATGGTCAGGGGGGCCTCGCCGTGGTGATGGTGCTCCGACCCCTCGGGCGCGGGCTTGAAGAAGGCCCGGTAGATGATGGGCGTGAAGTAGGCGGCGTTGAGCACCGTGGACGCGCCCAATGCGATGAGGATCACCAGCTTGTCGGCCTGGAGCGCGCCCCCGGCCAGGAGCCACTTGGTGGCGAAGCCGCAGGAGGGCGGCACGCCGATCATGGAGAGGCTCGCGATGGCGAAGGCCGCGAAGGTGAAGGGCATCTGGCGTCCCAGGCCGTCCATGAGGCTGATCTTCTTCAGGTGTGCGGCCACGTAGATGGCCCCGGCGGCGAAGAAGAGCGTGATCTTGGAGAAGGCGTGGTGCGCGATGTGGGCCAGCCCCCCCTGCACCGCCATGGGCGTGAGCAGGGCCACGCCCAGGATCACGTAGGAGAGCTGGCTCACGGTGGAATAGGCCAGCCGGGCCTTGAGGTCGTCCTTGTTGAGGGCGATCACCGAGGCGGCCACCAGGGTGAAGGCCGCCAGGTAGGCCGTGGCCATGCCCATGCCCAGGGAGTTCATGGTCTCCACGCCGAAGCCCGAGAGGATCACGCGGGCCAGGGAGAACACGCCCGCCTTGACCACCGCCACCGCGTGCAGCAGGGCCGAGACCGGCGTGGGGGCCACCATGGCCCCGGGCAGCCAGTTGTGCAGGGGCATGATGGCGGCCTTGGCCAGCCCGAAGAGGTAGAGGAAGTAGGTGACGCGCACGAGCGTGGGGTCGGCGTCGGGCGGGAAGATGCCGTGCACGGCGTCGGAGAGGTTGAAGTCGAGCGTTCCGGCCAGCACGTAGGTGAGCGTCATGGCGGGCAGCAGGAAGAGCTTGGAGGAGCCCATGAGGTACACCATGTACTTGCGCGCGCCCGCGAAGCCCTCCTCGTCCTGGTGGTGGGCCACCAGGGGGTAGGTGAAGACGGTGATGAGCTCGTAGAAGAGGTAGAGCGTGAACACGTTGGCCGAGAAGGCCACGCCCAGGGCCCCGAAGATGGCCACGGCGAAGCAGAAGAAGTAGCGCGTCTGGGCGTGCTCGTTCAGCGAACGCATGTAGCCGATGTTGTAGCTGGTGGCGAACATCCAGAGGAAGCAGGCCACCAGCGCGAAGATCAGCGCCAGGCCGTCGGCGCAGAAGCTCACCGTCACGCCCGGCAGGAGCGTGAAGAGCGTGAACTTGAGCACCTTGCCCGAGAGCACCGCCGGAGCGAGCCACAGCGTGGAGGCGAAGGCCAGGAATCCTGCGACGAAGCTCGCGCCCTCGCGCCGGTTGGGGTTCGCGCCCAGCTTCCACACGGCCAGGGGGGCCAGGAACGTGATGGCCAGGGGCAGGAGCATCCTGGGGCTTTCGATGGTTTCCAGCATGGCTACCCCTTGAGCTCGGAGACTGCGTCGGCCGACGCGCTCCCGAAACGGCCCCGGACCACGTAGACGATGGCCAGCACCAGGGTTGATTCGGCGGCCGCGAGACCCATCACGAAGAGCGTGGTGGACTGGGCCAGGGCGTCGGGCATGGGCGTGAGCTGGCCGGCCGCCACCACCGCCAGTCCCGCGCCGTTGAGCATCAGCTCCACGCTGATGAGCATGCCCACCAGGCTGCGGCGCGCCAGGAGCCCGAAGATTCCCACGCCCAGGAGCCCGAAGGCCACCAGTTGATAGAGCGAAAGCGCGTTCACGCCCCTTTCCTCCTTTCGAAGGCCAGGAGCACCGCCCCGGCCATGGCCGCGAAGAGCACCACCGAGATCACCTCGAAGCCCAGCAGGTACTGCCCCAGGAAGGTCTCGCCCAGTTGCGCGGGGGAAACCTCCGCCGCCGTGCCCACCAGGGCCGGGCCGTGCTTGAGGCAGGCCGCCGCCAGAAGCCCCGCCACCGCCAGCCCAACGGCCCCGGAGCGCAGGAGCCTGCCCCGGTCGCCCGGGCGGGCCTCCTCGGCCTCGGCCTGGGCGCGCGTGAGCATGATGGCGAAGAAGATGAGCACCACCACGGCTCCCACGTAGATGAGGATCTGCATGAGCGCCACGAACGGCGCGGCGATGAGCACGTAGAGCGCCGCCACCCCCATGAGCGAGATGGTCAGGCCCAGCAGCGCCCGCACCAGGCTCTCGGCCGTGACGGCCCACACCGCGCCCCCCAGCGTGATGAGCGCGTAGAGGGCGAACGACGCGTTGACGACGAACTCTTTCACGGCTTGCCCCCTTCTCTGCCCGACTGCCTGCGCAGCCTGGCCATGAGGTCCAGCTCGAAGGTTTCCCGGGCTTCCCCGGCGAAGTAGACGTTGGAGGAGAAGCGGATGGACCCCGCCGGGCAGTTCTGCACGCACAGGCCGCAGAGGCTGCACGTGTGGTAGGTGAGGTGGTAGCCCAGGAGCTTGCGCGCCACCGGGGCCTGGCTGGGCGGCGCGGCCCGGAACTTGGGCGTGGGCATGAGCAGGTCGCTCATGGTGTGCGCCACGGAGGGCGGGGCCTCGGCCGGAGGCGGGTCCTCGGCCTCCACGCGGATGCAGCGCGAGGGGCACAGCTCCATGCACAGGCCGCAGCCCACGCAGCGGGCCAGGGCCGGATCGTCGTCGGTCCCCACCAGTTCGATGTGCCCCCGGAAGGTGGCCAGCGCATCGCGCGGCACCTCCTGACGGGGATAGTGGACGGTCTCCTGGGGCCGCAGGAAGTTGGTCCCCGTGACCTTGAGGCCCACCACCATGCTCTTCAGGCCCGAAAGGGCCTCCGAGAACGCGGCTACCAGTCCCATCTTACGCGCCCCCCCACAGTTTGACGCAAAAGGCCGTGAGCACCAGGTTCACCAGGGCCAGGGGCATGAGCCAACGCCAGTTGAGGTTGAGAAGCTGGTCGAAGCGCACGCGGGGATACGTCCAGCGCATGAAGATGATGAGCGTCACCAGGGCGTACATCTTGGCCAGGAACCACCACGGCCCCGGGGCCCACGGCCCGGCCGCGCCGCCCAGGAAGAGCACCGTGGCCACGCAGCTCACCACGAGCATGTTGGCGTATTCGGCCAGGAAGATGATGCCGTTGCCCATGCCGGAGTATTCGGTGTGCACGCCCGCCGTGAGTTCGGACTCGGCCTCCGCCAGGTCGAAGGGGGCGCGGTTGGTCTCGGCCACGGCGCAGACGAAGTAGATGAAGAAGGCCAGGGGCTGCACGAAAACGTTCCACTGCCAGGGCCAGGCGCCCTGGTGGGCGGCCACCTCGCGCAGGTCCAGGCTGCCGGTGAGCATGGCCACGGCCAGCACGGAGAGGAGCAGCGGGATCTCGTAGGCCACGGCCTGGGCCACCGCGCGCGCCGCGCCCAGGAGCGACCACTTGTTGTTGGAGGCCCACCCGGCCAGGCAAAGGGCCAGCACGTTGAAGCCCGCGAAGGAGAGGATGAGCACCAGCCCCAGGTCCGTGCCCAGGCCCCAGAGGTTTTCGCTGAAGGGCATAGCGATGAACATGAGCGGCACGGGCATGAAGGCCATGAGGGGGGCCGTCCAGAAGAGCAGCGCGTCGGCCCCCCTGGGGGTGGCCAGTTGTTTGCCCACCAGCTTGCCCGCGTCGGCCAGGGCCTGGAGCAGGCCGTGGGGGCCGACCTCGAAGGGGCCGGGGCGGCGCTGCACGTGGCCCGCCACCTTGCGCTCCACGTAGAGCAGGGCCATGCCGTTGGCGGCCACGAAGCCCATGATGGCCACCAGGGCCAGCACCAGCCGGACGAATTCGGGTGCGAAGAAGTCGCTCATCGGTCGATCTCCGGGATGACGAGGTCCAGGCTGCCCAGGATGGCCACGGCGTCGGAGAGGAGCGTCCCCCTGGCCAGTTCGGGGAAGAGGCTCAGGTTGGAGAAGCTGGGGGAGCGCAGCTTCACGCGGTAGGGGATCTCGGAGCCGTCGCTGGCCAGATAGACGCCGATCTTGCCGCGCGCGCCCTCCACGGCGAAGTAGCTCTCGCCCGCGGGGGGCTTCCACTTGCCGCGCGGGGCGTCGGGGTGCAGGTGGTGGCCTTCGGGCAGGCCGTCCAGGGCCTGGCGGATGATGGCCAGGGAAGCCTCGATCTCGTCCATGCGCACCAGGTAGCGGGCCATGGAGTCGCCCTCCTCGCGCGTGGGCACGGGGAAGTCGAAGAGGGGGTAGGCCCCGTAGGGCTCGGCGCGGCGCACGTCGTAGGCCACGCCGGAGCCGCGCAGCACGGGGCCGGTGGCCCCGTAGCGCCGGGCCATCATCCTGTCGATGACGCCCACATCCTCCAGGCGTCCGCGCAGGATCACGTTGCCGCTCACCAGCTGGCGGTACATCTCCAGGCGCTCGGGCATGCGGTCCAGGAAGGCGTAGGCGTCGCGGACGAAGCCGGGCGTCACGTCGGCGCAGAACCCGCCGAAACGGAAGGCGGCGTAGGTGAGACGCGACCCCGTGATCTCCTGGAGCATGTCCATGACGATCTCGCGGTCCTCGAAGGCGTACATGATGGGCGTCACGGCCCCCAGGTCCAGGAGGTAGGCCCCCCACCAGAGCAGGTGGGAGTTGATGCGGTTCAATTCCGTGACGATCACCCGGATGAACTCGGCGCGCGCTGGCACCTCGATCCCTGCCAGGCGCTCCACGGCCCCTGCCCAGGCCCAGTTCCAGGCCAGGGCGTGGAGGTAGTCCACGCGGCCCATGTTGGGGAAGAACTGCACGTAGGCGCGGTTCTGGGCCATGGCCTCGTGCATGCGGTGGATGTAGCCCAGCACCGGCTCGGAGCGCACGATGTACTCGCCGTCCATCTCCAGGAGCACGCGCAGCACGCCGTGGGTGGAGGGGTGCTGGGGGCCCATGTTCAGGATGAGGGTGTCGTCGCGCGCCTCCAGGGCGAAGTGGCGGGCGTAGAAGTCGCCCTCCAGGCCCTGGCAGGGATCGGCGGCGGGGATGCGGGTCATGACCGGCCCTCCTCGTGGCCGTCTGGGCGTGCGGCCTGTTCTTCCTCTTCGGGGCCGCACACGGCCATGAGCTCCTCGGCCAGGGCGTGGCCCCTGGCGGAGCCGATCCATTCGCCGTGGGGCCAGAGCTGGTTGATGGACATGCGCGCCACCGGGGCCTTCACCAGGGGCGGCGGGTCCAGGCGCTCGGCCAGGAGCAGGGGCGTGTCGTTGGCCGCGCCCTCGAAGCGTATGCCGAAGAAGTCGGCGGTTTCGCGCTCGTGCCAGGAGGCCCCGGGGTAGATGCCCTCGATGGAGGGGCAGACGGGCGCGTCGTGGGGCAGCAGCACGCGCAGCACCACGCGTCCCGGGCGGGTCCAGTGGGCGAAGTGGTAGAGCACGGCCATGCCCTCGGCCACGTCGAGGCCGCAGACGTCCTCCAGGAACCAGTCCTGGCAGAGCAGGCGTTCGGCCACGCGGCGCAGGTCGCCGGGCTCGATGACCAGGGCGGCCTCGCGTCCGCTCTGGCCCGGCGGCAGGGACAGGCCGAGGCGTGCGGTGAGTTCAGGCATGGATCACTCCTCCACCAGGGCCGGAACGGGCCAGAAGCGTTTGCCGGTCAGCTTGGCCTGCAGCCGGAAGATGCCCTCCATGAGGGCCTCGGGCCGGGGCGGGCAGCCGGGCACGTAGACGTCCACGGGAATGAGATTGTCCACGCCCTCCACCACGCCGTACTGCCCCGGGTACTTGAAGGGGCCGCCGGAGATGGCGCAGTTGCCCATGGCCAGCACGAACTTGGGGGCGGGCATCTGCTCGTAGAGGGTGACGAGCGCCGGGGCCATCTTGCGGGTGACCGTGCCCGCCACGATCATCAGGTCGCTCTGGCGGGGCGAGGGGCGAAACACCTCCGCGCCGAAGCGGGAGAGGTCGAAGCGGGGCATGGTCACGGCCATCATTTCGATGGCGCAGCAGGCCAGGCCGAAGGTCATGGGCCACAGGGACATGGCCCGGCAGAGGTCGAAGACCTGCCCCGGCAGCTTGAAGTCCAGCCTGGGAGGCAGAACCTCGTCGGAGCGCGGCGTTATCGGATGCGCCTGGGCCATGAGAACACCCCTTTTTTCTGGAAGTAGGCCATGGCGAGCCCCAGCACGGCCACGAAGGCCAGCACGGCCACGAAGGGCTCCCAGCCCGGGCTCTGGGGATAGCGCGCCGCCACCGGGAAGAGGTAGAGCACGTCCACGTCGAAGGAGAGGAAGATGAGGGCGTAGAGGGCGTAGTTGATGCCGAACCGCGTCCAGGCCTGACCGCGCGGGATCATGCCGCACTCGTAGGGTTCGGCGAAGGCCCCGCCCCGGGTGCGCGGGGCCAGGAGCCACGACGCGCCCAAAGGCCCCGCCGCGAAGGCGACGCCCGCCGCGAGACAGAGAAAGACCGCCACGTTGAGCCAGCTGAAGACCATTGTTCACCTGCCAGCCGAAATTGTGCGAAACCTTACCAAGCCGTAACCAGCGTATGTCTGAACCGGCGATATTTGTCCAGAAAAAACAGTATTGTGTGCGTTTTTTCCCAATATGGAACCGCTTCGGTTGAGTATGCGCACCGCCAGAAACGCGTTTTCAATAGGCACTATCTATTGCTTTACAACAATCGATCGATGCCACCGCTTTCCCGTCCATGGGACAGGACGCCGCGCGTGGATGTCCGAAGACGCTCGGACGCCGCCCGAAGAGGCTCGGCGGCCCTTGGCGGGAGCCTTCGGGCGGCTGCTGCCGCTCGCAGGCCCGACAGGGCGCGGGGCGAGACATTCGCTGGCGGTACGCGAAGCCGGAAGCGGCGCGGCCCCCCGCCGGGCGCAACGGCGCGCGCTCAGTCGGCGGAGTGGGAGGCGGAGGGGGCCGCCTCCAGGGGAAGGCGGATCACGAAGCGGCAGCCCTGACCGGGCTGGGAGAGCACGAAGATGCTGCCGCGATGGGCCGAAACGATGAAGAAGGAGACCGAAAGCCCGAGCCCGGTGCCCTCCCCGGGCGGTTTGGTGCTGAAGAAGGGCTCGAAGGCCTTGCGCCGGACCTCTTCGCTCATGCCGGGTCCGTTGTCCTCCACTTCCAACACGGCCATGTCGGCCTCGCGGCGCAGTCGCAGCATCAGGCGCGGCGGAGCGCCCTGAGCCGGATGCGATCCCATGGCCTGGGCCGCGTTGCGCAGAAGGTTCAGGATCACCTGTTCGATCTCCATGGGCGAGCACGGCACCTTTGGCATGTCCGGTTCGTATTCGCGCACGATCTCGATCCTTTTGAAGTCGTACTTCTTTTTCAGATCGTAGTCCGTGGCGGCCAGCTCCAGGCTGTTCTCCAGCAGTTCCTCCAGGCTGGACGGGACGCCGGGCGACTGGGAGCGCCGCGAGAACCCCAGCATGTTTCCCACGATGCGCGCGGCACGCTCGCCGGATTGCCGGATGGAATCCAGGAACTCCAGCACGCCCCGCAGGCGGAAATAGTCCTGCATGGCGGCGAGATCCACGCCCGCCTCCCGGGCCGCGGCCTTGTTGGCGGCCAGCTCCGGGGAGAGCCTGCGCCGGATGTTCTGCACGCCCTGAAGGATGCCGCCCAGGGGGTTGTTGATCTCGTGGGCCATGCCCGCCGCAAGGCCGCCCACGCTCATCATCTTCTCGGTCTGGACCATCATCTCTTCCAGGCGCAGCTTGTGGGTCACGTCGTCCACGCGCAGCACCGCGCCCTGTTCGCCGTCGGTGAGCAGGGGGTAGACCATCACGTCGTAAAAGCGCGGCTGGCCGCCGTCTTCCGGGCGCACGGTCTCCACCAGGAGCCTGCGCTCTCCCTGGGCGCTCTCCAGGGCGGGGCGGGCCTCCCGGTCCAGCCAGTCGCAGACCCGGGAGAGCGGGCTGCCCAGGGCCTTGGGGGCCTCCTGCCCGCAGAGTTCCCCGGCGCCCTTGTTCCAGTGGGTCACCATGCCCCTGGCGTCCAGGCCGATGATGGCCGAGGGCATGGACTCCAGGATGTTGTTGAAGAGGTTGCGCGTCTCGCGCAACGTGCGCTCGATGGCCTTGTAGTCCGTGACGTCGCGGATGGACTCGATGGCCCCGACCACCTCGCCCCGGCTGTCGTAGAGAGGCGCGGCCACGCCCCAGAGGGCCGTGGGCACGCCGCGCACGGGGGCGGTGGTTTCGGCCACCACGCGGTCGCCCACGCTGCGCACGAAGTCGTATTCGCGCCTCACCTGCTCGTCGGGGAGAAACACCAGATCGATGAGCATGGGGCGGCGCTTGCCGTAGATGGGCAGGGAGTATTCGTGGTCGCCCTTGCCGAGCATGTCGGCGGCCTTGACCCCGCTCATCTCTTCCATGGCCCTGTTCCAGGCGATCACCCGCCCCTGCCGGTCGATGACGAACGTGGCGTCGGGGGCGAAGTTGAAGATCTCGGAGGCGCGCTGTTCCGATTCGCGCAGGGCCTCCTCGGCCTGTTTGCGGGTGGTGATGTCGCGGAAGATGCCCTCCACGCCCAGCACCTCGCCCTCATCGTCGCGGTAGAAGGCGCTGCTGGTGGAGACAACCACGGGGGAGCCGTCCTTGCGCACCAGGGTGACCTCGTAGTCGCGCACCTCGCCTGTTCGCGCCAGGGTGGCAAGAAAGTTGTCGCGTTCATGGGGGTGGGCGTAGAAGCTCGAGGCGCTGCGGCCGAGCATCTCTTCCACCGAGGCGTAGCCCAGGAGACTGGCCCCGGAGGGGCTGAACATCACGAGCGATCCGCCTTTGTCGGTGCGGTAGTAGACGTCGGAGATGTTGTCGAGCACGGAGCGGTAGCGGGCCTCGCTTTCACGCAGGGCCTCCTCGTCGTGTCGGCGCTGGGTGATGTCGCGCCCGGAGACGATGGCCACGTCGCGTCCGTCCAGGATGGCCCGGCGGATGGAAACCTCCAGCCAGAAGAGCAGGCCGTCCCTGGTCCTGGCCCTCCAGGGGGTCACCACGGTCTCACCGGCGGCGGCGCGGCGCAGGAGCGCCTGGGCCCCGGCCTGCGTGTAGGGGGCTTCGCCGGAGCTGAGCTGTTCCACGCTTCGGGAAAGCATCTCGTCGCGGGCGTAGCCGTAGGTGTCCAGTGCGCGGCGGTTCACGTCGAGGATGGCACCGTCGGAAACGTCGAGGATGAAGAGCACGTCGCTCACGGAATCGAAGATGGTGCGGAAGCGTTCCCGGCTGTCCTCGATCTCGGCCAGGTGGGCCTTCACGCGTTCGTCTCCGCGCCGGATCACCACGAGGATCAGCGCCGCCGAGAGGGAGACGAAGAACCACCCCTTGAGCGTCTGCGCCCAGTGCAGGCCATCGGGCGAGCCGGAAAAGAGCGAACTGACGACCGCGTCGGAGAACACGATCCAGAGCACGCTCAGGATCAGATACATCAAGGCGACTTTCGCGGCCCGAGACTGGATCATCCGGAGACCTTCCACGTTTCCATACCTGTAGCGTGTAGCGGGCGCGAAGACAACACGCGCGGTGATCATCGGGAAAGGATTCATGCCGAAACGGCGGCGAACGGGTTCGCGCGGACGCTGATTCCGGGGCGAATCCCTGCGCGCCGCCATCCGTGGTGTCCGGCCTCCCCCGCGCGGGGAGGCCGGACACACGTGCGTCAGATCCTGTAGGGCACCTTTTCGGCGGCCTGGATGGCCTCGATGACGCTGTTGTAGAGGTGGTCCGGCCCGATGAGGTCGTCGGTGCCGAAGCGGTGCATGGTGGTCAGGAAGTGGGGGCGCGCGCCCACCAGGAAGAGTTCGATCTTGCGGTGGCGGCATTTGCGGATGAACCCCTCCAGGGCGTTGACGCCCGTGGAGTCGATGGTGGGCGTGTGGGTCACGTCCAGGATGAACACCCGGGGCTTGCCCTTCACCACGTCCAGGATGTCCTGGAAGCGGTCCGCGATGCCGAAGAAGAAAGGCCCGTCGATCTCGTAGACCTGGATGGAGTCGTCCCCGGCCACGTTGCCGCTGGGCAGCGGGCAGGATTCGTAGTCTCCCGGTCCGTCGGAGCGCCCGGCGAGGCTCATGGGGGCCTCGTCCTCCTCCTTGTCGTTGCCGGGGAGCTTCCAGGTGCTGATCTCGGTAAGTTCGCTCATGCGGCGCATGAAGAGCAGAGAGGCCAGCAGCACGCCCACGTACACGGCCACGGTGAGGTCCACCAGCACGGTGAGCGAGAACGTGGCCAGCAACACCGACACGTCGGAGCGCGGGGCCTTGAGGAGCCTTGCGAAGCGGCGGTATTCGCTCATGTCGAAGGCCACCACCAGGAGCACGGCGGCCAGGCTCGCCAGGGGGATGGCCGAGGCCAGGGGCGCGGCGAAGAGCACGAAGAGCACCAGTGTCAAGGCGTGCACGCAGCCCGCCACGGGCGAGACCGCGCCGCTCTTGATGCTGGTCACCGTGCGGGCGATGGCCCCGGTGGCCGGAATGCCCCCGAAGAGCACGGAGGCGATGTTGGCCGTGCCCTGGGCCATGAGCTCGGCCGAGGAGTCGTGGCGGTCGCCGGTCATTCCGTCGGCCACCACGCAGCACAGCAGCGACTCGATGCCCGCCAGCAGGGCGATGGTCATGGCGTCGGGCATGAGCCCCTTCACGGAGGACCAGTCCAGCGTGGGCGGCGTGAAGGCGGGCAGCGCGGAGGGGATGCCCCCGAAGCGGGTGCCGATGGTCTCCACGGGCAGGAAGAAGGCGGCGGCGGTCACCGCGCCCACGGCCACGCCGAACACCGGGGCCGGGATGATGGGGAAGAAGCGCCGGGCCAGCAGGATGGCCCCCAGGGAGACCAGCCCGATGGCCGAGGTGGCGGGGTCCACCTTGTCCAGGGAGGAGGCCAGCAGGGCCACCTTGGGCAGGAACTCCGAGGGCACGTGCGCGAGCTTCATGCCGAAGAACTCGGTGAGCTGGCTGAAGAAGATGAGCACCGCGATGCCGCTGGTGAAGCCGGTGGTCACGGGATAGGGGATGAACTTGATGAGCTTGCCCAGGCGGGCCGCGCCCATGAGCAGGAGCATGGCCCCGGCCAGGAGGGTGGTCAGCACCAGGCCGTCGTAGCCGTGCCGGTCCACCACGCCCGCGATGATCACCACGAACGCGCCCGTCGGCCCGCCCACGGCGAAGCGCGATCCGCCCAGGAAGGAGATCAGAAAGCCCGCGACGATGGCCGTGAAAATGCCCCGCTCGGGGGGCACGTGGGAGGCGATGGCGAAGGCCATGGCCAGGGGCAGGGCCACCACGCCCACGGTGAGCCCGGCCAGCACGTCCTTGGTAAGATCCCTGAGGCCCAGACCCCTGCGCAACACCCGGAACAGCTTGGGCACGGGCCAGCCTGTGGCCTCGCGCCCCGCGAAAGATGCCTCTTCCAAAGCCCTCTCCCCTTTTGCCAGATAAAAAACACTGCAAATCTGAGCAGTTACAAATTGAAAAGCTTGCGAAATGCGTTTGCGACGCTACGCCCTTTCCCAGGGGATTCAAGCAAAAAATGTTGCACCTCCGCGCCGCGTGCGGGGGCTTCACCACCGCGCCGACATGCGGCGCGGCGGGGGTCTCTTCAAGGGGCGGGGGCGGGCGATCAGGGGGTGGGCGTTTCGTCCAGGCTCCAGGGTTCATCCCAGGGCGGACCCATGCGATCCTGCACGGTGAGGTAGAAGTCGCCGTCCTTGGTGGGGAAGTCGCCCAGGCGCTTGGAGAAAGCGGCCATGAGGAAGGAATCGACCCATTGGAACACGTCGAAGCGCCGCAGGATGTCGCGCAAGGCGCGCATGTGCCTGCGCCTGACGGCCGCCGGGGTGTCCATGGCCTCGCGGATGGCCCGGGCCACCCCTTCCACGTCGAAGGGATTGATCATCGCAGCGTGGCGGTGGAACTCCATGGCCGCGCCGGCGAATTCGCTCAGGCAGAGCGTGCCGGTGAGCGCGGCGTTGCAGGCCACGTATTCCTTGGCCACCAGGTTCATGCCGTCGCCCAGGCTGGTGACGAGGCACATGTCGGCGGCCATGTAGTAGGTGATGAGCTCCTCGCGGGGCAGGTTGCGGTAGATGTAGTTCACCGGAGTCCAACCCGGCGTGGCGAAGCGGCCGTTGATGCCGCTGACCAGGCGTTCGACCTGCGCGAGCATGTCGCGGTACATGGGCACCTCCTCGCGGCTGGGAACGGTCACCTGGATCAGGCAGACCTTCCCGTGCAGCTCCGGCGAGGATTCCAACAGATGAGCGAAGGCGTTGAGCCGCTCGGGGATGCCCTTGGAATAGTCCAGCCGGTCCGCGCCGAAGAGCACGAAGCGGTTGCCGAATGCCTCGCGAAGCTTCCTTGCTGCGGCGACCGCCTCCTGGCGCGCGGCGTCGCGGACGAAGCTCTGGAAATCGATGCTGATGGGGAACCCGCCGATCCTTGTCTGACGCCCCCTGGAGGACACGGAGACGACCTGCCCCCTGCCCTTTCGTCTGCTGCCAGGGTAGAGGCGGCGGACGGACTCCGCGAAATTCACGCGGTCCTTGAGGGTCTGGAAGCCCACCAGGTCGAACTCCAGGAGGGCGTCCACCACCTGCCGCCTCCAGGGCAGGCGCAGGAAAATGTCCGCCGGGGGGAAGGGGATGTGCAGAAAAAAGCCCACGCGGAAGCTCTTGCCCATCTCCTTGAGCTGCTTGGCCATGAGCATGAGGTGGTAGTCGTGCACCCAGATGAAGTCGTCCGGGCGACCGGCCGCGGCCACGGCCGCCGAGAATTTGGCGTTTGCCCGGCGGTAGGCCTCCCAATAGGTGGGCAGAAAGTTGCACGGCAGCATGAACTCGTGGAACAGGGGCCACACGATCTCGTTGGAAAAGCCCTGGTAGAAACCGGCGACGTCTGCGTCGTCCAGTTCCACCGGGCGCAGCAGATACCCGGCGTCCTTGGAGAACTGGCGGCACACGGCGTTGAGCCCCGGCCCCGTGGCGCCGGGCCAGCCCACCCACAGGCCGCCTCTGTCGCGCAGCACCGGGGCTAGGGCGGTCACCAGCCCTCCCGCGCCCTGCCGGATGCGGAGCTTCCCCTCCTCGTGCGTCACCCGCACGGGAAGGCGATTGGACACGACGATGAGCCGCCTGGCGTCATGTGTTGACTGTTCCACCGAGCATCCTCCTTTGCATCCCGAGGGAGGCCGCGAAGCGCCCCAGCAGGATAAGCAGTTCCTGGGGCGCGCCGATGCGGTAGGCGGCCCGCGACGGACGCGGCCGTTCGTTCACCAGCACCCCGATGCCGCGCCCCTCCAGCGCGCGGAAGGCGTCCTCGTCGGTCTTGTCGTCTCCGAGGTACAGGACCAGGGCCCCGGGATTCTCCTGGAGCAGCGCCTTCACGGCCGTGCCCTTGTCCACTCCGGGCAGCCTGAGCTCCAATCCTCCGTCGAAGGCGTGAAGCTGGAACCCGGCCTCGTCGGCCAGACCGCGTAGCGGGGACTTCAGGCGCGCCTCAAGGGCATCACGCTCAACCGGGGACAGGCCGCGCCAGTGTACGGCCAGGCCGCAGGGCTTGCGCTCCGCCAGGGCGGGATCTCCGATCAGAGCCTCGGCGCGCTCCAGGGCAAGTGTCTGGGCGGCGTCCAGGAGTTCGAGCCTGGGCTCCATGCCGGGAAGCGCGCGTTGCGCCCCGTGGCAGCCCCAGATCTCCGGGGTGGGGTGAATGCCCAGCAGCCTCGCCAATTCCCCGGCCTCCCGGCCGCTTACGAGCACCATGCGGCTGGGACCGGCGGGGGGGAGGCGCTCCAGCACGTCGCGTACGCCCGCGTAAGGTTGGGCGTGATCTCGCGCGGGCCGGAAGGGGGCGAGAGTGCCGTCGTAGTCCAGGGCCAGGATCCAGGTTCTGCGGCCGGAAAGGGCCTCCACCATCTCCGGCGCTTCCAACAGGTGCCGCAGACCGGGCAGTTGAACGCTCATGGGAACACCTTCAGATAAGAATCGACCATATCCATGTACATGTCAGCCTCGTCGGGCCGCTCCCAGGCTTCGCGCATCACGCGCCCCAGGAGCTGCTCCAGCAGGAATATTCTTAGAAGTCCCAGCGTTTCTTCCCGAGCGCCGGGCAACTGTCCGGAGGGTTCCGCGTGCTCCAGGTAGCTCTTCAGGAAGGCGTGCCCGGCGGCGCGACGCCATAACGCGCGCCAGGCCGCCAGCCGGGTCTGGTCCGCCGGGTGTTGGCCGGGATCGGAACGGCTTGCGCGGGACACGGCCCTCTCGATGGAGACCAGCATGTTGGCCACGTCGCGCAGCGGCGAGCGTTTGATGGCGCGCTCGCCCAGTGGCAGCCGCACGTCGCCGTCGAAATCCACGATGCACAGCTCCGGCCCCCTGCGAAGAATGTTCACCAACCGGAAGTCGCCGTGGATGCGGATGCGCAGCCCGGAGGGCGGTATGGCAAGCAGGCCCGCCAGCCTGTCGCGCACCTGGGCCAGCGGCAGCCGCCTGGCCGTGCGCCCGGCTTCCTGGGCCGCGCGCCGCACCGCGCTGTCGGCACGGTGCGCCAGGTTGCGCATGCTCTGGTAGATGGAGCGCTGATAGAGCTTGTTGAAGGGCTCGGGCTCGAAGGCCGCCCCGGGCTCGCGCCCCAGGGCCGCGTGCAGGGATGCCGCCCGTTCGCCCAGGCGGCGGAAGAAATCCAGCACGTGTTCGCCCAGCACTCCGCGCTGGGCCTGGGTGAGCGCGGGCGCGGCGAGCAGCGGCTGCGCGACGGGGTCTCCGACGGGGCAGTCGGTGGCCAGGGCGAGTTCGGCCATGTGCCGCAAGGCCTGGTCCGCGAAGTCCCTGCCGTTCTCCGCGCCCGGGAGAAACTCCACGATCACGGCCAGCGTCATGCCCTGACTGCCCGGCCGGCGGTAGTCCAGCTCGGCGATGAGTTCCGGCACCCCCTCGAAGCCCTGACGCTTCAAGGCTTTGAGCAGCTCCGGCTCGTGATGGGCGCCCTCCTCCGGATGCCGGTAGATCTTGAGCAGCCCCTCATTGCCCAGCGACCAGCAGGCCGAATGCCTGGTGGAGCGCAGCAGGCGGCAGGCCTCGGACGCCACGGCCAGTTCGGCGCGACGCGCCCGCGGCAGAAGAACCTTGGCCGACCACTCGCTCTCCCGCGAACGCCGGGTGAATCCTCCGGTCATCTGGGCGGCCAGAAGATGCGCGGTGCGCGCGTCCTCCAGGCCGTCGATCAGCCCCGTGACCCTTGCGCCGTCCTTCAGGCGGGCCAAGACGGCCTCGGGCCGCGTCTCCTCCAGGTGGCGCAGGGATTCGCCGTGTTTGAAGCCGGGCATGGCCAGACAGAACGCCGCAGGCTCCTGCCCCGCTCCGGCGTCCACCAGGGCCAGCACGGGGGCATCGTCGCCGTGCCCCAGCACGAGATGGTCCAACAGACGCGCCGGACGCTGGGGCGCTCCTTCCTGCTGAAGGGCCGGCTGCGTCAGGAGTTGGGGGAAACGGGACACCACGCGGGCTATGATGTCATACCCCGGGACCTCGGAGGCGTCGTCCTGCAGGCCCCGCAGCACCACGCCCTCCGGGGCGCACGCCGGGGCCCGCTGGTCCTCCAGCACGAGCCAGAAATGGTCGTGCGGCCCGAGCGTCACCACGTAGGGGGCCTTGCCCACCTGCGGGAAGCGCGAACCGCCGAACACCTCCACCGGCGTGGTCCCGGCCAGTTCGCCCAGTTCCAGTTCGGCCACCTGGGCGTGGCGCGAGAGGTTCACCAGCACCAGCAGACGTTGGGATTCGTGCTCGCGCAGAAAGCTCAAAACCTTCGTGTTCTCGCTGCGCACGAAGCGAAGGGAGCCTTTGCCCAGCGAAGGCAGGGACTTGTACATGGCTATCAGGCGGCGCATCCACCACAGGAGCGAGGTCTGGTTGCGCTCCTGCGTCTCCACGTTGACGACCTGATAGTGGTATTCGGGATCCACCACCACGGGCGGATAGATGCTTTGGGGGTTTGCCGTGGAGAAGCCCGCATTGCGGTCCGGGCTCCACTGCATGGGGGTGCGCACGCCGTGGCGGTCGCCCAGGTGGTAGTTGTCGCCCATGCCCAGCTCGTCGCCGTAGTAGATGATGGGCGTTCCGGGGAAGGAGAACAGCAGGAAGTTGATCACCTCGATGCGTCGCCGGTTGTTCTGCATCAGCGGGGCGAGCCTGCGGCGGATGCCCATGTTGATACGCGCGCGGGCGTCGCTTGCGTAGGCGCGGACCATGTAGTCCCGCTCCTCGTCGGTGACCATCTCCAGCGTCAGCTCGTCGTGGTTGCGCAGGAAGAGAGCCCACTGGCAGACCTCCGGGATGGGGGGCGTCTGCTCCAGGATGTCCACCACTGGGTAGCGGTCCTCGGTCCACAGGGACATGAAGATGCGCGGCATCACGGGAAAGTGGAAGGCCATGTGGCATTCGTCGCCCCGGCCGAAGTAGCTCACGGCGTCCTCTGGCCACTGGTTGGCCTCCGCCAGGAGCATGCAGCCGGGGTGGCGGGCGTCCACATGAGAGCGCAGCTCCTTGAGGAACTCGTGGGTTTCGGGGAGGTTTTCGCAGTTGGTGCCGCTGCGTTCGATCAGGTAGGGCACGGCGTCCAAGCGAAGGCCGTCCACCCCCATCCCCAGCCAGTGGTCCACCACCTTGATCATGGCCTTGCGCACGGCGGGGTTGTCGTAGTTGAGGTCGGGTTGGTGGGAGTAGAAGCGGTGCCAGTAATGAGCCTTGGCCACGGGGTCCCAGGTCCAGTTGGAGTGCTCGAAGTCGTTGAAGATGATGCGCGCGCCCCGGTACTTCTCGGTGGTGTCGCTCCAGACGTACCAGTCGCGTTGGCGCGAACCCGGCGCGGCGCGCCTTGCGCGCTGGAACCAGGCGTGCTGGTCCGAGGTATGGTTGAGCACCAGTTCGGTGATGACCTTGAGGCCTCGGGCGTGCGCCTCGTGAAGAAAGCGGCGGAAGTCGCGCAGGGTTCCGTAGACGGGGTTGATGGAGTCGTAGTCGGCGATGTCGTACCCGTCGTCGCGCAGGGGGGATGGGTAGAACGGGAGCAGCCAGACGGCCCCCGCCCCCAGGCGTTGCAGGTAGTCCAGCTTGCCGATGAGACCCTTGAAGTCGCCCACGCCGTCACCGTCGCCGTCGGCGAAGGAGCGCACGTGCAACTCGTAGATGATCGTTTCTTTGTACCACATGGTGTCGTGCCTTCGTGTTCCGGTCGGCGGCGGTCCGGTCCGGGCGAACCCGACGCGCCGGCGGCGCATCGCGGCGGACCCCATGCGTGAGCCTTCCCGGCCTGCGACGACTTGGAAAGAACGCATCCCGGATGCCATGAAGTTGTTCGGAACGTTATGCAGCACCTGAATGGCCAGCTCCGCCTTCAACGGCGATCTGAACGCTGCATCGTGTTAGATAATTCAAGAAAAATACAAACGTCAGAAAGAAAACAGCAATCAATCTCGCTTGTTCATGAATACTCAATGGATACACAGCCGTCAACGCAGCTGGAATACTGTCCAATAATGACACTTATCAAAAGATTACGGATTGATACGGCTAGCATACAATGGTGCGCAACATGAAGTTTTGTCCATCTTCAGGAGTGATGAGGGGTTGCGGAAACAGGCAGCCCCAACGCGAAACGGCCCGGAACCTCGCGGTTCCGGGCCGTTTCGCCTCGTAGGGCCTTCAGGGCGATCAGGCGTTGTCGGCCTGGGCCTTGAGGGCTTCGGTCTGGTAGTGGCTGATGAGGGCGTCCATCATCTCGTCGATGTCGCCGTCCATGAGCCGGTCGAGGCTGTAGAGCGTCAGGTTGATGCGGTGGTCGCTCATGCGGCCCTGGGGGAAATTGTAGGTGCGGATGCGCTCGGAGCGGTCGCCCGAGCCCACCTGCTGGCGGCGGGTGGCTTCCACCTCCATGCGCTGCTTCTCCTGCTCCTGCTGGAGCAGGCGCGAACGCAGCACCTTGAGGGCCTTGGCCCGGTTCTTGTGCTGGCTCTTCTCGTCCTGGCAGATCACCACCAGCCCCGAGGGGATGTGCGTGACGCGCACAGCCGAGTCGGTGGTGTTCACGGACTGTCCGCCCGGGCCGCTGGAGCGGTAGACGTCGATGCGCAGGTCGTTGGGGTCGAGCTGAACGTCCACCTCGTCGGCCTCGGGGAGCACGGCCACGGTGGCGGCCGAGGTGTGGATGCGCCCCTGGGACTCGGTGGCGGGCACGCGCTGCACGCGGTGCGTGCCGGACTCGTACTTGAGGCGGCTGTACACCTTCTCGCCCGCGATGCTCAGGATGATTTCCTTGTAGCCGCCGGTGTCGGAGGGCGATTCGCTCATCACCTCCATCTTCCAGCGCTTGCGCTCGGCGTAGCGCACGTACATGCGGAAGAGGTCGGCCGCGAAGAGGGCCGCCTCCTCGCCGCCGGTGCCCGCGCGGATTTCCAGGAGGATGTTCTTGTCGTCCAGGGGGTCCTTGGGCAGCAGCAGGAGCTTGAGCTCGTCCTCCAGCTTGGGCATTTCATCCTGGATGGCGGCCACCTCGGCCTTGGCCAGGTCGCGCATGTCGGGGTCGGCGTCCTCCAGGAGGAGCTTGTTCTCCTCCAGGTCGTCCCGGAGCTTCTTGAAGCGGCGGTACACGGCCACCACATCGCCCAGGTCGGCGTGGGCCTTGGTGAGCTTGCGGTAGCGCTCCTGGTCGGAGAGGGCGTCGGGGGAGGAGAGGTCCTTCTCCAGGGTCAGGTACTTCGATTCGATGCTTTCGAGCTTGGCGAACATGATGGCGTCCGTTTACCGCTGGCCCAGCGCGCCCTTGAGGGCGGCGATGGCCACCTCGATCTGGGCGTCGTCGGGTTCGTGGGTGGTGAGCATCTGCATGGCCATGCCGGGACAGGAAAGGGCCTTGCAGAGGATGCTCTTGTGGAATTTACCGGAAAATTTAATGATCTCGTAGGAGATGGCGCTGATGGGGATCATGAGCACGAACTTGACCCCGATGATCCAGGCCTGCTTGAGCACAGCGTTCTGGGGCGACCAGAGCTGGATCAAGAGCGGCACCAGGAACGTGAAGAGCACGATGGACACGGCCAGCACGAAGAGCAGAAACGTGGTGCCGCAGCGCGGGTGCAGGCGCGAGAAGTCGCGCACGGCCTGGGGCGAAAGCTCCACGGAGTTCTCGTGCGCCCAGATCACCTTGTGCTCGGCCCCGTGGTACTGGAACACGCGGCGGATCTCCGGGATGAAGGAGATGGCCAGGATGTAGCCCACGAACATGAGCAGCTTGAACAGGCCGTCCCACATGTGGAACGAGAGCGCCTCGGCGTCGCCCGAGAGGCCCAGCCAGTTCATGCCCAGCGAGAAGAGGTGCGGGGCCACCACGAAGAGCAGCAGGGCGAAGCCGATGGCCCCGGCCATGGTCAGGGCCATGGCCCAGGGGGATATCTCGCCCTCCTCCTCGTCCAGGGACTGCTGGGCCGAGAAGTTGAGCGCCTTGATGCCGTTGACCAGCGTCTCCAGCAGCACCGGGAAGCCGCGCAGGAAGGGCTTGCGCAGGCACACGGGCGTCATGCTGAACCAGGGGCGCGTTTCCACGAAAATCTCGCCCGAGGGTTTGCGCACGGCAATGGCCAGGCAGTCCTTGGAACGGATCATCACCCCTTCCATGACGGCCTGCCCGCCAACGGTGTCGTTGGGGCCGGATGCCAGGAGGGACACGGACTTCAGGATGCGGCGGATCATGGCAGCCCTGGCGGCGCGGCGGTCGCGCCGCCCAAGTGAAAGATTCGTCGGGGCATGGAGCCCGTGGCGAACGACGCCAGGAGCCCGGCCGTCGGCAATTCCGGCGGCCCGGGGATGGATCGGCCCTGCGGACGGCCGCGGGCCTCGCCCGGGGCCGTGCGCCCCGCCGCCCGGCGGCAGGCCGCCACCCGGCGCGGACGCGGCCCCGCGAGGCGCGCCAAGCCTTTGCGGGCTAGGCCTTCTTGTCTTCGAACTTGGCGTACTTCTTCCGGAAGCGGTCGATGCGCCCGGCGGTGTCCACGAAGCGCTGCTTGCCGGTGTAGAAGGGGTGGCAGTTGGAACAGATTTCCACGCTCACCGTCTCGCCCTTGGTGGAGATCGCTTCGGACTGGTAGCCGCAGTTGCAGACGATCTTGGACTTGAAAGTCTTGGGATGGATGCCGCTCTTCATAAAATGCTCCTTGCTCAAATCGAAGACGGGCTCTATACACTCCCGCCAGCCGGGTGGCAAGCGAAATCCCGCGCTTTCGCGCGCCGCCCCGCCGTGCTAAACGCTTCGGCACGAACGGACCCGGATCCCCCGCGCGCCCGCATCCGGCCGCGCTCCCCCAGCCCGTCGCGCAAACAACCCATCGAGGACCTAGTTATGTCTCTCACCGAAAAAAACGCCGTCGTCTCGCGCCTGCTCGCCTCCCACGGCGAGGAGATCGCCGCCCACGAACACCTCACTCCCCAGGACATGGCCAGGGGCCTGGACGCGGGCCGCATGGTCCTCTTGGCCAACCCCGCCCATAAGAATGTGTCGCCCACGCTCATCGGTCAACCCGCCCGGGTGAAGGTGAACGCCAACATCGGCACCTCGCCCATGATCAACGACGTGGCCATGGAGCTCAAGAAGCTGCGCCTGGCCGAGCAGGCCGGGGCGCACACCGTCATGGACCTCTCCACCGCCGGAGACCTCGACCAGGTGCGCCTGCGCATCCTGGAGGCCTCGCCCCTGCCCCTGGGCACCGTGCCCCTCTACTCCGTTGCCCAGCCCTACGTGGCCAAAGGCCAGGACCCCAGCGACTTCACCGCCGAGGAACTCTTCGAGGAGATCGAGAAGGAAGCCGAACAGGGCGTGGACTTCATGACCCTGCACTGCGGCGTCACCGCGCGCGCGGCGGCCATGGCCTCCGACGGGCGGCGCATCCTGGGCATCGTCTCGCGCGGCGGGGCGCTCCTCGCGCGCTGGATGAAGCGGCGCAACGCCGAAAACCCGCTCCTGGAGCACTACGGCCGCCTGCTCAAGATCTGCCTCAAGCACAACGTGACCATCAGCCTGGGCGACGGCCTGCGCCCCGGCGCGGGCGCGGACGCCGGAGACGCCGCCCAGTGGGAGGAGGTCTCCGTGCTGGGCGACCTGGCCCGCCAGGCCCTGGACCACGGCGTGCAGACCATGATCGAAGGCCCCGGCCACGTGCCCCTGCACCTGGTCCAGGCCCAGATCCAGGGCATCAAGCGCCTCACCAACAACGCGCCCCTCTACGTGCTCGGCCCCCTGACCACCGACGCCGCTGCAGGCTACGACCACATCGCCGGGGCCATCGGCGGCGCCCAGGCCGCATACCACGGGGCCGACTTCCTGTGCTACCTCACCCCGGCCGAGCACGTCACCCTGCCCGGACCCGAGGACGTTTGGGACGGCGTGAAGGCCAGCCTCATCGCGGCCCAGTCCGCCGAAACCGCCCTGGGCCGCCCCTGGGCCGTGGAGCGCGACCTGGCCATCTCCCGCGCCCGCGCCGCCCTGGACTGGGAGGCCATGGCCGACAACGCCCTGGACCCCCACACTCTGCGCAAGCGCCGCAAGGACTTCCACAAGGAAAAGGAGTGCGCCATGTGCGGCGCGTTCTGCGCCATCCGCATGCTGGAAGGCGCGGAGCACGGCGTCTGCGACAAGGGCTGAGCCCTCTTCGCCCGTGAAAAGACAGGCCCCGCGCGACGCAACGTCACGCGGGGCCGTTCCTTTTGCAGCCCGAACGTGTTATGAGGGGCCATCTTCCCCACCGACCCCGGAGGCCCCATGCACAAGCTCGTGCTCGTCCGCCACGGCCAGAGCCAATGGAATCTGGAGAACCGCTTCACCGGCTGGACCGACGTGCCCCTCTCGCCCCTGGGCGTCCAGGAGGCCCAGGCCGGGGCCAAGGCCCTTATGGACGCCGGGCTCGACTTCGACCTCTGCCACACCTCGCTGCTCAAGCGCGCCGTGAAGACCCTGGACATCATCCTGGAGGCCATGGACCGCATGTGGCTTCCCGTCGTCAAGGACTGGCGGCTCAACGAGCGCCACTACGGCGCGCTCCAGGGACTGAACAAGGCCGAAACGGCCGCGAAATACGGCGACGCACAGGTGTTCGAGTGGCGCAGGAGCTACGACGTGCGCCCCCCCGCCCTCGATGCCGACGACCCCCGCCACCCCCGCTTCGACCGGTGCTACGCGGCCCTCTCCCCGGACCAACTCCCTGCCGTGGAATGCCTCAAGGACACCGTGGCCCGCGTGATGCCCTGCTGGCACGAAGAGCTGGCCCCGGCCGTGCGCTCCGGCAGCCGCTTGCTGGTGGCGGCCCATGGCAACTCCCTGCGCGCCCTGGTGAAATACCTCGACGGCATCAGCGACGAGGCCATCGCCCAGCTGAACATCCCCACGGGCGTGCCTCTGGTCTACGAACTCGACGAGAACCTGAAGCCCCTCACGCACTACTACCTGGGCGACCCCGACGAGATCGCCCGGCAGGTGCAGGCCGTGGCCGACCAGGGCAAGGCGCGGGCCTGAGTCCGCGCCCGATTGGCCAGCCTAACAGCGTGAACTTCCTGCGCGGACGGCCCCGAACGCCCTCTACCCGAGGGCGGAGCGCGCGGGAGGCCGGCGCGCCCGCGACGACGCCCTTGCTTTCTGCTCCGGGATCGTGTCCGTCGCCCCCCGCCGGGCGGAGAATCATTCCTTCCTGGCACAGGAGAGCAAAAGACTCGCTGGACGCCCGTCGCCACTGTTGATAATGTTTGGGAGGGGAGGGTTTTCCAGGCATACCCTCCCCTCCCGCAGCGGCGCTCCTGGTCGCGGAGCCCGGCGGCGGCTCCCGGTTCACCGTGGCGTTGTAGTAGCCCGCACTTTTTCCACTTTCAAAAGGGTTGTTGGTCGACCATGAAGAAACTTCGGATCGCCGTCGCTCTCGGCACGCGCCCGGAGGTTGTGAAACTGGCCCCGGTGGTCAAGGTCCTGCGTTCGCAGCCCGAAACCTTCGAGGTGTCCGTGCTTTCCACCGGACAGCACCGCCAGATGCTCGATCAGGCCCTGGCCCCCTTCGGGCTGGAGGTGCAGACAGACCTGCGCCTCATGCGCGAGAACCAGACCCTGCCGGACCTCACGGCCCTGGCGCTCACGGCCGTCACGGGCGCGCTGGCCTCGCTGCGCCCGGACATGCTCCTGGTGCAGGGTGACACCACCACGGTGCTGGCGGCCTCCCTGGCGGCCTTCTACGCCCGCGTGCCCGTGGGCCACGTGGAAGCGGGGCTGCGCAGCCACGACATGGCCAACCCCTTCCCCGAAGAGGCCAACCGCAGGCTCACCAGCGTGCTGGCGGAACTGCACTTCGCCCCCACGCCAGGGGCCGGGGCCGAACTCCTGCGCGAGGGCGTCGCGGCAGACCGGGTGGTGATCACGGGCAACACGGTGGTGGACGCCCTGCTGGAGCTGTCCGCCAGGCCTTTCAACCCGGTCGGGACTCCCCTGGAGGGCCTGCCCCTGGAGGGCAAGCGCGTGGCGCTGGTCACGTCGCACCGCAGGGAATCCTTCGACGGCGGCATAGAGCGCATCTGCCTGGCCCTGGCCGAACTGGCCCGCGCCTTTCCCGATCTGGCCGTGGTCTACCCCCTGCACCTCAACCCCAACGTGCGCCGCGCCGCACGGAGCATTCTGGAAGGCTGCCCCGGGGTGCACCTCACGGAGCCCCTGGACTACCCTTGCATCGTGCACCTGATGCGCCGCGCAGAGCTCATCCTCACGGACTCCGGCGGCATCCAGGAGGAGGCCCCGACCTTCGACACCCCGGTGCTCGTGCTGCGCACGGTCACGGAGCGCCCCGAAGCCAGCCAGCGCGGCCAGGCCGTGCTGGTGGGCACGGACAAGGACCTCATCGTGGCCACGGCCTCGCGCCTGCTCACCGACCCCGCCGCCCGCGCGGCCATGACCGGCAAGGGCAACCCCTACGGCGACGGCCGCGCCGCCGGGCGCATCGCCCGGGCCATCCAGGGCTGGGCCGGGGGGCAGACGCCCCCGCTGCCGCCGGAGCTTCAGTTCGTTCCGTAGCGAGTGCGCCATGTCGACGTTCGATCTCTCCATCCCCTACGCCCTGCTCGGGCTCAAGCTGTTGCTCATCCTGCTCTCGCTGGTGTTCTTCGTCAGCGGCATCGACGAGCTCTTCTTCGATTGCGTCTACCTGGTGCGCCGCATCTACAGGAAGCTTTTCATCCTGCCCAAATACGAACCCCTTACGGAAGAGAAGCTCCTGGCCGTCCCGGAAAAGCTCATCGCGGTGATGATCCCCTGCTGGGACGAGTCTGCGGTGATCCGCAAGATGCTCACCAACACCATCCGCAGCGTCAACTACTCCAACTATTACATTTTCGTGGGCACCTACCCCAACGATCAGGCCACCCAGCGCGAGGTGGAGCTCGCCCGGGAAAGCTTCGACAACGTCCAGCGCATCGTCTGCCCCAAGGACGGCCCCACCAACAAGGCGGACTGCCTCAACTGGGTTTACGAGGGCATCAAGGTCTTCGAGAAGGACCACGGCCTCACCTTCGAGATTTTCGTGATGAACGACTCGGAGGACATCGTGCACCCGCTCTACCTCAAGCTCTTCAACTACCTCATCCCGGCCAAGGACATGGTGCAGCTGCCCGTGTTCCCCCTGCCCGGCGTCTGGTGGAACCTCACGCGCGGGCACTACCTGGACGAGTTCGCCGAGAACCACTCCAAGGACATGACCGTGCGTGAGGTCCTGAGCCGCAGCGTGCCATCGGCGGGCGTGGGCAGCGCCTACAGCCGCCGGTCCCTGGACACCCTGGCCGCCGAGACGAACCATCAGCTCTTCAACATCAATTCCCTCACCGAAGACTACGATTTCGGCATGCGCCTGGGCAAACACGGCTTCAAGCAGATCTTCGTGCGCCACGCCATCCGCCGCACCGTGAAGAAGCGCAGGCTCTTCGGCGGCATGCGCGAGGTGGAAACCCGCGAATACGTGGTGATCCGGGAGCTTTTCCCCGGAACGCTCAGCACGGCCGTCCGCCAGAAGTCGCGCTGGGTCATCGGCATCGCGCTCCAGGGCTGGGCCTCCATCGGCTGGCAGGGGGGGTTCTGGTCCTGCTACATGCTCGCGCGCGACCGCAAGTCGCTTCTCACCAACCAGGTGAACATGCTGGGCAACATGCTGGTGCCCGTCATCGGCGGCTTCTGGCTCTGGAAGACGCTCAACCCCGACGGCTACCGCTATCCGCCGCTGGTGGTGGAGAACACCCCCCTCTGGACGCTGCTGATCATCAACATGTTCTTCCTGGTCTGGCGCATGCTCTGGCGCGCCGTGTACACCGCGCGCATCTACGGCCCCCTGCAGGGCCTGCTCTCCGTGCCCCGGCTCTTCTGGGGCAACCTCATCAATTTTTTCGCCACCCTGCGCGCCATCCGCATGTATGTGCGCTACCTCATCACCGGCAAGATCATCGCCTGGGACAAGACCGCCCACGTCTACCCCAGCGAGGACGAACTGCGCGCCTACCGCCGACGCCTGGGCGACCTGCTCCTGGACAAGCGCTACGTCACCGTGCAGCAGCTCGACGAGGCCCTGGAACTGCAGAAATCCACCGGACAGTCCCTGGGCGAGGTGCTCCTGGCCAGGGGGCTCATCGGGGAGGACGACCTGGTGCAGACCCTCGGTCTGCAGTTCCGCCTGAACACCTCCCGGATCGACCCCTATGCCGTGCCCGAGGACGTGCTGGAGCTCATCCCCAGGGAGGTCGCCCAGGCCAACGACATCTTCCCCCTGGGCCTGGAACCAGCGGGGGCGCTGCGCATCGCGGTGCTCACCCCCCTGGCCGGGCCGGAGCTGCGCCGCCTGGAAGAGGCCCTGGGACGCCCCTTGGAGATGGTGCTCGCCTCCAAGAGCGACATGGCCTTCGCCCTGCGACGCGGCTACGAAAGGCTCGATGCCCCGGACCCCGCCCAGGCCACGCCCCTGGGCGAACGCCTGGTCAAGGGCTGCGTGATCACCCCGGACCAGCTCGACGACGCCCTGCGCACCCAGCGGCGCGGCTACTCCCGCCTGGGCGACATCCTCGTTCTGGAAGGTTCGCTCCCTGCCGGGAAGCTCAACAAGGCCGTGGCGGAGTTCTACAAGGGAACGGGCGCTCACGGCCGTTTCGGGGACTTCCTGGTGGAGAAAGGCTACGTCACGCAGGCCCAGCTGGACGCGGCCCTGCGCATCCAGGCCAAGAGAGCACGCTTCCTGGGCGACATCCTCTCCGACATGGGCGTCCCCGCCGGGGACATCGACGCTGCCCTCAACGGCAAGGGGGCGTCCCGGTGCTGAACCCGGCCCGATCCTCCCCCGGCCGCCTCCGACGGGGCCTGACGGTCCTGGCGGCCCTCTTCGCGCTGGCCTCCTGCCCGGCGTGGCGGGGCATGGCGCTGGCGCAGAGCGTGCCGGACTCCGTGACCCTGGAGGGCAACTGGTTCCAGCGCGAGCTCACGCGGCTCAAATCCTTCCCGCACCTGGACAAGGCGTACCGCCTGCTCGCCCAAGGCAACCGGAGCGAGGCCGTCAGGGAATTCCAGAGCTATCTGGCCCTGGTTCCCGGCGACACCAAGGTGCAGGAACTCCTGGCGGGCCTGCTGGCCGAGGAAGGCCGCGCCGAGGAGGCTCTGCGCCAGGCCGAGGCCGTGCTGGCCGAGCGCCCCGGCCTGCCGCGCATGCGCCTGATCCGGGCCAACCTCCTGGTCCGCCTGGGCCGCGACGACGAGGCCGCCAAAGACTTCGAACAAGCTCTCGCGGATGGCGGCCAGGACCGGGAGCTTGCCCTCCAAGCCGCCTCGGGTCTGGCCGGAATCCGCCTGCGTCAGGGCCGTCCCGCCGAGGCCCTGGCCCTGTTGGAGGCCCTGGACAAGCCCGTTCCCGTCACCTCGCCCGTGGCAACGCTCCTGCGCGCCCAGGCCCTGGTGGCGCTGGGTCGTCCGGTCGAGGCCCAGGCCCTGCTGGCAAAGTCCCTGGAGGCTGCCGCCACGCCCCAGGACAAGGCCGAAGTGCTGGACCTCTGGGCCAAGGCCCTCGAAGACCAGGGGGACCTGGAGGGCGCGCGCGAGCGCCTGCTGGAGAGCCTGCGCACGGCCCCGGGCAGGGCCGCCGCCCTGCGCGCCCTGGCCGAGAACGCCATCCGGCGCAAGGCCCCGGAGGAGGCCGTGGAATACGCGCGGCAAGCCGAGGCGGCAGAGGCCTCCCCGGCCGCGCGGGAGCTCGCGGCCAACGCCCTGCTCCTGGCGGGACGCCCCCGCGAGGCCGCCCAACTGCTCGAGAAGATGGCCGCCGAAACCGCCGCCCAAGTGGAGCGCGATCGCCTGACCCTGCGCGCCGCCAACGCACTCGCCCTTGCCGGCGACGACGCGGCTGCCGCCGAAGCCTACGCGCGCGCCGCACAGAGCGGCCGCGAACCCGGCGCTCTGGAAGGGCTGGCTGCGGCCTTCGAGCGCCTGGGCCGCTTCCAGGAAGCCGCCGACGCCCTCCAGAAGGCCCTGGACGCCTTCCCCTCCGGCGAGCGTCTGCTGCGCCTGGCCGGGCTGCGCAACAAGGCGGGAGACCCCACGGCCGCCGCACGGCTGGTGGAGCGGGCCCTTGCCGGGGAGCTGGCCCAGGAGGCGCGGGCCATGGCCTTGGAGGAACTGGGTCTCCTTCAGGAAGAAGCCGGGAAGAACGCCGAGGCGGCGGAGGCATGGAAACAGGCCCTCGCCTCGCGACCGGGCGATCCCACGCTGCTCGCCCGGCTGGCTGCCGTCAGCCAGCGCATGGGGGACATCCGGGCCGCCCTGGGCTACGCCCGGGCCGCGCGCGACGCCAAGCCGGACCTGGAGACCACTTCCTCCCTGGCCGTGCTCACGGCCCTCTCGGGCCAGCCCGGCCAGGCCGCCGAACTGCTGCGCCAGGCCCTGCCCATGGCCCAGGGCAGACCCGAAGAGCAGGCGGACATCCTGGAGCGGCTGGCTGTGTTGGAGGCCATGACCGGCCGCCACGACCTGGCCGCCCAGGATTTCGTCAAAGCCTACGACGCGCTGCCCGGCAAGGGCTCCCCGGAGCTGCTGGCCAAGGCCGCCGGGGAATGGCTGGCCGCCGGGCAGGACGGACAGGCCCGCGCCGTGCTGGAGCGCCTGTTGCGCCTGCCCGGGCTCTCGCGGGAGGTTCGCGCCCAGGCGCAGGCCCGGGAGGGGGCGCTCCTCCTGCGCCAGGGCGACATGGCCCGTGCCGCCGCGAGCCTGCGCGAGGCCCTGGGTTCCGGCGCCCTGCCGCGCCTCATGCGCCTGGACGCCCTGGCTTCCCTGGCGGCCCTGGAACAGCGCGAGGGCAACGCCGACAAGGCCGTGGAACTGCTCGAACAGGCCATGCGCGAAGGCATGGAGCCCTGGCGCGCGCGCCTCTCCATGGGCCTGGCCCTTTTCCAGGCCAAGCGCTACGCCCAGGCCCTGGAACAGCTCCAGGCCGCCCAGCGCGACCGCCCCGGACCGCGAGTCTCCCTGGCCGCGGCCCGCTGCTACGAGGCCCTGAACAAGCCTGGGCTGGCCATCCGCGCCATGCTGGAGGTGATGCCCAGGCAGTCCGGGCTCTCCGAGGAGGAGCAGCGCGAATACTTCTTCGCCCTGGGCAACCTCTACGCCCAGACCCAGGACGAACGCCGCGCCGCCGAGGCCTACCGGCAAAGCCTCGCCTACCGGGAGGTCCCGGCCGTGACCATCCGGCTGGCGCGCATGGAGCGCCTGCTGGGCAGGCCCGAGGAGGCCCTTCACCTGCTGCGCCAGGCCCAGGCCCAGGCCGGGATGCTCCCGGAACAGGCCCAGGCCCCCGGGAGCAGGCCCGTGGAGACGGCCCTGGCGGACGCCCCGCCGTCCGCCCGCGCGCCCAAGGCCGCCCCCGGGCAGCAGGGCGCTCCCGCCGCCGCTGCGCCAGGAGCCAGGACGGAGGCCCCGGCCGAGGCCAGATCGACCGGCGAGGCGCAGCGCGATCCCACTGCGTCCCCGGCGTCCGCGCCCGCCCGCGAGCAGGCTTCCGCCGCGCAAGACGGCGTCCGGCCCGTCCGGGTGATGTTCCAGCAGTCTCCCTCCGGGGACGCCGTGCTACTCAAGGGCGTGCCCGCGGACGCCCGCCCGGCCGTCGCGCTCTTCGACGCGCCCTGGAGGCTCGTGGTGGACCTGCCGGGCGAGTGGACCATCGAAACCCCCGGCGCGGCCCCGCCCGCGGGAAACATCCAGCGCGTTCGCGCCGCCAGACACCCCGGCAAGCTGCGCGTGGTGCTCGACCTGGCGGAGAAACCCGGCGGACGCGCCCTGGAGTCCACGCCGGAAGGCCTGGTTGTGAGGCTCTCCAGATGAAACCGACCTTTCACTCCCTACGCGACGCGCCGCGCATCTTCGCGGCCCCGGCGCTTGTCCTGGCCCTGGCGGTCGTCCTGGCCCTGGGCGTCGCCCGCGCCATGACCGGCCCCGATCCCGTGCCGCCGCCCTCCGCCAAGTCCGTGCAACTCAGCCGCGACGACCAGCTGCTGCTGTACGCCGAACTCTCCAAGACCCTCATGGAGCTCAAGCGCCCCGAAGAGGCCGAGACGGCCCTCCAGGCCTCCCTGGCCTTGGAGCCCACGGCTTCGGGCTATTCCGAGCTGGCCAAGGCCTATCAGAGCCAGGGCCGCAACGACCTGGCCGTGGAGGAATACCGCAAGGCCCTGGCCCTGCGCGAAGACCCCCAGGACCTGGCGGACCTGGGCTACTGCCTGCTGGCCCAGGGCAAGCGCAAGGACGCCCTGACCGCCTGGGACAAGGCCCTGGCACTGGAACCCGAGCGCCTGCGCCTCTGGGAGGACGCGGGCTACGCCGCCATGGTCCTGGCCCGCAACGACGCGGCCAAGCAGTACTTCAAGGCCGCCATCGACAACCAGCCCCTCTACCCCGCCCGCGACGAGGACGAGGCCCGCCGCACCCGCGAAACCGTCCACCGTCTGCGCCAGGAGGTCACCAAGCTCGACGAGAGCCTGAGCCTCACGGCCTACCTGACCTACTACACCAGCCGGGCGGGCCAGTCCGACGCGCCCGGCGGCCAGGGCGGCATCTACCAGCCCTCCGTGAGCGGCGTGGAGGCGGCCTGGACCCCGCCCGTCATCGGCCTGCGCGACGACCGCCTCTTCCAGGTGGTGGCCCGCCTCAACTGGACCCTGGAACGCCAAAGCATGGCCTTCGACCCGGACTCGGCCCAGGGCGCGGTGGGGCTGCGCTACAAGCCCTTCAAGAGCCAGAACGTCTCCTTCGGGGCCGAACGGCTCATCAAGATCGGCAAGAACGCCGAGGACAACTGGCTCCTGCGCGCCATGGGCTCCTGGGCCGACGGCTACGGATTGGACCCCGAGCGCTCCAACTGGAACTTCAGCTACCTCTACCTGGAGGCCGACCGCTACCTGGAGAATCCCGCGCGATTCCTCTTTAACGGCGAGGTCCGCCAGGGCTGGAGCTTCAAAGTGGCGCGCAACGCCACGCTCACGCCGCACCTGGTGGCCAATGCGCGCATCTGGACGCCCGACGACAACAGGCTCTCCCTCTGGGAGGCCGGCGTAGGGCTCTCCTTCAAGTACCGCTTCAACGAGACGAAATACACCACGCCGCGCTCCTATCTGGAGGTGCTGGCGCAGTACAAGGCCGGACGCCTCTACAACAGGACCACCGACCAGGGCGTGGACGGCCTCTACCTGACCACCATCCTGCGCTATTGACCACGAAGGCCACAACGTCATGACACCGCGCCACGCCGCCCTCACCCTGGCCCTCCTCTGCCTGCTGGCCGCCGCCCTGCCCCCCGGGCACGCCCAAGCCGGGCCGCCGCGCTTCCAGGCCACCTTCTTCCAGCCCCTGCGCGGCCACGAACAGTGGCCTCCGGAACGCTTCGAGCGCCTCTTCGACGAACTGGCGGCCCTGGGCGTGCGGGAAGTGGTGGTGCAGTGGTGCGCCTTCGGCAGGACGCGCTTCCTGGCCGACCCCTCCGGGCGCGACGCCGAGGCCCTTCCCCTGCTGGAACGGCTCTTCCCCCTGGCCGAGGCCAGGGGCATGCGCCTGCGCCTGGGCCTCGTCCACGACCCGGAGTGGTGGGCCAAGACATCCCGCTCCCCCGACGTGGTGGAGGTCTATCTCAAGCGTCTGGAACTGGACTCCCTGGCCCTGGCCAAGGACCTGCTCGCACGTTTCGGCGGCTCCCCGGCCTTCGCCGGGTGGTATCTGCCCCAGGAACTGGACGACGTGCGCTGGAACGGGCCGCGCCGCGCCCTGCTCAGCGCCCATCTCAAGGGTCTGGCGGCGGGCCTGAAAAGCCTGGACCCGGCCCGCGACGCGGGCGTCTCGGGTTTCGTCAACGGCTTTCTGGACCCTTTGGCCCTGCGCGAATGGTTGGTGGAACTCATGAGGGAATCGGGGCTGGCGCACTTCTACCTGCAGGACGGCGTGGGCGTGCGCAAGCTCACTCTGGCGGAGCTGCCTCCCTACCTGGAGGCCGCGTCCCAGGCCGCCGCCCGGGGGGGCTGGACGCTCCATCCCGTGGTCGAGGTCTTCGAGCAGACCCACGGAGAGCCCCTCGATCAGGAGCCCTTCCAGGCCCGCCCGGCGGACATGTCCCGCGTGGCCGCCCAGCTGGCCGCGGCCGGGCGCTTCGCCCCGGAGGGCATCACGGCCTTCTCCCTGCCCGAATATGCCATGCCCGCCGACGGCCCCCTGGCGGCGGCCCTCAACGCCGCCTACCGACGCTACCTGGCCTCGGGGCGCTGAAACGGACAGAGAGCACTCCCCGGCGATCTCCTAGCAGGCCGCGTCGCGGTGCATCGGCCCGAGCACGTTCGTGCCGGACTCATCGGACGAGGCTATCCCCCCGAGCCTTGCCGTGCGGCGTCCGGGCAGACGGCGGAGGGCGACGCCTCCAACCGCCCGTCAGGACCGGGGCTCTCCCTTATCCGGTGGGGGCGAGCCCTGCGTGACGCCGCCCGGGGCGCTCCCGGCGGGGGCTTCCCTTCCGGACGCGCCGCGCCGCCACGGCCACGAGAACACCGGCCTGCGCCAGACCCCGCCCTCGCTGTAGCACTCCCAACCCCAGCGCAGCCACCCCGACAGCGACCACGCCAGCCACATGGACCACGCGAGCATCAGCCCCCGACGCCACCAAGCGGGCACGGTGAAAGCCCCGGCGTCCGGCAGTTCGCCCGGCACGCGCCCGAAGTCCCACGCCAGACTCCAGGGGGTGGAGCCGTTGCCCGTCACGGCCAGGGCCGGATCGCCCAGAAGTCCCGAGCGTACGGCCTCGAAGAGGCAGGCCAGCCCTGCCAGGACGGTCACCGCCAGGAGCGTCTGGAGCAGATCGAAACCGAACCTCCCCGCCGGAGCGTGGCCGCGCCGCCAGCCCAGGGCCAGAAGCCACGCCACCGCGGCGGCCGCCACCTCGGGCTGCGTCTGGGAGAGACCCAGGCCCAGGAGCAGCCAGTGGCGGAAGCGCAGAGGCGTCCAGGGGATGCGCCCCAGGAGCGTCGCCGCCAGGGCCACCCCGGCCAGCGTGCCCCAGAGCGTCACGGCCGGGGCGAAGGGTGTGTCGCCCCAGACGAAGAGAGTCAGGCGGTCGCGGGGCAGCTCCAGCTGCAGGCGCGCGTTGGCCGCCGGATGACCCAGGTCCACGGCGGGCAGGGTGGCCCGCCACAGGCCCCGCGCCTCCTGCCGCCATGAGACGCGCGGCTCCGAAGCCCCGGGCGGCAGGGTCAGGGCCAGCTCGCCGCCGGGGCCGGGCGTCCAGGACGCGGGTCTGCCGCCCAGAGTAACGCCGGTAACCTGGGCGTCCGGGGGCAGGCGCAGCACGTGGCGGCCGCCCAGGGCCGAGCGCAGGCGCAACTCCAGGACGGCCTCCTCGGAGCGCTCGCCGGGCGAGGCCTTGAGCCTGGCGGCGTCGATTGTCAGGCTCTCGCCGGGCGCGGGGGCGGGCCGCGTGACCGCGAGCGTGACCGACTCGCCGGGCCAGGGCCGCCAGAAGGGGGCGAAACGCCCCTGGGCGTCCCGGGTGGCGACCGGGACCACTCCTGCGAAGCGCACTTCCCAAACCGGCGAGGCGGAGAGCTTCCAGGACTCCACCCAGTCCACGCCCTGGGGGGCCTTGAGTTCCAGGCTCGGGATCACGTCCAGACGCGAGCGCCAGCTCACGCGCTCCTGCCCGGCCGCCAGCACGGCCACGGCGCGGCCATCCTCCACGCGCACGCCCTGGCCCGTCACCGTCTCGCCCGGCAGCAGGGGCACCGGAACGCTCAGGGGCTCCCCCCCTCCCGAGAGGCGGCGCACCGTGGTGACGGCGCTCCAGGTGAGCCCCAGTTCCAGGGAACGCTCCACCTCCAGGAAGGGCGGCACGGCGGAGGCCAGCGCCCCCGGCGCGTCCTTCCCGGAGGCTGCCGGATCCTGCCGCCTTGTGAAGCGCAGGCCGCCCTCCAGAGCGCCGTCGGGACCGATGCCCAGCACGCTCCAGCCCGGGGCGCGGGCCTCGGCGAGCTTGGGCGGCACGGGCGAGGAAATCGTGAAGGACGCGCCCGAGGGGGCAGGCCCGGCGAGCACCACCGTGTGCGCTCCCGGCTCCAGGAGCACGCAGGCCACGCCGTCAAGGAAGAGCACGGCGGCGGGCCTGCCGTCCACGCTCACCTGCCGGGGCCGCCAGCCGTCCCCCGCGCCGGGCAGGGGCAGCGCCAGGCGCGCGGCCGCCCCGGCCCAGACGGTCATGGTGAGGGTCTGGGCGTCCAGGGCCACGCCGAGTCGCGAGACGCCCGCGCAGTGGGGCTGGCACTCGGCGGGCCTGAGCAGGCGCGCGCGCAACTCGTCGAGCATGTCCTTGGACGGGATGTCCCCTGCCTGGGCCGGGGAGGCCAGCAAGGCCAGGAGGCACGCCGCGACGGCTGCGGCGCGGGGCGAGGCCTTGCCGCGCACTGTCAGAAGCCCCAGGGCCGCCAGGATCAGCGCGGCGCGGGCCAGGTGCAGGAAGGCGTTGACCACGGGCGGCACGAGAACGAGCGACAGACGTTCCGAGGGCTCCACCGGCCCGGTCCAGGAGAGGCGAACCTCCCGCCAACGCCAGAGGGGAAGCCCCGGGCCGGTCTGCACCAGGCTGTTGGGGTCCTGCTCCAGTCCGGCGCGGCCACCCGGTGGGGAAGGCTTCACGGCGGGCGGGGCCGGGGGCGACGGCGCGGCGGGCTGCTCCTCGGAGGGGGCGGCTTCCTGCATGCGCAGGGCCAGGGAAGCTCCTTCCGGGCCCGATGCCTCCGGCGCCGATGCGTCCGGTTTCTGAGCGCCGGTGGCCTGGAGGGCGGGGGCGGGCGCGGGAGCCCTGGCCGGGGCCGCCTTGCGCCGCACGCCTTGGGCCTCCCAGGGCGTAGGACCGGAGAGTTCCTCCAGTTGCGGGTGCAGCCCGAAGCGCGCCTGTTCCAGGGCGAAGGGCAGCGCCGTGACCGCCAGCAGGGCCACGGCCAAGGTCTTCAGGAACCCCGCCATCCGCGCGCCGCCGGACATGCGCGCGAAGCCCCTCTCCAGGGCGAGGGCGGCCAGGAGCGGCAGCCACTGCCACACGGGCGCGCCCTGCTCGTGGAGCGACACCGCCAGGAAGGCCAGGAGCGCCCCCCCGGCCAACGGGCGGCCCAGCTTCCAGGCGCACAGGGGGATGAAGAGCGCCAGGAAGATGTCCATGAGCGACCAGCCGTCCGCCCAGGAGCCCTCGGCCCGCTCCGGGCCTGAAGCCGCAAGGAGGCTCCACCCCGGGGGCAGCTCCAGCACGGCCGAGAGCGAGGAGACGCGGGCGTCCCATCCAGAGGCCGGGAGCGCCGCGCCGCGCCCGGGGGAGCGCGATTCGGCCGTGAGGTTCAGCTCCGCGCGCCTGAGCACCACGCCGCGCGCCACGCCGCCCTCGCCCCCCAGGAGCACCACGGGCTGGTCGCGCCCGTCCAGGGTGGCCCGGCCCAGCTCTCCGGGGGGCGTCATGGCCAGGGTCCAGCCCCGGTCCCCGGAGCCGCCCAGGCGTCCTTCCAGGCGGTCCTGGACGGTGAAGCCCCGGCCGTCGGGGTCCAGCCAGAGGCGGCGGGCCAGGGACGGTCCCTGGCCCTGGGCCGGGGGCTCGCCGCGCCGGGCCGTGGCCAGGACAAGGGTCGCGCCGTCCGAGGCGGCGTAGGCCTGGTGGCGCTTCCAGGCGGCGGGGAGGTCGGTGGTCTTGGGGTCCACGGGGGGCAGGCCCGAAAGCAGCGCCTCGCGCAGGGGGGCGTCCGGGGCGAAGGCCCAGACCTCGGGGCCGAAGGGCAGGCGCAGGGGGCCAACCGAGGCCGGATCGCCCGTGAAACGGCTCTCGATCTCCACCTCGTGGCGGCCCGCCCCGGCCAGCACGCTCACCCTGCCGTCCGGGCCGAAGCCCACGGGCACGGGGGAGCGCACGGCCAGGGGCTCGGTGCCGGGCAGGAGCAGGCCGTCCAGCTCCAGGGTGCGGGCGCGTCCCGACACGTCCAGTCGGGCCAGGGTGACCATGCGCACGGGCACGCCGTCGCGCAGCAGCCGCAGGACGTTCACGCGCAGGGAATCCCCGGCCGGGACGGCGGCGCTCCCCGGGGCGGCCAGCTCCAGCCTGCCGTCGCCTGAAAGCCTCGGCGCGGCCACCGGGGCCCTGTCCAGGACCAGCTCGACCAGGCCCGTGCGCGGCGGCACGTTGAGGAAGGCCGGGCGGGATTTCCAGGAGAGCCTGCCCGTCACCTGCCACTCGCCGGGTTCCAGGCGCACCCCGGGCACGCCCCCGGCGTCCAGCACGGGCACGGGCTTTCCGAACACCTTCACGTCCTCCGGCCAGAGGCCCTGGCCCCACGGCAGGCTGACCAGCGACGGGGAGAACACCCGCCAGACCATGGAAAAACCGGCCCCCGAACCGTCCGCCGCGACGGATAGCCACGTGGGGAATAGGCACTGTCGCCTGGTGGGATCCTGGGCCAGGGGCGGGCAGAGGGCCTCGTCCTGGCCGTGGAGCGCCCAGCCCTCCCAGGGGGCCAGCTGGGCCGGGAGCCAGCGACGCTCCTGAGCCTGGGCCTGAGCCTGGGCCGACGGGGGCGTGAAGGCCAGGAGCACGAGGACGAGAACGGCCAGGACCAATGCGAGGGGCGCTGTGCGGGGCATGGGCTCTCCGTGGTCGACGGGTCGGGGCGATTGGGATATAGCGCGCTTCGCTCCTTTTGGAAACGCCCATGGTCCACGATCCCCGACTCAGCGCCCCCCTGCTCCACTGGTTCGCCGCTTCCCGGCGCGCCCTGCCCTGGCGTGACGGCCACGACCCCTACCGCGTCTGGCTCTCGGAAGTGATGCTCCAGCAGACCCAGATGGAGCGCGGCGTGGACTACTTCCTGCGCTTCACCCGGCGCTTCCCGGACCTGGCCTCCCTGGCGGCGGCGGACGAGGCCGAGGTGCTCAGGCTCTGGGAGGGCCTGGGCTACTACCGACGCGCCCGCAACCTGCACCTGGCCGCCCGGCTGATGGTGGAGCGCCACGGCGGCCGCGTCCCCGACGACAGGGAAGCCCTGCGCGCCCTGCCAGGCGTTGGCGACTACACGGCCGGGGCTGTGCTGGCCATCGCCTACAACCGCGACGAACCCGCCGTGGACGCCAACGCCGAACGCGTGCTGGCCCGGCTGCACGACGTGGCCGACTCCCCGCGCGACGCCAAGGGCCGCAGGCTCTTCCGGGAGCTGGCCCTCGGGATCACCCCGCCAGGCCGCGCGCGGGAGGCCGTGCAGGCCGTCATGGAGCTGGGCGCGCTGGTGTGCACGCCGCGCGCGCCGCGCTGCGAGGCCTGCCCCCTGTCCGGGGAGTGCCGCGCCCTGGCGGCGGGGGTGGTGCTGGAGCGCCCCGTGCTGCCCGGCCAGGCGCGCGTGACGCCCATCGGCATGGGCACGGCGGTGATCCGCCACCGGGGGCTCGTTTTCGTGCAGCGCCGCCTGGACAGGGGCGTGTGGGGCGGCCTCTGGGAGTTCCCCGGAGGACAGATGGAGCCCGGAGAGCATCCACGGGACACGGCGCGGCGCGAGGTGCGCGAGGAGACCGGCTTCGAGGTGGAGATCAGGGACAAGCTGGCGGTGATCCGCCACGCCTACACCCGCTACCGGGTGACCATGCACGCCTTCCTGGCCGGATTTCCCGAGGACTCGGACCCGCCCGAGCCCGTGCTCACGGCAGCCCAGGAGTGGCGCTGGACGAGCCTGGAGGGACTGGCGGGCCTCACCCTGCCCGCGCCCATGCGAGAGCTGGCCCAGGCCATGGCCCGCGACCCCAGGTTCGCGGGCTGAGCCCGCCCTGCCCGGTCGCGGACGGGCCGCCTCCCGCCGCCGCCCCGGGCGTGGACGGCTTCTAGGCCGTCGCCGACGGCAGCTTCACCCGGAAGAGCGCCCCCTTCCCCGGGGTCGACTCCACCGTGATGCTCCCCCGGTGATTTTCCGAGACGATGAAGTAGGCCACCGAGAGCCCCAGCCCCGTGCCCGTGCCCACGCCCTTGGTGGTGTAGAAGGGCTCGAAGACGCGCTTGCGGATCTCCTCGGGCATGCCCGGGCCGTTGTCCTCGATCTCGGCCACGGCCATGCCGTTCTCTTCCCTGGTGCGCAGGGTGATGCGCGGCCCCTCGCCCTCGTTGGGGCGGTCCCTGAAGGCCTGCGCCGCGTTGCGCAGGATGTTGAAGAACACCTGCTCGATCTCCATGGGCTGGCAGCGCGCCGTCACGGGCTGGGCGGAGTAGTCGCGCACGATCTCGATGCGCTTGAAGTCGTACTGCTTTCTGAGGTCGTAGTCGCCCCCGGCAAGTTCCACGGTGCGGTCCAGCAGATCCGAGAGGCGGCATTCGCCGTATTCTCCCGCGGACTTGCGCGCGAAGCCCAGCATGTTGCTGACGATGCGCGCCGCGCGCACCCCTGCCTCGTTGATGGCGTCCAGGAACTCGTTCACCCCGCGTTCGCGCAGGTAGACGGCCAGGGCCGCCAGGTCGATGCCGGACCGGCCCGCCTGCTGTTCGTTGGCCGCGAGCCCGGGCTCCAAACGCCTGCGCACCACCTGCAGGGCCTGGAGGATGGAGGCCAGCGGGTTGTTGATCTCGTGGGCCATGCCCGCGGCCAGCCCGCCCACGGAGATCATCTTCTCGGTCTGGATCATCATCTCCTGGAGGCGCAGGCGTTCGGTCACATCCACCAGGGCGGCCACCGCGCCCGACGCGGCAAGGCCGGAACCCGCCACGGGCGCGGCGCTCATGGCCAGGAGCCTGCGTTCCCCGCCGGGGGACTCGTAACTCAGGGCCTGGTCCTGCACGGCGCGTCCGTCCGTCAGGGCCAGGCGCACGGGCAGGGCATCGGGATCGAGGGGCTGCCCCTCGCGGTCTCGCAAGGCGCGCGTCCAGGCGTCGCCCGGCGCGCCCTCCAGGGGGAGCCCCAGGATCTCCCGGGCGCGCTGGTTCATGTAGCGGGTGTCCCCGTGGGCATCGAAGCCCACGATGCCCACGGGAGTGGTCTCGGCCAGGACGCGGTAGCGGTCCTCCGAGGCGCGCAGCCCGGCCACGGCCCTGCGCAGCATGGCCAGCGCGATGCCCACCAGGGCCAGCACGCCGGCCGCGATGAGCCCGTTCATGGTTGCCAGGTTCTCGGCGGGTCTGAGGAACTCGTTCTCGTCCACCACGCCGACCAGGAGCCACCCCGTGGAGGCGTTGACCTGGCCCATGCAGAGCCTGCGGCCCCATACGCCTTCGTAGCGGGCCACATGCCCGGGAGGGGCCGAGCGCAGCTCCACGGAGACGCCGTAAACACGGTTGAACTCGCGCTCGCGCCGCCAGGAGGGCGCGGCAAGGAGTTTGCCGTCGCGATCCAGGAAAACCGCACCGCCCGACCGGCCGATGCGCACGCCGTCCAGAATCTCGCTGCCGAGCGGGGCCACGTCCGTCACCAGGATCAGCAGGCCCTCCGGGGCCTTGTCCTTGGCGGCCAGGGGCGCGGCGGCCACCACCACGGGGCGTCCCGTGTACTTGCCCGCTTCCAGGGACTCCAGGATCACCTCGCCCTCCATGACGCGGCGGAAATAGGCGCGGTCCCCCACATAGACGTTGCCCACGGCGCGTGGGTCCGAGGAGGCGATCACGTTGCCGTCGGCCGTGGCCACGAAGGCCCGGCTGTAGCCGTGGAGCCGCACCCGATCCTCCATGCGGCGGCTGGCGGCCTCGCGGGCGGAGCGGCCCAGGTAGCTCTCGCGCAGGGCCAGCAGGAACACCTCCTCCTGGCTCCAGACGGCGGCGCTGGCCTTGATGTCCTCGGCCTTCTCGGTGAGCTCCCGGTCGATGAACCAAAGGGTCTGGGACATCTGGGCCAGGGCCATGGACTCCACGGAGCTGCGGGTGTGCACGTAGGTCAAGGCCGTGGAGAGCACCATGCCGATGAAGAGCACCGTGACGATGGGGGCCAGGTAGCGCCGGACCAGCGGAGGTTGGACGCCGGGATCCATGGCTACTCCACCACCACGCCGGCCGCTTCGATGATCTCGAAGGGCACTGTCATGCGCAGGCGTTCCGCCGCGCGCAGGTTCACGAACACCACGCCCGTGGCGTTGCCGCGCACCGGCAGTTCGCCCGCGGCGCGCCCGGACTCCAGCACCTCGCGCGTCATGAGCCCGGCCAGGTAGCCCTGCTCGTGGGCCGACTCCAGCACGCCGCAGAGGACGCCGTGATCCGGCGTGAAGTCGGCGAAGCCCAGGGTGGGCAGCCGGTTCTCGGCGTTGGTCCAGGCCATGACCTCCTCGGGTGGGACGAGGCGGCCCGTGGCCTCGTCGCGCAGGGTGTGGTAGACGCCCAGGGCCAGGGCGTCGGACGTTTTCTGGCAGGCCGCCACTTCGGCCTTCCAGGCCTGGAAGCCGCGCACCGTGCGCACGCGCTCCAGGTCAAGGGCGTACGGGGCGTGGGCCGCGAGGTCCTCGGCAACGGAGCGCCCGGTGTCCGAATCGTCGGTCAGGAAGGCCACGGAGCGCGCCTCGGGCGCCAGACGCCTGAGCAGCTCGAAACTCTCGCGGAAATGGAAGCGCTCGCGCACGCCCGAGACGTTGGATGCCGGATAGCCGTAGGACGCCGGAGGGGCGTTGACCCCGCAAAATATCACCTGCGGGCGCTCGCGCCCGGCCAGGAAGGGGCGCACCACCCAGGCCTGGGCCGCGTCGTCGGCGGCCACCACCACGTCGGGGTCGAAGGCCCGGATGCGCTCCCACGCGGCCTTGCCCGCACGGGCCTGGACCGCCGCGTCGGCGCGCTTGGCGTCCAGGTAGAAGCTCTCGAAGGCCACGTTCAGGCCGACCAGGGCGGCGCGCAGGCCCTGGTCCACGTTCCTGGTCCAGACGTACCCTGCGTCGTAGCTGTGCAGGATGAACACGCGCCAGGGCCTGCCGGTCCCGGCGCTTTCCGAAAAGGCCGGACTCGGCAGCAGACAGACGGACAGCAGGAGCGCGGCCACGGTCTGGAGGGTCTTCACGGCCGCCTCGCGTGTCCTGCAGGGCGCGGCCGTCAGCCGACGGCCAGGCTGCCCCGGAAGGTCGAAAGGTCGGTGATGCCCAGGGCCTGGGCGGCCAGGGGCAGTTCCTCGGCCAGTCGGAAGGAGAAATCCGGCCGCAGGAAGTTGGCCGTGCCCACCTGCACGGCGCCGGCCCCCACCAGGATGAATTCCAGGGCGTCCGTGGCCGAACTGATGCCGCCCATGCCCACCACGGGAATGGACACCGCTCGGCTCACCTGCCACACGCAGCGCAGGGCCACCGGCTTGATGGCCGGCCCCGACAGGCCGCCCACCACGTTGGCCAGGCGGGGCTTGCGGGTGCGCACGTCCACGGCCATGCCCGTGAGCGTGTTGATGAGCGAGATCGCGTCCGCCCCCGCGCCCTCCACGGCCTTGGCCACGGCCACGATGTCCGTGACGTTGGGCGAGAGCTTCACCATCACGGGCTTGGACCCCGCGCGCGCCTTCACCGCCTCGGTGACGCGCGCCGCCAGGGCCGGATCCTGCCCGAAGAGCACGCCGCCCGCCTGCACGTTGGGGCAGGAGATGTTCACCTCCAGGGCCGCCACGCCCTCGGCGGAGGCCAGGAGCCCGGCCAATTCGGCGAACTCCAGGGTGTCGCAGGCGTAGAGGTTGGCCACCACGGGGGTCTCGCGCCAGGGCAGCCCCGGCAGCATCGACTTGAGGAAGCGCTCGGCCCCGCAGTTCTGCAGGCCGATGGCGTTGAGCATGCCCGAGGGGGTCTCGGCCAGGCGCGGCACGGGGTTGCCCTCGCGGGGCTTGAGCGAAAGCCCCTTGACCACGATGCCCCCCAGGGAGCGCAGGTCGCCGTAGGGGGCGAACTCCAGGCCGTAGCCGAAGGTGCCCGAGGCGGTCATGACGGGGTTCTTGAGGGTCAGCCCCCCCAGGTCCACGCGAAGATCCATCGAAAACTCCGGTCGGCGGCGGCGCTCGGGCCGCGCCGGTGCGTCACGTTGTTGGCGCTTGGCGCCGGGAGGCCCCGCAAAGGCCCGGCCCAGCCTAGAGCGTCACCTTGTCGGCCCAGAACACCGGCCCCTTCACGCAGGTCTGCACGCGGTGTCCCTCGGGGTTCTCCGCCACGCAGCCCAGGCACGCGCCCACGCCGCAGGCCATGCGGTTCTCCAGCGACACCTGGGCGCGCACGCCGTGCTTGTCCGCCAGGTTCTTCACCGAGCGCAGAAGCGGCGTGGGGCCGCAAGCCAGCACCAGTCCCCCGGCGTGTTCCGCGATGCGCTTCTCCAGCAGCTCCACGAAGCGCGGGATGTCCTCGGGGGTTTTGTCCTGGAAGGACTCCACGGCGATCATGGCCCCCAGTTCGTCGTAGGGATAGCAGGAGCGCGGCGGACGGTGCCCGAAGAGCAGCGCGAGCTTCCCCGGGGTGGGGTGCGTGGCCGCATATTCCACGAAAGGCGCGATGCCGATGCCGCCGCCCACCAACAGTGTTGGCGCGCCGGGCTCCACGGCGAAGCCCTGGCCCAGAGGCCCCCACACCGTGACGGGCTCGCCCGGGGCGAGGCGCGTGAAGGCCGCCGTGCCGCGCCCGGCCACGAGGAAGTGGAAGACGATGCGGTCGTCCAGGGCTCGGGAGATGGAAAGGGGCCTGGCCCAGAGGGGGTCAAACCCCCAGGCGGGCGGACGCAGCATGGCGAACTGGCCGGGTTTAACCCCCGTGAATCCGGGGTTTTCCAGTTCCAGTCGCCAAAGCCCGTTGGCCAGGCCCTCCGGCCCGGCTGGTGCGACGGCCAGCACGGGCACGTCGCGGCAGTGTCGATGCGGCATGTTTCGCTCCTGCACCATACCTTAGCCCCCCGTAAGGCCGTTGTAAATGTTTTCTCCCCGAAGCGCGCTCCGCCTTGTTTTCCCGGGACTTTACGTATAAGATTGACAAGAGAGGGGAAACCGCGCCTTCCGCCCGGCAGGCCGGGTTCGCGGCGTCTCCACGGGGCCGTCGCGGCCTCCAGGAAGTGCGGAGCATCCATGATGAAGAAAGCGGACGTGGGGGACAAGACCAAGACCTTCCACAAGGGACAGGCCATCTACAAGGAGGGCCAGTCCAGCGGAGAGGCCTACATCATCACCCAGGGGGCCGTCGGGCTCTACAGGCTCGCTGGCAACAAGCGCGTGACCCTGGCGCTTTTGCGCCCTGGCCAGATCTTCGGCGAGATGGGCGTGATCACCGGCGAGAAGCGCACCTCCGAGGCCCTGGCCCTGGACTATACCGAGGTCATCGTCCTGGATCAGACGCTCTTGCACACGCTGCTGCTCAAGAGCCCCCGGCCGGTGCAGATCATCACCTCCTACCTGGTGGAGCGCGTGCGCGCCCTCAACGCCCTGGTGCCGGAGCGTTCCAGCTCCAACACCTTCGCCTCGGTGTGTTCCGTCATCCTCCTGGCCTGGCGCGCCGCGGCCAGGAGCGGACCCAAGAGCGAGGCCGCCCAGATATCCACCGTGGAGCTCTCGCGCACCATCAAGGACATCCTGCTCATCACCCAGACCGAGATCGACGAGGTGCTCGAAAAGCTCGCGCGCGTGCACATCGTGGACATCGTGGACGTGAAAGGCACCTACTACCGCACCGATCCGCTCCTGGGCACCAAGAAGAAGTCCGGCGAGTTCGTCAAGGAGCGCCTGCTCTCCATCCCCGACGCCGAACGCTTCGCCCGCGTCTCGCGCAACATGGCCCAGGACAACCCCGACGCCAACGGCGCGGAGCTCGAATTCATCGACCTGGACGACTTCGCCCGGGCAGTGGACGCCCAGCCCGAGACCATCCTCAAAAAGATCGCCTACGGCGAGGTTCCGCCCGCGCTCTTCCACTTCCACAAGCGCCAGGCCCTGGCCTTCGCCGCTTCCAAGGGGCAGGACTACTTCCAGCGCGCCAAGCGCCCGCGCCTGAAGGTGGAGGACCTCCAAAACGTCGACGACGTGGTCGGCGTGGACAACGCCACCCTGGAGGAGGCTCTCTCGCGCCTGGGCTTCTACAAGGTGGGCGTGCTGGCGGCCCTGGCTGGGGACGAGGCCCGCCAGAAGATCTACGCCAACCTCTCCAAGAAGATCGCCTCCGTGGTCAGGGAGGAGGTCCAGCGCATGCCCGAGCCCGATCCGGGCGAAGCCTCCGACATCGAGGACGAACTCATCGGGCTCATCAAATCCATCAAGGGGATCAGCGGGTGAACGTCGCCACCGTCATCGGGTTCGTAGCCGGCATCATCATCCTGGGCACGGCCACCTATTTCGCCACGGACTCCGCCCGGGTGTTCCTGAACCTTCCGGGCCTGGCCATCGTGCTGGGCGGCACGCTGGCCTCCACCTTCATCTGCTTCCCGCTCAAGGAAGTGGCCCGCGTGTTCAGCATCTTCCTCACGGCCCTCAAGCGCGAGGAGCTGCCCATCGGCAACTACATCGAGTCCATCGTGGACATCGCCCGCGAGGCCTCCATGCGCGGCAAGGTCCACCTGGAGAAGACCCTGCCCGGCATCGAGAACGAATTCCTCCAGAACGCCCTGCAGATGCTCGTGGACGGCTACTCCCGCGAGGAGATGAAGGAGATTCTGGAAACGCGCATCGAGCAGACCTACCAGCAGGAGCTCTCCAGCGCGGGCATCTACCGCACCATGGCCAAGCTCTCGCCCGCCTACGGGCTGATCGGCACGCTCATCGGCTTCATCGGCCTCATGCAGGCCATGGGCGGCGGCCAGCTTGCCTCCCTGGGCCAGCACATGGCCGTGGCCCTCACCACCACGCTCTACGGCATCCTGCTCTCCAACCTCTTCTTCCTGCCCATCGCCGTGAAGGTGGAAAAGCGCATCGAGGAACGGGTGCTGCTCATGTGCGTCATCCGCGACGGCGTGCTCTTCATCAAGGACAAGACCCCCGCCGCCATTGTCTACGACAAGCTCAAGGCCTACCTGCCGCCCAGGCGCTGGGCCTCCATCGGCATCCGCCCCTAGGCAGCCGCCATGCTCATGTTCCAGAAACTGCGCGGCCGCTTCAAGGACGAGGACGAGGGCACCTGGTTCATCTCCCTGGCCGACCTGCTCACCCTGCTCCTATGCTTCTTCGTGGTGATGCTCTCGGTCTCCAGCGTGGACCAGGACCGCTACCGCAAGGTGGCCCAGTCCATGGAAGCCGCCCTGGCCGCCGAAAAGGCCAAGCGCCAGGCCCTGGCGGAGCGCCAGCCCGACCGCCCCATGGGCAGTTCCCTGCACCCGGAGCCCGTGCCCGACGGGCAGTACTATCCCGTGATCCAGCCGCCCCTGCCGCCCCAGGTCTACCAGTCCGTGGGCGACCCCGTGGCCGGTCCCGGGCAAGGCGACGGCCCCGGACCCACCGCCCGCCTGAAAACCCTGGACGAAATCGAATCCGAGATGTCCGTGCGCTTCGCCAAGGACCCCGCGGGCATCCAGGTGGAGAAGCGCCAGGGCGGCGTGGCCATCACCCTCAAGGGCGCGGTGCTCTTCCAGAGCGGCAGCGCCGACCTCGCGCCCTCGTCGCGCCCCTACCTGGACTCCATCGCCCAGTCGCTGCGCGCCACGCCCTACCGCGTCACGGTGGAGGGCCACACGGACAACCTGCCCATCCAGTCGTTCCTGTTCCCCTCCAACTGGGAGCTTTCGGCGGCGCGGGCCTCCCGCGTGGCCCGCTACCTCATCGACCACGGCGTGCCCCGCGATCGCATCCAGATCGCGGGGTTCGCCGAAACGCGCCCCGTGGCCCCCAACGAGAACGCCCAGGGTCAGCCCCTGCCCGACAACCAGGCCCGCAATCGCCGCGTGGTCGTGCAGATCAACCCTTGAACGCCTGCTCCGACACTCTCGACTGCGGGCCGGAAACCGCCCCGCCCAAGCTCAGGGGCATCTTTTCCACGCCCGGCATACCGGGCGACCCGGCCAGCGGCGAGGCCAAGCGCTTCTGGTTCGCCCGCGAACAGGAGGACGGCGTGATCAGCGCCCAGCTCCTGGACGAACACCACCTGCCCACCCAGCGACAAATCATCGAACCGCGCGAGAGCTTCCTGGAACGCTTCACCCTGGAGCCGGACCTGGGCTACCGCCTGCTCACCCAGCGAGTGCTCATCGGCGACCACTTCCGCAACCAGGGCAAGAACGTCGAGGCCAAGATCGAGTACCAGAAGGTGCTGCGCATCGACGAGGAGAACATCCGGGGCACCTTCGGCCTGGGTCTGGCTTATCTGGCCCTCAACCAGCTCGAAAAGGGCCGCTACGCCTTCGAGAAGCTCGTGAAGCTCGACGAGAGCTTCGCCGCCGAACACAAGCACCTCTTCAACGACTTCGGCATCGCCCTGCGCAAGCGCGGCCTCTTCGAGGAGGCCCTGGCCTTCTACCACCGGGCCAAGGCCCTGTGCGCCGACGACGAACACCTGCTCCTGAACATCGCCCGGGCCTGGTTCGAGAAGGGCGACACGGAACACGCCTACCGGGAACTCGGCAACTGCCTGGACCTGGACCCGCACTTCCGCGAGGCCCTGGCCTTCCTCCACTATCTGCGCAAGAACAACATCCTCCCCAAAGACCCGGAGCTGCGCGCCCACTTCGACCGCGAAGCCCTCAAACGCAGCGAACTGGCTGGCCTGGCCGGGGAGTGAAGGCGTGATCCGCTACGCCATGCGCCACGAGGATTGCGTCGGAGTCTCCCCCGCCCCGACGACCGCGACGTCCACGGCCACATGCCGGGGCTTGGCGACGTGGCGGGCACTCGCAAATACCTATGTCCCCCGCTCGGATATGGATTCCTCCTTCCTGAAAGATGGAGCAGGTCACCGTGGAATACGGACGGTTGGACGGCAAGCCCAAACGTTTGCAGTGGAGCGGTCTCACTTTTCGGCGGCTTGCCAAGATGGATTCACTATACCACTCGCGATCAGCCTGTCGGACATATGTCCAGCGATAACACTTGCGAACCATGCCGTATAGTGACAGTGATCGACATATATATTGCGTTTTATATCGCGCTGAATGTCGGCAAGGGAGAACACGTCATCGAATGAATGCTCGACTGAGGCCAGCTCATTCAACAGCATAGGATATCCGTCCCCAGCCCTGTCTTGGCCCATAAACCCACCCGAATGCTTAAGCATCCGAAATGGTTCATGGTATTGCAAATCGTATCCGTACGTCGGTACGGGCTGAATAAAAAATGAAACCTTGACCCCGAAGACTGTTGAAACAGCACGGATCTCCTGATGATTGTGAAGTAACTCATCGACAATCATTCTATTAGTAGCAGCTGAATTTTTTACATTGTCGCAGTGGCTCTCGCCGGTCGAACTTATATTTTCATAATAAGAAAGCATCAATGAGGCCAAGCGAAAAAGCGGGAGGGTCGTAAAAAATTTTCTCAAAGCACCCCATTGCGGAGAAGCAGCCTGCGCATTATTTAACATCTCACGGGCGATACGATTCTTTTCGAGCAATGCAAGATGAAAACAACCGCGCGTTACAGGCTGCCTGTCATAAAAGTAAAAATCATTCAATCCATGAAAAAAGATTGCCAGGTCGGGACGATGCCCCTTTAGCAACAGTGTGGAGTGCAGGATTTTTTCTTGAGTTGAAAAATATGCCGAACGTCCAAAATTGTAAACACAAACATTCTTTTCAAGCTTCTCTGACAATAGACCTTGCAAGTAACTCGCGACACTGTGCGAATCTGCACCCGGGTGAATCGTCGTCGACCCCCCGTAAATAAATATATTGAAGTTTGCGGGGTCCAAAGGCCAAGGACCCTGATTACTGACATGACGAAAGCCGTGCTCAGACATGTTGTAATACTTACCAGAAGCTGGAGCATGCTTGAATTCGGTAAAAGACTCGTAAACCGTGTCGAGAGCGCGTCGATCCTGTTCTTCCATGTATTCTGCATACTCATCACGAGACATCGAATACCACCTGGAGGCACTTTCACGAAACTGCTCTTCGCGATACAAGTTATAATACCTGTAATCTGTCTTTTTTTTCAACAAACAAGACTGTACATATCCAAATACATAAAAAGCTGCCAAGTTCAGCAACACAAACAACAAAGACAGATTTACAGCATAGAGAGACACCTCTGAGAACAGCGCATAGTAGGCCTGCAGCATGTCACTGTGCATCGCATCACCAGAGAGGGTAAATTTTGGATGGATCGTCGGCCTTCTTCTTTTTGTTATTCGAATAGGCAGCAATGCAAACAACGCCCAGGACCACAACAAGCCCGACCACGTATAACATAGCAACTCCTTCAAAAAAAATTATCGACCGGGGCTTGTCATTGCTTAGAAAAGATCAAGCATGCCACATCGTGCTCCTCGGAAATTGACACCGGCACGACCGGAAATGCCGCCACTGACTGATTGCAATAATCGCTACCCCAGACATTGAAGTACTCTTCAGCCACAAGGCGCCAGCCGTCATTGCTTATCCACCTGTCTACATCAACCCTTGCAAATATTCGGGTCAACGCTCCGGGCCAAGGCAAATCACCACCGCAATGCTCGTAAATATTATTTACAGGACAGTTGTCGCTATACGGGAAAGTTACAATCAAATGTCCGCCACTGCGAAGCAACCTGTACATATTCGACATGGCCGCGTCACAGTCGAAAATGTGTTCCAGCGTGCTAACACAGACAACAATATCAAACTGTGTATCGAATTTCTTCGTAACGATATCCCCAAGCTCCACATAAAAACATGTGTTGAATTGCTCGCTCGCGTCCAAGGCGACAACTTCAAAACCACATGCATGCAACAAATTAGGCAAGGATGTGCGTGACGTGCCGACATCCAGCAAGCGACGCCCGGGAATCGTCCTTAGCTTATTCATCACAAACGAATACTCAGCAAGCCGTTCTGACGGTTCAATTTGCTTACTACTCTCACGTTTAAGGTACATCTCTTTGAAAGACGCGAAAAAATCTTTCAACATCGCATAGCTTTCTTCTCGAATCAGTGGATTCTTCAAATACTGAACATCCTCGGCGTCTGTGTACATATAGGCAATTGAACACATCCCGTTGCCAGGAGTAAAGTAACTTGACACAATAGCAGCATAATGCTTGGGAGCCGTAGCGATGAACACCAAATCAACACCAGCAAATGCATTTTTATGGAGAGGATTGATATACGGTATGCGGTCCATTGGCGTGCTTGGAGCCCTCGTGTCCGCGACCCCAACCACTTGAATGCCCTCACACTCCCTAAGAAGACTGTATGCAATATGCCCACTCCCCCCCGCTCCATAGATACAAATCCTGACAGGCGAAGCGAGTTCCTGCGTTACGTTATGCGCAAATCCCTCGAACAACTTCCGGGCACGATCAATATTACCCAGAAAGTCAATTGCTATATTTTCAAACCATTCATACGGAATACCGACACAATAAGTACCCATCTGGTCCTCCAGCTCTTTATGATATTACACCACCAAGGCCTTCATTCCGAAGCAACCATGAAAAATATGAAAATTCAGCTGATCGAGGAGGCTCGCGACGTCGTACGCTGGTTTCTGCTCTCATCCATGTCAATTCCGCACTTTAACGGGGCGTGTCAGTATTGGAACCGACAAACGCCGACGAGGTCTCAACAAGCTGTCCGCCATCATCCTAGCCGCATATAGGACGTAGCTGTCGCCTTCGCAAGGACGTTGCAACTGCTTGGCATAACACCACATTGCCAGTTGTTTAACCGTTCGCATTCCGAGGACGACCGATTCGTCCTCCAAGATGGAGTCAGCCCCGTGATATGCTCGGCTCTGTTCGGACCAGGTGGAACTAAGAAAGGTGGCTCCCGACGACGGATGAGGGCCATTGGGAAATCATGATTCCTGGATGAGCAGATCATGGGCATCCTGCGTAAAACTGAACGCTAATCGAAGTCTCAGGCAAACCGTCGGTTAGCCGGACATGGCATACGAAGCGGCTGCCCTGTAATCAAAGGACATCCTTGTGCCAACATGGGGCAACTTCCTCCCTCGGAGCATAGCCCGCTCAAATATCCTGCATGCTGTCCAGCGTGCCCGTTGAGGGCGGGCCGCCGGTCATGCCCGCGCCCTTGGGGGCCTTGAACTCGCGGTTGAAGATCTTCAGGTGGAGCTTCAGCCCTTCGGTGAAGTTGGGGTTGATCCACAGGGCCTTCAAGAGCGAATCCTGCGCGCCTTTGGCGTCGCCCATGAAGTGCATGGCCTTGGCCATGTTGAAGTGGATGTTCTCGTCGTCGGGCGTCAGCTCCAGGGCCTGGCGGTAGGCGTGCAGCGCCCCGGGCAGGTCGCCCGCCTTGCGCAGCCGCACGCCCAGCGAGTTGAAGGGGTTGGGGCTCGCGGCGTCGTACTTGAGCACCTCGATGAACAGCTCCTTGGTCTCCTCCAGGCGGTTGAAGTGCGCGAAGGTCTCGGCCGCGCGCTGCAGGTAGGTCTTGTAGCCCTCCAGATCGCCCTTGCCCTTGTAGGCCTCGGCAAGCCCCTTGTAGGCCTCCGCGAAGAGTTCGTTGATCTTCACGGCCTTCTTGAACGAGAGGATCGCCTGACCGTACTTCTGCTTCATCAGGTACTTGCAGCCCATGTCGTAGTACTTCTGGGCCTGGTTGTCCTCGCTGACCAGCTCCTCGAAGGCCTCGATGGCGTCCTCGAAATGCCCGGCGGCCAGCAGACGCTTGCCCTCCTGCAACTGGGCCGTCTCGATCTCCACCAGCTTGTCCACCTTGAGCGCGCGCAGCATGTGCCGCTGGAACGTCTCCAGCGAATAGGGGCGCAGCACGTAGCCGTCCACGCCCGCCGCGATGGCCTCCAGCACCCTGTCCTTCTGGCCCTCCTGCGTCACCATCACCACGGGCGTGTCCTTGAGGTTCATGTTCAGGCGCATGAGCCGCAGGAACTTGAGCCCGTCCATGTCGGAAAGGGCGGTGTCGAGCACCACGAGGTCCACGTCCTGGACGCCCAGGAAGTCGATGGCCTCGGAACCGGACGTGAAGGACTGGATCATGGACGCCTTGAGCTGCTTCAGGCACTGCCTGTCGCGGCGGGCGTTCTCCTCGTTGCCGGAGACGATCACGGTCACGTTCAGTCGGACGGGGGAAGGCGCGCTCTGGGCCACGCGGGCTCCGGGGGATGAAGGGTTGGACCGGGGAATAGTCTACGTGTCCAGGACAGTATAAATCCTGTCGCGCAGGGGCGTCAACCGGGGGTCCCGAGGGAGGAGCCCCAAAAGCTCGTCCGCGTGGCCGCGCAAACGGAAGGCCCGGCGTGAAGCGGCGAAGTTGAGGTCGTGCACCCAGCTGAGCAGCAGGAGCACGAAGTCGTTGCAGGTGCGCATGGCCGAGTAGTCCCCGATGCGCCCGGCCATGATCTGCTCCACGATGGCGGGGGAGAAGCGCTCGGGGTCCTCCTCCAGGTGGAGCACCACCACGTCGGAGCGCTGGCCGCCGGGGCGCAGGTGGTCGAGCATGATGCGCACGATGTCGAGCTTGTCGGCGTCGCGCACGATGCGCGCCAGCAGCGCCAGTTCCGGGGACGCGAAGGGGGGCAGCGCCCGCCGGTTGTGCAGGGCCACCGCGCCGCGCACCAGGGCGCGGACGCGCGCGTCCCGCACGTCCGGGACGCCCTCGACGCGCAATGTGCGTGCGCCCAGGAGCCCGTGGTCCACGCTCTGGGAGTCGCGAAAGGTCTTGTAGGCGCGGTACTGGGGGAAGCGCCCGGCGTCGTGCAGGAGCGCCGCCAGGTGCGCGGCGCGCTCCGCGGCCGCATCCAGGCCGAGGGTGGGCGTGATGGCCCGGGCCTCGTCCAGCACCTTCAGGGAGTGCTCGCGCTTGAGTTGCAGGTGGTGGTCGTCCTCGGGGTTCCCGGTCAGGAACCCGGCGACGTACTCCTCGAACCAGCGGATGTGGGCGTGCATCCCGAGACCTCCAGCGCGCGGGGCGCGTCCGGTTCGTGCCCTACGAGCGCCGTGGAATCAAGCATTATCCCTTGTCTCCTCGTTGCATTGGGACTAAAAGAGAGGAAAGTCCTGATTTGGAGGTTCTCAATGAAGGCGCTCGTGGTGGAAGACGATTTCGCAAGCAGGAAACTGTTGCAAAAAATACTCGCCCCGTACGGTGATGCCGACATCGCCGTGAACGGCCTGGAAGCCATCGACGCCTTCAAAAGGGCTCTCGATGAGGAAGCCCCCTACGACCTCATCTGCATGGACATCATGATGCCCGAAATGGACGGCCAGGAGGCCCTGAAGAAGATTCGCGCCATCGAACGCGAACGCAAGATCCCTCCGCTGCAGGAAGCCAAGGTGATCATGACCACGGCACTGGACGACCCCAAGAACGTGGTGGAGGCCTACTACAAGGGCGGGGCCACATCCTACGTGCCCAAACCCATCGACAAACAAATGCTCCTGCACCTGCTCAAGAACCTCGGGCTGATCTGCTGATGGACCTCCTCCCGCTCCTCGGCGCGTTTCCGGCCCAGGCTGCGCAGGACGTGCTGGGCCAGCAGCCCTCCCGGGCCCTGATGGGCCTTCTGGACGTCATCTTCATCGCTCTGGCGGGCTGGGTGGCCTGGCGGGTGATCTCCAACCTCTCCAAGCGCCGCCCCCCCGACGAAGACAACACCTACGACGTCACCCCCCGTGACGACGAAGGCGATTCCGGCATGGACCAGCGCAGCCGCCGCGCCCAGGCGGCCTGGGAATACCTGACCGGCCAGCAGGGGCGCGACCTGCGCCAGCCCCCCGCCCAGGACGAACCCCACGAGCCCGACGCCCCCGGGACCTTCAACCAGGCCGAATTCCTGCGCGGGGCCAAGGTGATGTTCGGGCGCATCAAGCAGTCCTGGGCCATGCGCAACCTCTCGGACCTGCGCCAGTTCGCGGCCCCGGACATGATGGCCCGCTTCGAGCGCTGGGCCGCCGAGCGTCCGGACCGTCAGGCCGTCTCGGTGCTGCTGGTGGAGGCCCAGGTGCTGGAGGTGCAACGCGAGGCGGGACGCACCGTGGTGGAAGTGGCCTACCAGGCCACCGTGGCCGACGACCCCAGCGCCAGCCGCCAGGTGAACGAGGTGTGGCGCTTCTCCCGAGAGGAGAACGTGGCCGACGCCAAGTGGCTCCTGGAAGACATGGCCCAGCGCCAGTAAGCGCCCGCGCCCGGACGCCTCCGTCCCTACGGCTTGGAAGCGTTCCGGGCCGCCATCAGGCTGCGGCCCGGATTCTCAACGCGCCCCCTTTCCGGCCCGACGCCTAGCGGTAGACCACGAGGGTGGACGCCATCTTGTCGTGCAGGCCCTGTTTTTTCGCGGTGAAGATGATCATGATGTATCCGAACAGCAGCAGCAAAGCGGAAAGCATCTTCGAGAAATAGCGGCCGGTCGCCTGACCGAAAGAGATCCTCCGACCCTGCAGATCGGTGACCATGACGCCCACGGCCCGTTTGCCGAAAGTGCCCTGGGACGACGAACTTTCCTGCAGTGCGAAGTAGAGCCAAGAAAGAACTATGGACAGCAGGGTCAGGAAGTTCTCGTTGTCGCCATTGGAGACAACCGCGCTCAGCACTCCCAACGCGACCATCGCCACACTGCATATGAGCACGTCGATCAGGTAGGCCCCGATCCTGATCCAGGATGCATAGCGAGGCTGCCCACCGGTCTGTCCCGAAACCCCGGCTGCTGGACCGGGGCTCCCGGCAGGCTGCCGCGTGACGCCGACATTGACCGATGCCTGGGCCGTGACACCCACCCCACCCGGGGGCCGACCTGGAACTCCCACCCCCCCGACCGGCTGGGCGGAACTGCCCAGCGGTTGGCCGCAGGCCTGGCAGTACTTAGACAAATCGACGTTGTTCTTGCCGCACTTCGCACAAACCATTTCCCTTTCTCCTTTTGCACTCCGCCCCCGCGCACAAAAGGCACCATGCCCTCAGGCAACAGGAAGCACGGGACCTGCCAAGTCAGGTTAGCGAAATCATAAGGACGAGTCCATACAGAACCATCGTGATCAATGACGAATCCACGACAGCTCCGTCTGCCCGGATACTGAAGGCAGGAGGGAACAGGCGTCGGCCGCACTAGCGGACGCCTTGCGCGGCAACGTTCCGATTGGCTGCGGCCAACGGTCACGAAACCCTCAACGACAAACCACCACGGTCCCGGCCAGCAGGTCGTGCAGGCCCTGGCGCTTCTTCGTGAAGAGGATCATGGCGTAGCCCAGCAGGAGCAGCCCGCCCGAGAGCAGCTTGGCGGCGTAGCGCCCCGTGGCCCGGCCGAAGCTGATGCGGCGGCCCTCCAGGTCCATCACCTTGAGGCCCATGATCCGCTTGCCCAGGGTGGCCTGGACCGGGGAACTCTCCTGGAGCGCGTAATAGAGCCAGACCACCGCGTTGGCCATGAGCGCCGCCACCGCGTCGCCTGACCCGCCGCGCGGCCGGGAACTTCCCGGACTCTGCCGTGCGCTAGCAGAGCCCCCGTGCGAAGTCCATCGGCCGTGCGCGGAGCGCGGAGCCCGGAAAATGAAAACGGCCGGACAGGGACCCATGCCCCCGTCCGGCCGACGCGATGCGGTCGTCTAGAGGGACACGCCGTTTTGGGCCAGGTCCTTCTTCAAGAGTTCCAGGAGCCTGCGGCTCACCGGTCCGGGAGTTCCGCCGCCCACGGGGCGGCCGTCGTACTCCACGATGGAGAGGCACTGGGCCGTGGTGCCCAGGATGAGCATCTCCCGGGCCTCGCGGATGTCGTCCTCGGTGATGGACTTGTAACAGTGGCTGATTTCGCCCCGGGCCAGCTCCAGCACGCGCAGGAGCGTGGTGCCCGAGAGGGCGTTGTCCAGCCTGGGCACGGTGATGCAGCCGTCCTTGTCCACCAGGGCCACGTTCTCGGTGGCCCCCTCGGCCAGGAAGCCGCGCGCGTCGAAGCACACGGGGAAGTCCTTGCCTTTGGCCAGGGCCTCCTTCTTCATGAGCACGTTGGGCAGATAGTCGATGCTCTTGATGGTGGCCAGGTAGCTCTGCTTGGCCGGGATGGACGTGCGGAAGGCCGTGACGCCCTTCTGGTAGAAGGCGTCGGGCTTGGGCGCATACTCGTAGGCCGCCACGTAGAGGCTGGGCTCGGGGCACTCGGAGGGGTCCAGCCCGAAGCCGCCGGGGCCGCGCCCAAGGAGCATGCGGAAGAGCCCGTTGGGCGTGCCCGCCGCGCGCCCGGTGGCCAGCACGATCTCGCGCACCGCCTCCCAGGGGCAGGGGGGCTCGAGCCCGATGGCCTGGCCGGAGCGGCCCATGCGGGCCAGGTGCTCGTCCAGGAGGTAGACCTTGGAGTCCACCCACTTGATGGTCTCGAAGACGCCGTCGCCCCGGTGGACCAGATGGTCGTCCCAGGGCATGAGCATGAGGGCCGGGTCCTTGCAGACGGCCCCCACGCGGTGTTCGTAGAAGGCCAGCACCTGGCCGGAGCCGGGGCGCGGGGCCGCGAGCATCCGGTCCAGGTAGGCCTTGGAGTCGAGGATATCCACGCTAGACCTTCAGCTTGCCCTTTTTGAGCAGCAGTTCGGCGATCTGCACGGCGTTGAGCGCCGCGCCCTTGCGGATGTTGTCGGCCACGATCCACAGGTTCAGGCCGTTGTCCACGGTGTCGTCCTGGCGGATGCGGCCCACGAACACCTCGTCCTCCCCGGCGGCCATGATGGGCATGGGGTACATCTTCTCGCCCGGGTTGTCGTACACCTGCACGCCGGGGGCCTGGCTCAGCACGGCGCGGGCCTCGCCCGCCGTCACGGGCTTTTCGAACTCCACGTTCACGGACTCGGAATGGCCGTAGAACACCGGCACGCGCACCGTGGTGGCCGTGACCTTGATGGACTCGTCGCCCATGATCTTGGCCGTCTCCTTGATCATCTTGATCTCCTCGAAGGTGTAGTCCCCCAGGGAGAACACGTCGATCTGCGGCAGGCAGTTGAAGGCGATGCGGTGCGGATAGACCTTCACTTCGGGGTCGATGCCGTTGAACATCTGGCGCACCTGGCGGTCCAGCTCCTCGATGGCCTTCTGGCCCGTGCCGGACACGGCCTGGTAGGTGGAGACCACCACGCGCTTGATGGTCCAGGCGTCGTGCAGGGGCTTCAGGGCCACCACCATCTGGATGGTGGAGCAGTTGGGGTTGGCGATGATGCCGGTGTGCCAGTCCACGTCGTCGGGGTTCACCTCGGGCACCACCAGGGGCACCTTGGGGTCCATGCGCCAGGCGCTGGAGTTGTCCACCACCACGCAGCCGCTGGCCACGGCGTGGGGGGCGAAGGTCTTGGAGGTGGCGCCGCCGGCGGAGAAGAGGGCCAGATCCACGCCCTTGAAGCTTTCGGGAGTCATCTCGCGCACGGTGAGTTCGCCGTCTTTGAAGGGCACTTTGGTCCCGGCGGAACGGGAAGAGGCCAGGGCGATCACTTCGGAGGCGGGGAAGTCCCGCTGCTCCAGGGTCTTGAGCATCTCGCGGCCAACGGCCCCGGTTGCTCCCGCGACGGCGACGACAGGCTTGGACATGACAGTGGCTCCTATGGGTTTGAGGGGGACGGCCCGGCGCTAGCCGAGCTTCAAATCCCCAGCGATGTCGAGGCAGGCCTGGGCCTTGTTGAGCGTGTAGAGGTGCACGCCCGGCGCGCCGCGCTCCAGGAGGTCGCGGCACTGCGCCCTGGCGTAGGCCACTCCCTCGGCACGCACGGCCTCGGCCCCGCCGCTGGCGTTGGCCGCTTCCAGGCGGGCCAGGTAGTCCGGCGGCAGGGTTGCGCCGCACATGGAGAGGATGCGTTTGATGGAGGCCAGGTTGAGGATCGGCAGGACGCCCGGAATGACGGGCGCGTCGATTCCCCTGGCGCGGCACCGCTCGACGAAGCGGAAGTAGTGGTCGTTGTCGAAGAAGAGCTGGGTGATGACGAAGTTGCCGCCCTTCTCGATCTTCAACTTGAGGAAGTCGATGTCGGCGTCCAGACTTTCGGCCTGGGGGTGCTTCTCGGGGTAGCCCGCCACGCCGATGCACAGGTCCGGGTAGGCCTGGCGGATGAACCCGGCCAGGTCCGAGCCGTGCTGGAAGGCCTGGCCCTCCAGGGTGAAGTCCGGCTGGTTCTGGGGCGGGTCGCCGCGAAGGGCCAGCACGTTGTCCACGCCTGCGGCCTTCAGGGCGTCCATGAAGGAGCGCAGCGACTCCTCGGAGGCCCCCACGCAGGTGAGGTGCGCCATGGGGTTCTGCCCCAGGTCGCGCGAGAAGCGCGTGACCAGCTCCAGGGTGTTGGCCTGGGTGGAACCGCCCGCGCCGTAGGTGACGGACACGAACAGGGGCTTGAGGACCGAGAGGCGTCCGGCCTCGTAGAAGAAGGCGGGCCAGGCGTCCTTTTCCTTGGGAGGGAAGAATTCCAGGGAGATGAACTGCTTGCCCCTGGAGAGCAGATCGTCGATGCGCAAGACGTGCTCCGTGCGTTGGATGGTCAGGGGGCGTCCGGCGGCTGGGCGAGCGCCTCCACGATGTCCCTGTCCGCCTCCAGGAATGGCAGTTCCCGGGCCTGAGCCGGCGTCAGCCAGCGCAGTCCTTGGCCTTCGAGGGGACGGGGAACCCCTTTGAAATCACGGATATGAAAAAAAGACAAGCGGACGATGCCGCCGGGATACTCGTGAATTTTTTCCCGCCAGTAACGGGGCTCGCGCGCCTCGATCCCGAGTTCCTCGCGCAGCTCGCGCACCAGGGCCTGAGCCGGGTCTTCGCCCGCCTCCACCTTGCCGCCGGGGAACTCCCACAGGCCCGCGTGGGCCTTGCCCTCGGGACGCCGGACGCCGAGACAGAGGCCGTCGCGCCAGAGGATGCCCGCCACCACGTGGATCATAGGGCCTCCCGCCGCGCTTCCAGCTCCCCGATGCGCTCCTCCAGGTCCGCCAGCTCCAGCACCAGGGCGTCGCCCTGCTCCTTGAGCCCGTGGTATTCCTTGGAAAGCTCCGAGAACTTCGCCGCGTCGGCGTAGGTCTCGGGCATCGCCAGCACCTGCTCCACGTCGTGCTGGCGGGTCATGGCTTGTTCAAGCTCCCCTTCAAGTTGCGCGTAGCGCTCCCTGAGGGGTTTGAGCTGGCGCGAAAGGGCGTTGCGTTCCTCGGCCTGGCGGCGCTTGGCGGCCTGGCGCTCCTCGCGAGACTCCTTGGCCATGGCCTTGTCGCGCCCGCCCGTGGAGAGGGCGCAGGCGGCGCTGGCCTGCGCCTTCAGGTGCGCCTCGTAGGCCTCGTAGCCGCCCAGGAACTCCGAGAGCCCCTCCGGTCCAACGGTCCAGATCACCTCGGCCGCCTCGGCCAGGAGATGACGGTCGTGCGCCACGAAGAGGATCGCGCCCTCGTAGTCGGCCAGGGCGTTCACCAGGGCCTCGCGGCTCTCCAGGTCCAGGTGGTTGGTGGGCTCGTCCAGCACCAGGAAGTTGGCCCGCGCCAGGAACAGGCTGGCCAGCACCAGGCGCGATTTCTCGCCGCCGGAGAGGTCGCGCACGAAGCGCTCGAAGTACTCCTCGCCCAGCATGAACAGGCCCAGCACCGAGCACAGCTCCTCCGTGGAGGAGCGCGGGTCCGACAGGCGGCGGATCTCGCCCATCACCGTCTCGTTGGCGCGCAGAATCTCGGTCTGGTGCTGGCTGAAATACCCCATGCGAACCTGCGACCCCATGCGGATCGTGCCGCCGGAGGGCTTCAGCTCGCCCGTCAGGCACTTGAGCAGCGTGGTCTTGCCCGCCCCGTTGGGACCGGCCAGCGCCACCTTCTGGCCACGGTACAGGTTGAACGTGAGCCGGGGCCAAAGGGACCTTCCCCCAGGGAAGGCGAACTCCAGATCGGCCACGGAAAGAATGTTCTTGTCGGCCCGGGCGGGCTCGGGAAGCTTGAAATCGAGCGTCTTGCGCCTGCGCTCGATGTTGCCCGCCACGCCCGACAGCTCCTTCTGGAGCTTGTCCACGGCCTTGAGCTTGCTCTGGGCCTGGCGCGCCTTGGTGGCCTTGTAGCGGAAGCGGCTCACGAAGGCCATCTGGCGGCCGATGGCCCCGGAAAGCTGAGCGGCCTTGGCCTCCATCTGCTGCTGCGTCTGAGCGCGCCACTCCAGAAACTCGCTGAACGTGCCCTGGCGCAGCGCGGGCTTGTCGCCGCCCAGGAAGAGCACGTGGGTGCCCACGCGGTCCAGGAACACCCGGTCGTGCGCCACGAAGATGAGCACGCCGTTGAAGCAGAGCAGATACTGCTCCAGCCACTCCACGGCCTCGATGTCCAGGTGGTTGGTGGGCTCGTCCAAAAGCAGCACGTCGGCCCCGGCCACCAGCACCCGCGCCAGCTTGGCCCGCTCGCGCCAGCCGCCCGAGAGGAGCTTCACGGGATGGGGCCAGGCCTTCTCCTCGAACCCCAGGCCCGAGAGGATCGCCTTGGCCCGGTGCTCCGGATTGTAGCCCAGCGAGTGCTCCATCTCGGCCTGGCGCGCGCTCAGGGACTCCAACGCCCGCTCGTCGCGCTCGAGGCTCGCGCGTTCCCACTCGCGCCAGAACTCCTTCCAGGAGGGGAGCGCGCTCATCACCCAGGCCAGCAGCGGCTCCTCCAGGTCGGACGATCCCAGCTCCTGCGCCACGTAGCCCAGCCGCGCCCCCGGCGGCAGCAGCACGCGCCCGGAGTCCGGCTCGGCCTCGCCCGCCATCAGGCGCAAAAAGGTGGACTTGCCGCAACCGTTGGGCCCCGTGACCGCCAAACGCATGCCCGAGACGGCCTCCATGCTGAAGCCCGACATGAGATCCCGGCCGCCAAGGGACTTGGAAAGATTCTGGATGGTGATCTTGGACATAGGAAAAATCGCGGCGGACTATGCTCCCTCGCCGCGCGCGTGTCAAATGGCGGCCGGGGCTCCGCCCAGCCGCCCTACTTCCCCCCTCCCTGGCGGTTACGCGTCTTGTAGCCCGGGTCGATGGCTTCTTCCAGACGATCCGTCGCCAAAGGCGGTGCAACGGACAGCGCCGTGACGGCATCGAGCGTCTCGCGGTCCACGTCCAGGCACGCGGCGGCGAGGGAGTCCTTGAGTTGTTCGACGCTGCGCGCGCCGATGATGGGCGCGGTGACGCCCGGGTGGGAGGCCGCCCAGCGCACGGCGAGGCTCACCGGGTTCAGTCCGCGCTCGCGGGCGAAGGCGGCGAAGCGTTCGGCCACCTGGTGGTAGACGGGATCGGAGTAGCGGGTGTTGTACATCTTGTTTTCAGCGATGCGCCCTTGCCCATGGCCGGAGGCGTATTTTCCGGTGAGCAGCCCGGCGGCGAGGGGGTTGTAGGGGATCACCGCCAGGTTCTCGGAGAGCGCCAGGGGGAGGATTTCCACTTCCACCTGCCGTTTCACGAGGTTGTACATGGGCTCCAGGCATTCGAAGCGGGCCAGCCCCCGCGCCAGGGAGATGCCCAGGGCCTTTGCGGTCTGCCAGGCGGCCCAGTTGCTGGCCCCCGGGTAGAGCACCTTGCCCTGGCGCACCAGGTCGTCCAGGGCGCGCAACGTCTCGTCCATGGGGGTGAGGGGGTCGAAGTGGTGAATGAAATAGATGTCGATGCGGTCGGTGCCCAGCCGCTTGAGGCTCTTCTCCACCTCCAGCATGAGGTGGCGGCGCGACGCGCCCAGGGCGTTGACGTCGGGACCGGCCACCTGGGCGGCCTTGGTGGTCAGCACCAGTTCGTCGCGGCAGCCACGGACGAGTTTGCCCAGGATGGTCTCGGCCTGGCCGCCCGAGTAGACGTTGGCGCAGTCGAAGAAGTTCACCCCAGCGTCGCGGCAGGCGGCGAACATGCGGCCGCACTCGGCCTCGTCGGCCTCCTTGCCGAAGGTCATGGTGCCGAAACACAGCTCGGAGACGAGAACGCCGGTTCTTCCCAGGGGTTTGTAGCGCACGGGGTGCTCCTTGGAGTCCGGGGACGCGGCCCCGGAGGTGTTTGCCCAGGCTTATGCCCGGCGCGCCCCCGAAGCAAGCGGCGTCAAAATCCCACGTCGATCCATTGATGTTGATTCTCAATTTCACTAAAGCCCGTGCCATGCACACCAAGGAGAAAAACATGACCGTCCCCGCGCGCCGCAAGCTCTGGGAACACGAGGACTACCAATGCCCCATCCTGGGAACCTGCCTGTCCATGGCCGAGTTGCGCAAGCTGGCCCGTCGCCTGGAACTGACCGTGCTCCCGCACGCGTCCGACTACGAACTCCACGGCTACTTCGTGCGTGAAAGCCGCCGCGAAGGCCGCATCGCCCAGACCGTGAACCGCTGCCTGGACAAGAAATACCGCAAGGAAATCCGTCTGTTCGCCAAGGCGGCCGACGAGGCGGCCCTGGAGGCCCTGTGGAAGCAGTCCCTGGCCGCCGGGGATGTGCCCGGACCCTTCTGGGCGGTGATGAGCCACCCGGTGGCCGGCATGCGCCTGTTGAACAAGGTGTTCGGGGAGGTGCACATGCTCTCCCACCTGCTGGGCGCGGCCAACCGGGCGGACCTGAAGCGCCTCTCCCGGCTGGAAACACGCGTGGACCAGCTCTCCCAGGCCCTGTCGCGCGTGCAGGCTGCACGGCGCGCCCGCAATCTGGAATGGGCCGTGCGCGTCAAGGACCTGGAGGATCGCCTGGGCGCCGAACGCCTGGAACGTCTCAAACTCTCAAGACAGGTGCGCGAGACCGCCCTGCCCCGCCCCATGGGCCGGGAGGACGAGGTGCGCGCCCTGCGCGAACAGCTGGAAGCCGCCAGCCGGGAGACGCGCCGCCAGGCGGCTGTGATCGAGGAACTCTACCGCGACAACCTGATCCTGCGCGAGCAGGCGGAGGACGTGAGCGCCGACCTGGAGCGCGCCGAACAGGAGCTGGTGCGCGCGCTGCCCTGCGCCGAGGGCGGAGGCTGCGGCCCCGGAGGCGGCTGCCCGGCCGAAGAGGCGGGCCAATTGCCCGGCATGGAGGGCAAGACCGTGCTCTACGTGGGCGGACGCTGCAACCTGGTGCGCCATTACCGCGAGCTGGTGGAACGCCGGGGCGGCCGCTTCCACCACCACGACGGGGGCATGGAAAACTCGGCATCGGAGTTGCACGGCAAGCTGGCGTCGGCCGATGTGGTGCTCTGCCCCGTGGATTGTGTGAGCCACGAGGCGTGTCTGGCCGTGAAAAAGGCGTGCAGGAACTGCATGAAGCCTTTCCATCCGCTCAGAAGTTCTGGACTTTCCGCTCTGGCGCGCTCCCTGGAGAGCCTGGCCGGAAATGCCAACTGATCCGGAACAGGCCCATGCGGGTCCCTGCGCCGGGGCCGCCCCCCCGTCACACTTGACGCGCAAGCGTCAAAAAAAGGATTGCATCGGGCGCGCCTTGGCTATACCTCTTGCCTGGACGGCGGTTTCCTCGCCTAGTGGAGGTTTTCGTGCGCTCAGCATTTGCTACCGCATTGATCGTTACGCTTCTGCATCTTGCATCGCCCTCCTGGGCCGGCCGTTTCGACGGCGTCTACGAGGGGGAATTCCTGGGTGAATTCACCGGCCGCATCTCCATCGTGGTGCGCGGCGAGGAAGTCCAGGGCGAGATGAGCAACAAACACGGCTTCTCCGGCACCATCGCCGGCAAGGTCGATCCCGAGACCGGGCGCATCGCGTGCGACCTCACGGGCAAGTTCCTGTTCCTCAAGTTCAACGGCATCGCCGCTGGCGCCCTCCAGGGCGAAGGGGCCCAGGGAGAATGGGCCGCCCAAGGCATGCGCAAGGACAAGGGGACCTGGTACGTGGTGCTGGCCCAGCGTTAGCTTCCCGACCGCCGTGGGCTGACATTCCCGGCTGAATACAGTAGACAGGAGGCATGTTCCAAAAACGCCTCCTCGTCTGTTTTGTCAGCCTCGTCCTCCTTGCCGGACTGGCCCTCGCCAGCGACGGACCTACCTATCTGCCTCCGGGCCAGCCGGATTTGATACGCCTGCTGCCCCCGCCGCCCTCCGCCGTGCAAAGCGTGGCGGAGATCAATGAACTGCTGACGCTCCAGCACTCCCGCACGCAGGATCAGGCGGCCTTCGCCCGCGAGGATGCCGAGCGCTCCCCGCTACGTTTCGCGGACGTGCTGGGTGCGGGCTTTCGCAAGGACGCCCTGCCCCTGACGCTGACGCTCTTCAAGCACGTGCTCAAGGATTCCAACACCGTGCTGGACGCGGCCAAGAAGCACTGGGACAGACCGAGGCCCTTCAAACTCTCGGAGTCCCTTCGTCCCTGCCTGGACAGGCCCGTCAGCGCCTCCTACCCCAGCGGCCACAGCACCTACGGCCACCTTGCCGCCATCCTGCTCTCCTGGGCCGTGCCCGAGAAGGCCCCGGAACTCTTCGCCCGGGGCGATTTGTTCGCCAGGCAGCGCCTGGTGGGCGGCGTGCACTACCCGAGCGACGTGGAGGCCGGAAAGCTCTGCGCCGTGGCCATCGCCCAGGTCATGTCCCAGAACCCGCGTTTCCGGGAGGAGTTCGCCAAAGCGCGCATCGAAATCCGAACCGCGCTGGGTCTGCCCTGACCCCGGCGCAAGGAGGCTCCGCCATGAGCCGGTCCGCCAGACGGATCCTCGCCGTCTTGTGCCTTTCGTGCTGCCTCGCCGCCTGCAAGTCCGCCAGCAAGAGCGCCCACGAGCTGGCGGACCAGGCCCTCTACCAGCCCATCGCCTACGCCAACGCCTCCGTGCCGGGACCGGCCGTGGTGGTGCTCCCCGGGACCATGCAAGGCGCCACGGCAGCCTTCCGCCAGCGCGTGGACTCCGGGAACCTGGCCGACGCGGGCGAAATGGAAATGTCCAAGGCCGGTTTCACCGTGCTCGACCGCGCCAACCTGGACGAGATCGTCCAGGAGATCGGCCTGGCCGCCAACCTGGGCGACGCCAAGGCCCTCAAGGTGTTCCGCAAGGGCAAGTTCGCCCAGGCCCGCTTCCTGGTGCGCTTCGACGTGGCCAAGGCCGAGCGCCTGGACATCCAGCGCAAGGACTTCGACGGCACGCTCCTGGGCATCCTGGTGGGGGGCGTGGTGGCGGGGGTCACCCAGGACTCCGGGGTGGGCACTGCCGCAGGAACGGCCGTGGCCTCCATCAAGTCCGGCGACGAGAAGAGCACCTGGAAGGCCGGGCTGCGCTACACCGTCATCGACGCCGACACGGGCCAGCAGGTGGCCGCAGGGCTCATGGAGGACACCTTCGTGGTGCACAGCCAGCTCAAGGGCTTCCTGGGCTCCACCGAGGAGACGCGCACGGGCCTGACCATGGACACAATGGCCATCCGCCTGGTGCAGATGGCCGTGTCCGAGATCGACGCGCGGCACAAGGAGGCCCTGAACCAGGCCCCCGCGCCAGCGCCAGCCAAGGACCGCGTGGACGAGGCGGCCGTGCGCAAGCAGTACGACGCCATCAAGGAGCAGCAGCGCAAGGAGCGCGAGGAGGCCGCACGGCTCGCCCGCTTCGACGGCACCTACATCGGGGAGTTCGCCGGGGGCACCAAGGGCAAGGTGCGTCTCACCGTGGACGGAAAGGGCGTGGAGGGCGAGGTGTCCAACACCGACGGCCTGCACGGCCGCTTCATCGGCACGCTGGACCAGCAAACGGGCACGTTCGACTCCGAACTGAACGGCAAGATCGCGTTCATCACGTTCAAGGGCTCCGTCTCCGGGACGCTCTCCGAGGACGGCACGGCCCAGGGGGCATGGCGCGCCTCGGGCTGGGGCACGGAACAGGGCGCCTGGGCCGCCAAGCGGCAGTAGCCCCGCGCCCCCCCGGAAACGCATGCGGCCGGAGGCGCAAGCCTCCGGCCGCTTCAATCGCTTCGCTGGGGGCCCCGTGCGCAACGCCGCACGGGACGGCGTACATGCGGGAACGGAGGCCTGCGCCTCCGGCCGCTCGGCCTTTCCTTCAACCCGGGCGGACGCTAGAGCCCCTTGCCCGCCATGTAGGTGATCAAATCGCCCACGCGGCAGGAGTAGCCCCATTCGTTGTCATACCAGGCCACCAGCTTGGCCAGCACGCCGTCCTGGACCATGGTGAACTCCGCCTCCACCACGCCGGAACGGGGGTCGCCCTTGAAGTCCGAAGAGACCAGGGGCTCCTCGCAATAGCCCATGATGCCCTTGAGAGGCCCCTCGGCCGCCGCCTTGAGCGTGGCGCGCAGCGTTTCGGTGTCCGTGGGCTTCTCCAGCACGGCCGCGAAGTCCACCACGGAGACGGCCGGGGTGGGCACGCGCAGGGAATAGCCGCTGAAGCGGCCCTTGAGCTCCGGGATCACCAGGGCCACGGCCTTGGCCGCGCCCGTGGACGTGGGGATGATGTTGCAGGCCGCCGCGCGCGCCCGGCGCAGGTCCTTGTGGGGCAGGTCCAGGATGCGCTGGTCGTTGGTGTAGGAGTGGATGGTGCACATCACGCCGGAGCGGATGCCGAAGGCCGCGTGCACCACCTTGGCCACGGGGGCCAGGCAGTTGGTGGTGCAGGAGGCGTTGGAGAGGATGTGGTGCTTCGCGGGGTCGTAGCGGTCCTCGTTGACGCCCATGACGATGGTGATGTCCTCGTCCTTGGCGGGCGCGGAAATGATCACCTTCTTCGCGCCGGACTCCATGTGCATGGCCGCCTGGGGGCCGGTGCGGAAGATGCCCGTGGATTCCACCACCACGTCCACGCCATGCCTGGCCCAGGGGATGTTCTTGGGGTCGCGTTCCTTGGTGCAGGTCACGCGCCAGGAGCCCACCACCATGTCGTCGCCGTCCGTGGAGACGGGGATGGGGCAGCGCCCGTAGTTGGTGTCGTAGGCGAGCAGGTGGGCGTTGGTGTGGGTGTCGAAGAGGTCGTTGACGGCCACCACCTCGATGCGCTCGCCGTGCTGCTCGTACATGGCCTTGAGCACCTGGCGGCCGATGCGTCCGAATCCGTTGATGCCGACCTTGATCTTTTGCATGGGGCGCCTCGCTAGTCCTCGAAGGTTTGGTATTGGAAGGCGGTCAGCAACTCGTAGTCGGACTTGAGCGCCTGGTGCAGCCGCGCGTTCTCGATGGCGATGGCCGAGAGGTTGGCCATGATGGAAAGGAACTCCACCTCGGACTCGCAGAAATCCCGCTTCGCCCCGGTGTAGACGCGCATGACGCCGATGATCTTCTCCTCCACCCGCAGGGGCACAACGAGCACCGAAACCAGCCCCTCGGCCTTGGCGGCCTCCTGGTACTGGAAGCGTTCGTCGTTGGCGGCGTCGGCCACGTACACGGAGTCTCCGGCCAGGGCGAACTTGTCGAGCCTGCTCTTGGCCACCTCCACCTTGCCCTTGCGCAGGTAGCCCTTGGAGAGCCCGAAAGACGCTCCGGGAAGAAGGTTCAGCCCCGCGCGGTCCAACAGGCGCAGGGAGCAGGCCTTCACGTTCAGCGCTTTCGCGGTCTGTTCCGCGATGCGCCCGAGAAGCTCCATGGGCTCCAGGCTCGAATTGATGACCTTGATGGCCTCGTAGAGGGTTCTATAGTAGTTGCGTTCGCAGTCGGACATGGGTCTCTCCTTGATGGATCGGGCTTTCCGGCATCTTGAGGCGCAAAGGTGATTGGTTGTCCACTCGGACCGCGCCCCGGAACGACGCCGGGGCGTTGCAACATGATCCGCCGCGCATTGTCTCCCGCGAAAGGAGGCTTTGCTGTGCCAGGACCGGCATACAACACGCCCTGACACGAAAGGAACAAGCGGTCAAACGGAAAGCACCGATGGGAACGCCGCAGGGTTGCCGCGCGCGTCGATGGGCTGGGGCCTCCCGCGGCCAGGGCTCCGCCCTGGACCCGCTGGAGAGGGCGCTGCCCTCTCCAGACCTCACCCGCCAGTGGGGAGCCCCCTCTGGACCCGGCGGTTGCTTCGCGACGGCGGGAGGTGCTGCCGGGCAGTGCGGCAAGGGCGACAGGAAAGTGACTGCCCTTGTCCAGGTGACCGCCGCGCGGCGGCCAAGCGGCAACGTGTGAAGAGGCTATAACGAAAAGAAACCCCTCACGGCCGGGCCGGGAGGGGTTTCGGGAGAGCGCGGGGCCGTGAGGGCCTAGAGGCGTTCGGCCACCAGGTCGCCCATCTTGGCGCAGCCCACCTGGGTCTTGCCCGGCTCCATGATGTCGCCGGTGCGGTAGCCCTCCTGGAGGATGGCGGACACGGCGTCCTCGATCACCTGGGCCTCCTGGACCATGGCGAACTGGTAGCGCAGCATCATGGCCACGGAGAGGATGGTGGCCAGGGGGTTGGCCAGGTCCTTGCCCGCGATGTCCGGGGCCGAGCCGTGGATGGGCTCGTAGAGTCCGGGGCCGGAAGCGCCCAGCGAGGCCGAAGGCAGCATGCCGATGGAGCCGGTGATCACCGCCGCCTCGTCGGAGAGGATGTCGCCGAAGAGGTTTTCGGTGACGATGGTGTCGAACTGCCCGGGGTTGCGCACCAGCTGCATGGCGGCGTTGTCCACGTACATGTGGGTGAGTTCAACGTCGGGGTAGTCCTTGGCCACTTCCAGCACCACCTCGCGCCAGAGCTGGGACACGTCGAGCACGTTGGCCTTGTCCACCGAGCAGAGCTTCTTGCCGCGCTTGCGGGCGGTCTCGAAGCCCACCTTGGCGATGCGGCGAATCTCGGACTCGGAATAGATCATGTTGTTGTAGGCCACGCGCTCGCCGTCGCGCACTTCCTGGCCCTTGGGCGTGCCGAAATAGGCCCCGCCGGTGAGCTCGCGGATCACCATCACGTCCAGGCCCTGGCCCACGATGTCCGGGCGCAGGCAGCAGGCGTCCTTGAGCTCGGGGAAGAGCTTGGCGGGGCGCAGGTTGGCGAAGAGCCCCAACTCCTTGCGGATGGCCAGGAGCCCGCGCTCGGGCCGGATGGACTTCTCGATGGCGTCCCACTTGGGGCCGCCCACCGCGCCCAGCAGCACGGCGTCGGCCTGCTTGCAGGCGTCCACGGTCTCTTGGGGCAGGGGGGTGTTGCAGGCGTCGATGGCCGCGCCGCCGATCAGGTGGTAGCTGGTCTTGAACTGATGGCCGAAGCGCTCCCCGATCTTTTTCAGGGTCTTCTCGGCCTGGGCCATGATCTCGGGGCCGATGCCGTCCCCGGGCAGAATGACGATGTTCTTGGTCATGAGCGTCTCATAAGCCGCTTGAGCGCCCGGGTCCGGGCGCGCGGCGTCTTGGCCGGGCGTTTACGCCTCCAGCCGGTCCTTCACGTAGTGCACCAGGCCGCCCTTGGAGAGGATCTCCTGCATGAAGGGGGGCACGGGGGCCGTCTTGATCGCCTCGCCGGTGGTGAGGTTCTTGATCTCGCCCTTCTCGGCGTCCACTTCCAGCTGGTCGCCGTCGTTGATCTTGGCCGCGTCGTCGCCCACTTCCAGGAGCACCAGGCCCATGTTGAAGCCGTTGCGGTAGAAGATGCGGGCGAAGCTGTGGGCCACCACCACGGGGATGCCCGCGCCGAGGAGCGCAAGGGGCGCGTGCTCGCGCGAACTGCCGCAGCCGAAGTTCTCACCGGCCACCATGATGTCGCCCTTGCTCACCCGCTTCACCCAGCCGGCCTCCAGGCCCTCCATGCAGTTGGCCCCCAGCTCGGCCGTGTCCGTGGTCACCAGGAACCGGGCCGGGATGATGGCGTCCGTATCGATGTGTGCGCCTACCTTGTGCGCGCGTCCTTTGTACATGATGCTTCTCCTTGGCGGGGGCTCCGCCCCCGCACCCCCGCCAGGGCGCTGCCCTGGACCCGCCAGGGGGATGATCCCCCTGGACCCTCAACGGGGGGTTCGGTTCGCCGTCGGCCTCGCGGGCAGACCCGCGAAGCCCACTAAAGTTTTTTGGAAGGGGGGTCCGGGGGGAAACCTTTTGTTCACAAAAGGTTTCCCCCCGGTTCTCCTCCCTCCTACACCGACTCGGGGTGGACGATCTCGCCCGCGATGGCGGACGCGGCGGCCACGGCCGGGTTGGAGAGGTACACTTCGGACTCCAGGGAGCCCATGCGGCCCTTGAAGTTGCGGTTGGTGGTGGCGATGGAGCGTTCCCCGGCGGCCAGGATGCCCATGTGTCCGCCCAGGCAGGGGCCGCAGGTGGGGGGGCCCACGATGCAACCGGAATCCATGAAGATCTCCAGCAGGCCTTCCTTGAGGGCCTGCTTCCAGATCCTGGGGGTGGCGGGCAGCACGATGCAGCGCACGTGATTGGCCACCTTGCGTCCCTTGAGCACCTGGGCGGCCTCGCGCATGTCCTCGATGCGCCCGTTGGTGCAGGAGCCGATGACGGACTGGTCGAGGCGGATGCCCTTGCACTCGGCGACGGGCTTCACGTTGTCGGGCAGGTGGGGGCAGGCCACGCGGGGAGTCATGGCGGAGCAGTCGATGGTAAGGGTCTGCTCGTAGAAAGCGCCTTCGTCGGCGTGGATTTCCTTGTCGCCGGAGCGTCCTGCGGCCTTGGCGTAGGCCAGGGTCTTGGCGTCGGCGGGAAAGAGCCCGGCCTTGCCTCCGGCCTCGATGGCCATGTTGGCCATGGTCAGGCGCTGTTCCACTGAGAGCCCGGCCAGGGCGGCGCCGCCGAATTCCAGGGCCTTGTAGAGCGCGCCGGAGACGCCGATGCGCCCGATCACTTCCAGGATGAGGTCCTTGCCGCCCACCCAGGGGGCCAGGGTCCCTTCCAGGAGCACGCGGATGGTGGGGGGCACCTTGAACCACGTCTCGCCCAGGACCATGGCCCCGGCGATGTCGGTGGAGCCCATGCCCGTGGCGAACGCGCCCAGGCCGCCGTAGGTGCAGGTGTGGGAGTCCGCGCCCACCACCACGTCGCCGGGGCCGACCAGGCCCATTTCGGGCAGCAGGGCGTGTTCCACGCCGCAGTCGCCGCCTTCGTAGTAGTGGGTGATGTTCTTCTCGCGGGCGAACTCGCGCACCACCTTGACCTGCTCGGCGGAGTCGATGTCCTTGTTGGGCGTGAAGTGGTCGCAGACGAGGGCGATCTTGTCCTTGTCGAAGACCTTGTCCGCGCCCATGCGCCGGAAGCTCTTGATGGCCAGCGGCGCGGTGATGTCGTTGGCCAGGACGAGGTCCACCCGGCAGCGGACGATCTGTCCGTCCTGGGTGATGGTCTCGTCGGTGCGGCCCTGCAGTATTTTCTGGGCTAAAGTCTGGCGCATTCCCTTTCCTCCTCCTTTTTGGCCAACCGGTTGAGAGCGTTCACGAAGGCCTTGGCGCTGGCCACGATCACGTCGGGATCGGAGCCGCGGCCCACGGACTTGTGCCCGCCCTCTTCCAGGCGCACGGTCACCTCGCCTTGGGCGTCCGTGCCGCTGGTGACGGCGTTGACCGCGTACTGCTTGAGCACCGGGTTGCGTCCCGTGAGTTGGCTGATGGTGTTGAACACGGCGTCCACCGGGCCGACGCCGAAATGAGAGAGCTTTTCCTCGCGGCCCTCGATCTCCATGACCACGGCGGCCACGGGCGAGACGCCCATGTTGCCCGAGAGCACGGAGAGCTTCTTCAGCCGGTACCTGTCCGGCAGGCGGTAGATCTCCTCCAGGACCAGGGCCTCCACGTCCTCGGAGAAGATGTTCTTCTTTTTGTCGGCCAGGTTCTTCACGGCCTCGGTCATCTGGGTGACCTGCTCCTCGGTGAGGGAGAAGCCCAGCTCCTCCAGGCGCGACTTCACGGCGTTGCGGCCCGAGTGCTTGCCCAGCACCAGCTCGGTGCCCGCGCGGCCCACGGACTTGGGCGTCATGATCTCGTAGGTCTCGGGACACTTGAGCACGCCCGCCTGATGGATGCCGGACTCGTGGGCGAAGGCGTTGGCCCCGATGATGGGCTTGTAGGGCGGGATGGGCTGGCCGATGATCATGGAAAGCAGGCGCGACGAGGGGTAGAGCTGCTCGGTCTTGATGCCGGTTTCCAGGTTGTAGAGGCAGGCGCGGGTCTTGAGGGCCATGGTCACCTCTTCGAGGGAGGCGTTGCCCGCGCGCTCGCCGATGCCGCAGAGGGTCACCTCGGCCTGGCGCGCGCCAGCGGCCAGGGCGGCCAGGGTGTTGGCGGTGGCCAGGCCCAGGTCGTTGTGGCAGTGCACGCTGAAAACGGCCTTGGAGGCGTTGGGCACGCGCTCCAGGAGGAAGCGGATGAGGTCGTGGAACTCCTGGGGCTGGGCGTAGCCCACGGTGTCGGGGATGTTGATGGTGGTGGCCCCGCGCGCGATGGCCAGCTCCACGGCCGTGGCCAGGAAGTCCCGCTCGGAGCGGGAGGCGTCCTCGCAGGAGAACTCCACGTCCCGGGTGAGCGAGGAGGCCAGGGAGACGGCTGCCTCGATCATCCCCAGCACCTGTTGGGGCTCCTTGCCGAGCTTGTGCTTCATGTGCAGGGGGGAGGTGGCCAGAAAGGTGTGGATGCGCGGATGTTTGGCTTCCTTGATGGCCTCGTGGCAGCGCCGGATGTCGGATTCGAGGGCGCGGCACAGGCCCGCCACGCGCACGTCGCGCACGGCCTTGGCGATGGCGCGCACGGCCTGGAAGTCCCCCTCGCTGGCGGCCGGGAAGCCGGCCTCGATCACGTCCACCCCCAGGTGTTCCAGCTGCTGGGCGAGCCGGACCTTCTCTTCCTGGTTCATGGTCGCGCCGGGAGACTGCTCGCCGTCGCGCAGGGTGGTGTCGAAAATGACGACACGCTCTGACATGGTGTTCCTCCGCAGGGAATGCAATGCGGTGAGATCGGTGGCCGGAGACGGCTTGTTAGCCCAAGTCGCTTCCGGTTGACAATTGCCTTTTTTGGCAGAAAGAGGGGGTAATGTTAGGATGAGAGCTCTTCGGAGGGCTCTCGTAGCGAGGAACGGCGGGGCAGGATCACGTAGGTGTAGAAGATCCCGGAGAGAATGTACCCCGCGAAAATCACGAAGCCCAGGAGCTTGGGCTGGGAGGCCACCAGCACGAAGAGCAGGATGGCCGTGACCATCATCGAGAAGGGATGGGCCTTGATGAGCCCGTATTCCTTGAAGGAGGCGTAGCGCACGCGGCTGACCATGAGGAAGGAGAGCACGTAGACCATGCCCAGGCAGACCTTGGGCATCCAGGCCTGCATGGCGGGCGGCAGGTACTGGGCGAAGAGGTAGAACGTGGCCACGGTGCAGGCCTGGGCAGGAATGGGCAGGCCCACGAAGAACTTCTTGTTGGAGGTCTTGGTGATCACGTTGAAGCGCGCCAGCCGGAGCGCCCCGCAGGCCACCAGGAGGAAGGAGGCCATGAGGCCCAGGTGGCCGAAGCGCGAAAGCTCCCACTGGTAGACCATGATGGCCGGGGTGACGCCGAAGGCCACGAGGTCGCACAGGGAGTCGTACTGGACGCCGAAATCGGAGCTGGTGCCGGTGAGGCGGGCCACCTTGCCGTCGAGCCCGTCGAAGACGCAGCTGACCAGGATGGCCACGGAGCACAACTCGAACTGCCCGGAGATGGCCCACAGGATGCCCATGAACCCCGAGAACAGGCTCGCGGTGGTGAGCAGGTTCGGGAGGATGTACACCCCTCTGGCGGGCGGCTTGCGGGCGGGTTCTTCCATGGCGTCCTGGGCCGGAGCGCGGCCTGGGGAGATGCTAGCGCTTTTCGGGCGAAGGTCAAGGGGTATTGTCGCCCCCCGGTCTGGCGGCCCGCCGACAGCATGCCCTCCGGCCGCGGGAACCTCCCTGCGCAGCGGGCCGCTAGATGCGGTCCACTTCTTCCTGCACCCGCCGCCGGAAGGCCAGGGGGTCCGCGATGCGGTGGAAGGGCTCGCGCGTGCCGCCCGTGCCGCTGACCACGATGGTGCCGTAACCCAGGATGCGCCCCAGGATGCCCTGGTCCACCTGGATGCCCTCCACCTTCTTCAGCAGCACCTCGAAGGAGGTGCGGCGGATGAAGCCCACCTTCACCAGCACGCGCTTGTCGGTGAGCGCGAACTCCGAGGTGGCGTAGCGGATGTAGGCACCCAGCCCCGTGAACGCCGCCAGCGCCAGCGCGGCCAGCCCCGCCGCCCGGGCCTCCTGCACGGGGCCGGTGAAGAGCGCGGCCGCAAGGGCCAGCCACAGGCCAGGCCAGGCGAAGACGACCCAATGCACATTGGCGCGGTAGACGATGCTCTCACCGGCCAGGAGATTCTTCTCCACGTATCCCAAGCTGCCTCCCCCGGCGTGCGGCCGCATCGCCGTTCATGCCATAGCGTCAATGGAACCGGACTGCCAACCCAAGAGGGACATCCCCTGTATCGCGACGTCGCGCAAGCATCCCCCCGCGTTCTGTCCCGCCCGTGCGAGGCTACGCCTTTTTGGCGATCACCGTCTGCCCGGCCGCCGTGCGCGCGCCCTTCTCCACCGCGGGCTCCCAGCCCTCGGGCAGGTACACGTCCACGCGCGAGCCGAACTTGATCATGCCGTAGCGCTGGCCGCGCTTCAGGTGGTCGCCCGTTTCGGCCCAGGGGATGATGCGCCGCGCGATGAGCCCGGCGATCTGCACCATGGTCCAGCGGTCGCCGGATTCGTCGGCCAGCTGCACGCCCAGGCGCTCGTTGTCCTCGGAGGCCTTGTCGAAGCTCGCGTTGATGAACTTGCCCTCCCAGTAGCGCATGGCGCTCACGCGCCCGGCCACGCAGGCCCTGTTCACGTGCACGTTGAACACGTTCATGAAGATGCACACCACCGTGCGCTCCTCGCCGCTCAGGGGGTCCGCGGCGCGGGTCACCTTGATCACGCGGCCGTCGGCCGGGGCCACGGCCACGCCCGGGTCGGCGGGGACGAAGCGCTCGGGGTCGCGGAAAAAGTTCAGCAGCAGCGCCAGGACCGCCAGGCCCAGCACGGCGGGCACGGCCCAGCCCAGCAGGGCGAAGACCAGGGTGGCCGATCCGGCCAGGAGAATGGAGGGCCAGCCCTCGGGCGTGAGCGATACGGAAGGTTTGCGCATGATCGTCGTGATCCTTTGATGGTCTTGTTCAGTCCAGGAGCCCGGGGCAGTAGGCCGCAAGCTCGCGCTCGAAGCCCGGCTGGTCCACGTAGAGGATGGCCCCCATGCCCAGGGCGCGGGCGCGCTCCACGTTGCCGGGATTGTCGTCCACGAAGAGCGTCCGGCCCGGCTCCGCGCCAAGGCGCTCCAGGGCCAGCAGGAAATAGGCGGGCTCCTGCTTGGTCATGCCGTGCCGCCAGCTGTTGAACACGGCGTCGAAATGCCGGGAGAAGCCCTGAGCGGCGTCCAGGCGCTCCAGCCAGTCGGTCTGGTCGGAGAGCACGGCCGCCGTGCGCCCCTGGGCGCGGAAGCGGTCTGCCAGCTCCAGCATGCGCGGGCGCACCACGAAGCGCGAGAGGATGTCCTCGCGCCAGCGGGCCTCGTCGCCATCGAGCCCGGAGCGCTCCTTGAAGAGCCTCCAGAAATCGGCCTCACCGGCGCGGCCGGTCACGTAGCCCGAGTCCCATACGGCGCGCAGGCCTTCGCGCCAGAGGTGGGCCTCGTCGCGCTCCAGTTCGCGCGCCAGGGCGCGAAGCCCCAGCGCGAAGCCCTCTTCGGCCACCACGCCGCCATAGTCCAGCAGAAGCCAACGGATACGGCACTCGCCCATGTCGTCTTTCCCATCTCCACGAAATACGGTAAGCCAGCGTCAGTAGCCTCTTCCACCCGTCAACGCAAGGAGACCCCATGGCCTTTCTCCCCCCGCCGCAGGACCGGCTGCGCCAGTTCCGCGAACTCCTGGGCCTCTCCGACACGCCCGAGGCCAACCCCCTCACGCGGTGGGCCGACATCTTCCTGCCGCGCACCGCCGAACTGGCGGACAAGGTGGAGGGCTTCGTGCGCTCCCGCGCCCAGTTGCGCATCATCCTGGAAAACCAGCCCACCGGCAAGCTCAACGCCAACTGGCGCAGCTGGTTCGGCATCCTTTTCACCTCCGGGGTGGGCGAGGACTTCATGGCCCACGTCTGGAAGAGCGGCCAGGCCCACGTGATCCACAACATCGATCACCGCTACGTCACCCTGGCCTACAACATCGCCCGGGCCTTCCTGCACGAGATCGCCGTCACGGCCCTGCCCCTGGAGGAGCGCACCACCGCCCTCACCGCCCTGGACCGCGCCGTGGACTTCTCCATGCTCGTGGAGACCGACGCCTTCGTCACCTACGCCACCCAGTGCGAGCTGGAGGTGATCCAGGGCATCTCCCACCAGGTGCGCAACCCCGTCTCCGTGATCGGCGGCGCGGCCCGCAAGCTCCTGCGCCTGCACCCGGAGGACGGGCCGGAGCGCGAGGCAGCCGGGACCATCCTCGCCGAGGCCCAGCGCCTGGAGCGCATGGCCAAAAACGTGAACGCCTACATGGACATCACCACCCAGCAGGCCTCGTTCCGCCGCGCGGAACTGGACGCCGTGCTGGACCGCGCCCTGGAAAAGCTCGCCGCCGCCAGCACCCTGCCCCTGGCGCCCCTCGCGCGAGAGATCGACCCCGCCGCCGCCGTGCTCTCGGGCGACCCCATGGAACTCTGCGTGCTCTTCGCCTGCCTGCTGGACAACGCCTTCCAGTACGCCGACCGCCACGACCCGCGCGTGGCCGTGAAAGCCTACCCCGCCCAGGCCCAGGGCGGTTTCGCCACCGTCGTCATCACCAACAACGGCATCCGCTTCGACCAGTCCAAGACGGGCCAGGCCTTCAGCCCCTTCCACTCCACCCAGCCCACGGCCACGGGCTTCGGGCTGCCCATGGCCCGCGTGATCGCCAGCAAGTACTTCGGCAACGTCACCCTGGCCCCCCTGGAGGACGAGGGCACGCGCTGCGTGGTCACCCTGCCCCTTTTCGCGGGCTGAGCGCGCGCGGCTCCCGCAAACCCCGCAACGGGGCTTGTCGGACGCCGAGGCCCCTCGCGGGAGGCGGCCCCCGTCATCAGCCCGCGCGCGTCCGGGCTACTCCCTGGCCCAGCCCTTGGCCCGTTCCACGGCGCGCCGCCATTCGCCCACCAGGGCGTCGCGCCCGGCCCGGGACATGGCGGGCTCGAAGCGCCTGTCGAGCCGCCACAGAGATTCCAACTCTTCAAGATCGCTCCAGAAGCCCACGGCCAGCCCGGCCAGGAAGGCCGCGCCCAGGGCCGTGGTCTCCGTCACGCGGGGGCGCTCCACCGGCGCGCCCAGCACGTCGGCCTGAAGCTGCATGAGCAGGTTGTTGCGGCTCGCGCCGCCGTCCACACGCAGCGCGTGCAGCGTTACGCCCGCGTCCTTCTCCATGCATTCCATGATGTCCAGGGTCTGCAGGGCGATGGACTCCAGGGCGGCGCGCGCCACGTGGGCCTTGGTGGCCCCGCGCGTGAGCCCGACCATGGCCCCCCGGGCGTACTGGTCCCAGTGGGGCGCGCCCAGCCCCGCGAAGGCGGGGACAAGCACCACGCCGCCGTTGTCCGGCACGGAGAGCGCCAGCTCCTCCACCTCGCGGGCCTCCCGGAGGATGCCCAGGCCGTCGCGCAGCCACTGCACCACCGCGCCCGCCATGAACACGCTGCCCTCCAGGGCGTAGGAGCGCCCCCCGGAGAGAGACCATGCCGTGGTGGTGAGCAGGTTGTTCCCGCTGCGCCGGGCGTTGTCGCCGGTGTTGAGCAGCATGAAGCAGCCCGTGCCGTAGGTGTTCTTGGCCATGCCCGCCCGGAGACAGGCGTTGCCGAACGTGGCGGCCTGCTGGTCCCCGGCCATGCCCGCGATGGGCAGGGGCCTGCCCAGGAACTCCGGGTGCGCCTCGCCCACCACCTCGGAGGAACGCGCCACCCGGGGCAGCATGGAGGCGGGCACGCCCAGGATGTCCAGCAGCTCCTCGTCCCACGCGCCCGCGCGGATGTCGAAGAGCAGCGTCCGGCTGGCGTTGGACTCGTCCGTGACGTGCGCCGCCCCCTTGGTCAGGTTCCAGACGAGCCAGGAGTCCACCGTGCCGAAGGCCAGCCCGCCCTCTTGCGCCCTGGCCCTGGCCCCGGGCACGTTGTCCAGGATCCAGCGGACCTTGGTCCCCGAGAAGTAGGCGTCGAGCACCAGGCCCGTCTTGTCCCGGAACACCCCGTCGAGCCCGCGCGCCTTGAGCTCGTCGCAGAACCCAGCCGTGCGCCTGTCCTGCCAGACGATGGCGTTGTGCACGGGCGCGCCGGTCGCCCTGTCCCAGACCACGGTGGTCTCGCGCTGGTTGGTTATGCCCAGGGCGGCCACCTCCCCGGCCCCCACACCGGCCTGGCGCAGGCACTCGGCCATCACCCAGGCCTGGGTGTCGAAAAGCTCGTAGGGATTGTGCTCCACCCGGCCGGGCTGCGGGTAGATCTGGGTGAACTCCCTGGCCGTGATCTGGCGGATGTCCCCCTCGCGGTTGAAGAGGATGGCCCGGGAACTGGTGGTGCCCTGGTCGAGTGCGAGGACGTATTCGCTCATGCGGCTCCTCCTGCTGGATCGGCGGCGCGACGCCGCCCGCGCAGTGAGCCACGAAATCGGCTTCGCCGCAACCTTTCTCCCGCTTTGGCGCTCCCGACGTTCGACATCGCGCCCCGACGGCGCTAGAGTGCCCGGTCATGAAGACCACCAACTCCACTCCCGCTCCCGCCGCCGTCCGCGCCGAGGCCCCCATGCGCCTGGGCGTCAGCTCCTGCCTGCTGGGCAACCCCGTGCGCTTCGACGGCGGCCACAAGCACGACCGCTGGATCACCGGCGAACTGGGACGCTACGTGGAATTCGTGCCCGTGTGCCCCGAGGTGGAGGCGGGCTTCGGCACGCCCCGCGAGGCCATGCGCTTGGTGGGAGACCCCGCCGCGCCCCGGCTCGTGACCATCCGCTCCGGACGCGACCTCACGGAGACCATGCGCGCCTGGGCCGCGCGCCGCGTGGAGGAACTGGCCGGGGAAAACCTCTGCGGCTTCGTCTTCAAGAGCCGCTCGCCCTCCTCCGGCATGGCGCGGGTGAAGGTCTACCCGGAAAAGGGAGGCATGCCCGCGCACACAGGCGTCGGCCTCTTCGCCAGGGCCTTCATGGAACGCTTCCCCCTGATTCCCGTGGAGGAGGAAGGCCGCCTGAGCGACCCCAGGCTGCGCGAAAACTTCATCGAACGCCTCTTCGTGCTGCGCGCCTGGCGCGACACCCTGGCCCGCGGCGCGGACACCGCAGCCCTGATCGACTTCCACGCCCGCCACAAGCTCCTGGCCATGGCCCACTCCCCCGCCCTGGCCAAGGACATGGGACGGCTCGTGGCCCAGGCCGCCTCCCTGCCCGACGCCCCCGACCGCTACGAAGCCATGCTCCTGGCCGCCATGGCCAAACCCGCCACCGTGGCCCGCCACGTGAACGTGCTCCAGCACATGGCCGGATACTTCCGCAAAACCACCACCCAGGACGAACGACAGGAACTGGCGGAAGTCATCGAGGACTACCGCCGGGGCCTCACGCCCCTCATCGTCCCCGTCACCCTCATCAACCACCACGTGCGCCGCCACGGCGTGGAATACCTCGCCCGCCAGACCTACCTGCGCCCGCACCCCCTGGAACTCAAGCTGCGCAACTACTACTAGCGGCCGCTCGCCCGCGTGGCGGCGCGAAGGCGTGGGCTGTCGGAGAATATGCCTCCGGCGGCCAAAGGGCTGCGCCCTTTGGAATCCCTTTCCGCTTCGCGACGGCGTGCGATCCGGCAGGGATGAGCGCTGCTTTGAGCGCGTTCCCGGCGGGTGTCTGCTGCTGTGCGGGCGTTCCGGCCCTGTGTGCCCCTGCGCGCGACCTCTCGCCGGACCGATTGGAAGACGATCCGCCGAGAGGTGCGCGCGCAGGGGCACACAGGGCCGGGACACGACGGCATACCCGGTGAAGCCCGCGAAGCAATTGCCGGGTCCAGGGGGGGCTCCCCCCTGGCGGGAGAGGTCTGGAGAGGGCAGCGCCCTCTCCAGGGTGCAGGGCGGAGCCCTGCCTGGCTTCGTCCTGGCCGCGCGGCCCCTGCGACCTCAGGGTTCGATGACCAGCAGGCGGGCTTTCTCCGGGTCGAGCACCTGGGCGGCGAGTTTGCGCACGTCTTCGGGACCCAGTTGGCGCGCCTTGGCGAGCAGTTCGCGCTCGTAGTCGAGCGGCAGTCCGAAGGCCAGGTTTCCGGCGGCTTCGTGGCTGCGGCTGGAGAGGCTTTGGCGGTCCTGGTAGTAGTCTCCTTCCAGGGAGTTCATGGCGCGTTGCAGCAGTTCGAGGGGCAGGGGTTGCGCGGCGATGTCGCGTGCGATGCGGTCGAAGCCGTCGAGGGCCTGCTGGCGTTTCTCCGGGGTGGTGCCGATGTAGAAGGCCAGGAAGCCGGTCTCCTGGGCCTGCCAGAGGAAGGCGGTGACGGAGTAGCCCAGGCCCTGGTTGTCGCGCAGGTCCTTGAAGAGCAGCCCGCCCTGCCCGGCCAGGGCGGTCTTGAGCAGTTCCAGGGCCGGGGAGTCGGGGCTGGTTCTGCCGGGCACGGGGTAGACGCGCAGGATGTGCGTCTGGTTGCGTCCCGGGAGGTTGAGCGCGAGCTGTTTTTCGCCGGTCCAGGCGGGCTGGGTAAAGCCGGGGGCGGCGGTGGCGGGGGTGGCGCCAATTCGTTGGGCCAGTTCGAGGATTTCCTGGCGGTCGAAGACGCCGCAGACGGCCATGGTCCAGGGCAGCGCGCGCTGGGCCTCCCAGTAGGCGCGGGCGTCTTCCGGGGTGAAGGCGGCCACGGCCTCGGGGGTTCCCGCGCGCAGGTAGCCGTAGTGGCTCCCCGGGTAGAGGTAGGGGAAGAGGTGGCGGAAGGCCAGGCTCATGGGGCGGTCCTGGGCCTGAGCGATCTGGGCGAGCTGGAGTTTGGCGGCGCGTTCGATCTCGTCCGGCGCGAAGGCGGGTTCCAGAATGGCTTCCGCCAGGATTTCCAGCACGTCCTTGGAGAAGCGCGCGGGGTAGCTGGCGCTCACTGTGAAGCCGTCGCGGCCGGAGGTGGCGGCGAGGCTGGCGGCGCGGTCGGCCAGGTCGTCTTCCAGCTGGTGGGTGGAGCGTTTGAGGGTGGAGCGCGTGAGGGCCTTGGCCGTGAGTTCGCCCAGACCCTGCTGCCCGGGCGTGAGCAGGGCGTCTCCGCCGCGCCAGGAGAGGGCCACGGAGGCGTAGGGCATGGTGGGGTCGGGCAGGAGCACGAGGGTGCGGCCCTGCCCCAGTTCGATCACCTCGACGCCTGTCGACTTGGCGTCGGGGTCCTTGGCGGCGGCCGGGGCGGGCTTGGGCCAGGCGGCGGCCAGGGCTGCGACGAAGCGTTGGGCCGCTTCGCGGGCCTCGCCCTGGTCCTTTCCGGGCAGGAGCAGCGAGAGGCTGGCGTTGGCGGGGTTGAGGTAGGTGTCGATGAGTCCCTGGAGTTCGGCGGGATCGGTGTTGCGCACGGCGTAGACGGCGTTGGCCTCGCCGGGGTCTCCGAAGCCGAAGAAGTGGTAGTAGGCGAGCTTGCTGGCAAGGCCGGAGAGGGTTTCGCGGGCGCGCAGGAGGGAATCCTCGATGCCCAGGCGGGCGCGGTCCATTTCCTCCGCCGTGAAGTCGGAGGCCTTCAGGGCGGCCAGCTCGGTCACGAGGGCCCGCCAGAATTCGGGGAGCTTGGCGGGGTCCAGGGTGGCGTCCACGGAGAGCATGCCGCCGCGCTCCAGGGTGATGGCCCCCACGCTCACGGAGTCGGCGAGCTGGAGGTCGTAGACGAGCTTGCGGTGCAGCCGCGACGTGCGCCCGCCGCCCAGGATGTCGCAGAGCACTTCCAGTGGGCCGTCCTTGGCGGAGTGCATGCCGGGCACGGCGAAGCTCAGGCGCAGGCTGGCTTTGCGCAGGTCCAAGGCGGCGGCGTTGGAGGTGGGTCCTGCGGCGTTGGGGGGCATGTCGGCGGTGGGGGGCGGGAGGGCGTCGCGGTCGTTGGCCTGCGTTCCGAAGAGCCGGGCGGCCTCGCTGTAGGCCTCGCGGGCGTCCACGTCGCCCACCACCACCAGGAGCATGGACTGGGGCTGGTAGAGGCGGCGCACATAGGCGCGCAGGCTCTCGGGCGTGGCGGCCTGGACGGTTTCGCGCGTGCCGATGATGGGATGGGCGTAGCCCATGCCCTTCCAGACCTGTGCCTGGCTCATCTGGAAAAGGCGCTGGCCGGGTTCGTCCTGTCCCCGCTCCAGTTCGGCGATCACCACCTTCTTTTCCTGTTCCAGTTCCTCGGGGTTGAAGGCGGCGTTCCAGACCATGTCCTGGAGCACGTCCAGGCCCATCTTCCAGGCGGCGGCCGGGAGGTTGGCCATGTACTGGGTGTAGTCGAAACTGGTGGCGGCGTTGGCGTCGCCCCCGGCGGCTTCGATGTCCCGGGCCGCGCCGCCCTTGGGGCGCTTGCCGGTGGAGTTGAAGGCCATGTGTTCGAGGAGGTGGCTCAGGCCTTCCTGGCCGGGGGTTTCGTAGGCGGACCCGGCGCGCACGTAGAGGCGCTGGGCCACCAGGGGGAAGCGGTGGTCCTCCTGGATGAGCACGGTGAGCCCGTTGGGCAGTTTGGCCAGGATGCGGCCGTCGACCACGGGGGGGATGTCCGGGGCCGCAAGCGCCGGGACGGGCGCGGCGTCCGCCTGTGCGGCGGGAGGCGAGGCTGGGGCTTCGGCCGGGACCAGAGAGGCCGGAGCCTGGGGGGCGGGAGCGGGCGCGGCCTGCTCCTGCGGCGGCGTGGTCGCCGGTGTCCGCTGGAGCCGGTCGTGGAGCACGAAACCTGCGGCCACGGCGACCGCCACGAAAAGCACGACGAAGAGCCTGCGCATCATGGGAACTCCCTGGGGGGACGGGTAGCGGCGCATTGCCGCCCCATCCCCATACCCCAAAGCCGCCCGCGCCGCCAGGGAATCGACGGATCGATGGTCCCTTCCGCGCCCGGCCTTGATCATTTTCCGCTCGTCGCGTAGCCTAGTAAGACTTGGAGTCGTCCGTGGCGAATCCATCTCAACCGGGCCGGGCCATGCTGCGTTACAAGCCGCCGCTTTCGCGACTGATCAGCCTCACGCTGTTCTCCGTGGTCACCACGGTGCTCGTGTCCGTGGGCGCGGCGGACTACCTCGCCCAGCGCAACACGCACCTGCGCGGGCTGCGCGAATCGGTGGAGTCCACGGCGCGCCAGCTGGCCTCGGCCCTGGCCCTGCCCATCTGGAACTTCCAGGAGGACCTCACCCGAAAGATCGTGGACAACGCCCTGCAGGACCGGGCCGTGGTCGCGGTGGCGGTGCACGATTCGGTCACCGGGAGCGCGGTGGTGGTGCGACGCCGCGACGCCCAGGGCGAGCTGCGGGACGCCTCCGGAGACGAACCGCCCCTGGGCGAGATACACGTTTTCCAGCCCATCACCTACAACGGGCGCCTCATCGGCAGCGTGGACGTCCACGCCACGGACACCCACGTGATCGAGACGTTGCGCGGGCTCATGCTCAAGATGCTCCTGGGCATCGTGCTCATGAACCTGCTCGTGGTGGGTCTTTTGCACATCGTGCTGGACCGGCTGGTGGTGCGCCCGCTCAAGGCCGTGGAGAACTACGCCGCGCACGTGAGCTCCAGCGAGGACGCCGACGCCCTGCCGCCCGTTGGCGCGCTGCCGCGCGAGGTGGAAAGCCTCTCGAGCTCCATCGTGGTGATGGTGCGCAAGCTGCGCGAGCGCTATGAGGCCCTGGCCGCCTCCCGGCATGGACTGGCCGAGGCCGAAAGCCGCTACCGCGACCTCTACGAGAACGCCCTGGCGGGCATCTTCCGTTCCCTGCCCGACGGACGCCTCATCTCGGCCAACTCGGCCATGGCACGCATCCTGGGCTACGAGTCGCCCGACGACCTGGTGGCCTCCATCACCGACCTGGGCTCCCAAATGTACCTGCGCGCCTGCGACCGCGACCGGCTCCTGAACGCCGTGGCCCGGCTGGGCCAGGTCTCCAACTTCCGTTTCCCCTTCCGCCGCGCCGACGGCGACGTGCGCCAGGGCCTGATCCACGTGCGCGCCGCCCAGGACGGGCACGGCCGGTTCCTGCACTACGACGGCATCCTGGAGGACATCACCGAGCGCACCCGCGCCGAGGAGCGCCTGCTGGCAGCGCACGCCTTCATCCAGAACATCCTGGACTCCATGCCCTCGGTGGTGATCGGCGTGGACGAGGCGCTGCACGTCACCCACTGCAACAAGGGCGCGCTGGCCGCCACGGGCCTGCCCGCCGAGTCCCTGCTGGGCAGGCGCTTCGATGAGGTTCTGCCGCGCCTGGGAGCGCACCTGGAGGCCGTGCGCACCGCCATGCGCGAGAACAAGCCCGTCTCCCTGGACAGCCAGGCCTACGAACACGATGGCGAACAGCGCCAGGAAGACGTGCTGGTGTTCCCCGCCTCCACCGGCTCAACGCCCGGCGCGGTGATCCGCCTCGACGACGTGACAGCCAAGACGCGCATGGAAAAGCTCATCCTCCAAACCGAGAAGATGATGTCCCTGGGCGGTCTGGCGGCGGGCATGGCCCACGAGATCAACAACCCCCTGGCAGGGGTGCTCCAGGGCGTGCAGAACATCTCCCGACGCCTCTCGCCGGACCTTCCGGCCAACCAGGCGGCCGCCCGGAAGGCCGGGTGCCCCCTGGAGGCCGTGCGGCGCTACGTGGAAGACAGGGAAATCCTCGATTTCCTGACGGGCATCCGGGAATCAGGCGAGCGCGCGGCGCGCATCGTGGCCAACATGCTCTCCTTCACCCGGCGCGCCCAGGAGCAGTCCACCCCCGTGAACCTGACGGAACTGCTGGACCGCAGCTTGGAACTGGCCTCCACCGACTACGACCTCAAGCGCAAATTCGACTTCAAGCAGGTGGAGATCGTGCGCGACTACGCCCCCGGCGTGCCTCCCACGCCCTGCTCGCCCATGGAGATCGAGCAGGTGGTGGTGAACCTGTTGCGCAACGCGGCCCAGGCGATCTTCGCCCACCCCCCGGCGGACGGACAACCGCGCATCCGCCTGGGACTTCGCCGCGAGGGCGGCCACGCCGTCATCGAAGTGGAGGACAACGGCCCCGGTATCGACCCGGCCAACCTGCGCAAGGTGTTCGAACCCTTCTTCACCACCAAGCCCCCCGGAGAAGGCACTGGGCTCGGGCTCTCGGTCTCCTACTTCATCGTCACGCGCAACCACGGCGGCACCATCCGCGTGGAGAACGCCGAGAAGGGCGGAGCGCGTTTCGTCATCGCCCTGCCGCTGGCCAGGGAAACCGCCTGCCTTGACTGAAGCCCCCCGGGACCGCGCGCCCAGCTCCCCGCGGGATCCGGCAGCCTCCTGGCGCGCGTCAGCCCCGGGACAGGGGGGCGTCCGGCCCCTCGAAGATCTGGCGCACCTTGGTGAGCGAGAAGTCCTTGAGCGAGAGCCCCTCGTTCACCGCGCACACCAGCTTGAGGGGGCTCGCGTAGCGGTTGTCGCGCCAGGAGAAGACGATGGACAGTTCCGCGTCCTGACGCTCGGTGAGACCCGTCACCAGGGGGCGGATGTCCATGGTGCGCGCGCCGCGCTTGGTCACGCTGTACCAGGGGAAGTGTCCGGCAGCCAGGAAGTCCCGCCACTGGGCCACGCGCGTTGCCCGCTCCGCCTCGGGCAGGTGGTAGGCCAGACGGAATTCCTCGGCCACGGGCTGGGCCACCTTCTTGCCCATGCCCAGCGGATCGGTCCGCAGGATCTTGAGTCCCTCGGGCAGCGCGGCCCCGAGCTTTTCCGACACGGCGCCTGGCAGCGCGGGCTCACGCAGGAAGAGCGCGAACCACTCCTCCCGGCTCTCCACGCCCACGGGCAGGGCCCAGCCGAAGGTGATCATGGGCATGGGGTGGAACCCCGCCGAGAACGACGGCTTGAGCCCCGAGCGCCTGAGCGCGCGCTCCAGCACGCTGGCCAGCTCCAGCTGGCTCAGGTATGCCGCCGGGCCGGTCTTGGAGAACCACACGCGGTAGTGGGCCGCGCGCCGCGTGAGCTCCTCGCGCGCCTGGGGCCTGGGGGAGGCCGCGTTCCCGCCGCCCTCCTGCGCACCCGCGGACGCATCCGGGGCGTCCTCCCGGGGCTCTCCGGCAGGTTCCTCGCGGGATTGCTCCATGGAAGCCTTCCACTCGGGCTCGCCCCGGTTGAGCCTTGGGCGCACGCCCGAGGCGTCCTGCTCGTCGCCGCAGAGGGATGGGCAGGCCCCGCAGCGCACGCAGTCGCCGTAGCGGCAGTCCGGCGTGGCCTTTTCCGCCAGGGCGCGCTCGCGCTCGCCCAGCAGGTGACGCCGGGTGACGCCGCAGCCCAGGTGGTCCCACGGCAGGGGGGCGTCCAGGGGGCGGGCGTCCAGGTAAGCGCCCGCGTCGATGCCGCATTCCCGGAAGGCCTGTTCCCAGGGGTCCAGGTCCAGGTGCTCCACCCAGCTGGAGAAGGTCGCGCCCAGGGCGTAGGCGCGCTCCACGGCCGGGGCCAGCTCGCGCCCGCCCCGGGAGAACACGCCCTCAAGCCAGCTCATGCGCGGCTCGTGCCATTTTATGGAGATGCGCTTGTAGGGCGCGATGCGCGCCTTGATGAGCCCCAGGCGGCGCTCGGTCTCCTCGCGCCCGATCTGGGCCTCCCACTGGAAGGGCGTGTGGGCCTTGGGCACGAAGGTGGAGACGGCCACCGTCACCTGGAGGCGCTTGGCCCCGCGCGGGGCGCGGCCGAGCACCTTCACGGCCAGGTCGGCCAGGGCTTCCAGGTCCTCGTCGGTCTCGGTGGGCAGGCCGATCATGAAATAGAGTTTCACCGACTGCCACCCGGCCGCGAAGAGCCGTTCGGCGTGCGCCAGGATGTCTTCCTCGGTGATGCCCTTGTTGATCACGCGGCGCAGGCGCTCGCTGCCCGCCTCGGGGGCCACCGTGGCGCCGGTGCGCCGCAGCTTCGCCATGAGCCCCAGCATGCGCGGCGAGAGCGTGCCCGCGCGCAGGGAGGGCAGGCTGATGGCCACCTGGTCGGCCAGGCAGCGCTGGGCCGACTGCTCGAAGAGGCTCTCCAGGGCCGAGAAATCCCCCGTGGAGAGCGAAAGGAAGGACAATTCCTCGTAGCCGGAGGCCGCCAGCCCTTCCCCGGCGATGCGCCCGAGTTCCGGCAGGCTGCGCTCGCGCACGGGGCGGTAGATCATGCCCGCCTGGCAGAAACGGCAGCCGCGCGTGCAGCCCCGGGCGATCTCCAGGCTCATGCGGTCGTGCACGGCCTGGCCGCAGGACACGGCGGGCAGCAGCGGGAACGGGGCCTGGTCCAGGTCGGCCACCACGGCCTTCTCCACGCGCCCGTAGCCCTCCACTAGGGGCTTGGAGCCCTCGAAGAACGCGGGCACGTAGACGCCCCGGACGGCGCGCAGCGCGTGCAGGAGGCCCAGGCGGTCCAGCCCCTGCTCCCTGGCCCGGCCGATGGCTTCCAGCACCTCGGGCAGTGCCTCCTCGCCGTCGCCCAGGACCATGGCGTCCACGAAGGGGGCCAGGGGCTCGGCGTTGAAGGCGCAGCCGCCGCCCGCCAGGATCAGCGGATGCTCCGCCCCGCGCTGGTCCGCGCGCAGGGGGATGCCCGCGAGGTCCAGCATGTAGAGCACGTTGGTGTAGCACAGCTCGTGCGTGATGTGGAACGCCACGGCGTCCAGCTCCGCCAGGGGCGTGTCGGACTCCAGGGTGCACAGGGGCTCGGCGTGCTCGCGCAGCACCTGTGCCGCCTCCCGCGAGGGGGCGTAGACGCGCTCGGCCCAGAGGCGCGGGCGGCGGTTCACGGCCTCGGAGAGGATCTTCTGGCCCAGGTAGCTCATGCCCACCTCGTACATGTCGGGGAAGGCGAGGGCCACGCGGACCGAGACGGAGGCAGGGTCCTTGCGGACCGCGCCCCACTCGGCCCCGGCGAAATGGCTGGGCTTGGGGAGAAGGCGCAGGATGCGTCGCATGATGGATGGTCGCCGGGAAGGCCCGGCCTTGGTTGAGAGGGTTGGCGTCCCGGGAGCGGACGATCGGCGCGATGGTGGGCCGGACGGCGCCCGGCACGGAGCTGAACTCCCCGGCGCGACGCGCTCTCCGGCGGGTTGCCGCGCGCGGGAACCCGCCGGAGAGCGCTGGGGCCATCCGGTCGACGGACGGGGAAAACAAGTCCGGAGATTCCCGTCTCGGGGCGTTGCGGCGGCCAAGGCCGCATCAAAAACACCCCCGGGCCGGACGCCCAAAAAAGCTGGGGAACGCTGCGCGCCCCCCGCTCGGGAACTACTTCAGGATCAGCCCGGAGCCGCTCTTGCCGCCCGCGGGGGCCATCTTGTTGAGCATGTTCAGGTCGCGGGCCGAGGAGATGGTCAGGTTGGAGGTGGCCTCCAGGTACTTGTTCTTGAGTTCCTCGGGGAACGTCTTGAAATTGTAGAGGATGTGCTCTCCCTTCACGGCCCCGCCGATCTCGGTCTCGAAGGGATAGCCGAAGGGCAGGAGCAGCATCTGCACGCCCTGCTGGGTGGGCACGGACTGGAGGATGGCCACGTCCTTCAGGCCCTGGGTCTCTTCGTCGTACTTGCCGAGCACGGTCTCGCCGTTGATGAGCTTCACGAGGCGGATGTCGTACGCCATATGGGGGACTCCTTTGGAGAATGATGCGTTGGGGGATGGAATCGTGCGCGAACAGGCCTAATTATGACCCCGCTCCTGCCGTGTCAAGCCGCGCGCGCCGCTCACGACCCCAGGAGGGGCAGCTCCAGCACGCGCCCGTACGCCTCCAGCGCCACCCCGGCTGCGGCGTCCCAGCTGAAGCGGGCCGCCTGCGCCTCGCCCCGGCGCGAAAGCTCCCGGCGCAGCACCTCGTCGGACTCCAGGCGCGCCATGGCCGCCGCAATGGACCCGGCGTCCAGCGGGTCCACCAGCAGCGCCGCGTCCCCCGCCACCTCCGGCAGGCTCGACACCCCCGACGTGATCACCGGCGCGCCCAGGCTCATGGCCTCCAGCACCGGCAACCCGAACCCCTCGAACAACGAAGGGTACACGAACCCGAAACAGTTGGCGTAGAGCCACGCCAGCTCCGCGTCGTCCACATACCCCGTAAGCTTCACCCGCGAGGCCAGGCCCAGGGCGTTCACCTTGCGGCCCATCTCGTCCATCAGCCAGCCACGGCCGCCCGCCAGCACCAACGGCCGCTTCCCGCCCAGGCGCGCCAAGGCCTCGAAGAGCCGCTCCTGGTTCTTGCGCGGCTCAATGGTGCCCACGCACAGCCAGAACTTCCCAGGCTCCACGCCCTTCAGGCGCGCCGGGACACGCATGGCGCTCCCGAGACCGAACCGGCTCGCAAGATGCATCACCGACGTGCGCTCCCGGGGATAGTGCGGGAACACCCGCAGAAAATGTTCCAGGCTCGCCCGCGAGATCGAAACGATCCAGTCCGCGCGCAGGCTCGCCCCAAACACCCCGTCCAGGCACCCCACCCGGTTCTGCTCCGTGGTCCAGCCCGGGTTCTCCAGGAACGACAGGTCGTACAACGTATAAACCTGCCGCGCTCGCTTCAACCCCACGGGACAAAAGAAATTGTTGGAATGCACCACGTCCGGCCCGCCCAGGCGCGCCTCGAAATCCTCGGGCGGTTCGCGCCAGAAACGCTTGCTGCGCTCGAACCAGCGGAACGTCGGACCACGCCGCCCCTCGCCAGGACACGAACACGCCCCGGGCCGGGGCTCCCAGTAGAGGTCCCCGAAGTGCGGATAGAACACGAAACGCACCCCGCGCGCCGCCAAGGCGTGCACCAGCCCGTGCGCCAGGTAACCGCAACCGGCCTTGCCCGCACCCGTCTGGCTGACGTCGAAGCCTACCAGCATGCGCGCCCCCGGAGAACGGGGCTCCGCCCCGGACCCCGCCGGGCTCCGCCCGGACCCGGCAGGGCGCTGCCCTGCACCCGCCAGGGCTCCGCCCTGCACCCGCCAGGGGGGGGCCCCCCCTGGACCCGCAATTGCTGCGCGGGCTTCACCAGGCACGCCGGAGACGACCAGGCGCAAGCAGCAGACAGCCGCCGACGCGAAGCAACCGCCGGGTCCAGGGGGAGGCTCTCCCCCTGGCGGGAGAGTGCAGAGAGGGCGGAGCCCTCTTTGCCCGCCGGAGGCCTCTTCTCCCTTCTTCTCGCGCTCACAACCACGACTTCACCGTCCGCCACAGGCTGGCGGGGATCGTCCGGTTCCAGCGCAGGCTGGCGCCCAGCGCCGCCGCAGCGATGAGGGCGGTGGTGTACCGCCTGGCGGGGTCGAAGCCCATGGTGTCGCGCAGGAGGGTGTGGGCCCAGTTGCAGAGCCAGCGGTCGGGGACCCGGCCAAGGGTGTCGGCGAGCATACGGTTGATTTCGGTGTGCACGGGGAGGCGCTGGCCCAGGGTCTTGGTGTCGGGGTAGAAGCGCGAGCCCGCGAGCTTCACGGGCAGGTGGTGGAAGCGCGCCCCGGCCAGGCCCAGGCGCAGCCAGAATTCGTAGTCCATGCAATAGCGCAGGTTCACGTCGGGGAGCCCGAAGCGGCCGACGACGCGGCGTCGGAAGAAGAGCGCGGGCTGGCAGATGATGCAGCGCTCCTCCAGGGCCGTGAGGTCGAAGGGTTCGACGGGATATTCCTCGATGAAGGCGTCGTGCTCGTCGATGTGGTCGGCCTGGCCGTAGAGCACGTCGCACTCGGGGTGCGCGGCGAAGTGGTCCAGCACGGCGCGCAGCGCGCCGGGGTAGTACACGTCGTCGGAGTTGAGCCAGCCGATGATCTCGCCGGAGGTGACGGCGATGCCCTTGTTGAGGGCGTCGGTCTGGCCCTTGTCGCGTTCGGAGACGAAAAGGAGGCGTCCTTCGTAGGCCCTGGCCACGTCGGCGGTCTCGTCGCAGGAGCCGCCGTCCATGATCACGTATTCCAGGTCCACGCCCTGGGAGAGCACGGAGTCGATGGTGCGGCCGATGAAGCGGCCCTGGTTGAAACTGGGGGTGACGACGCTCAGGGTCGGCATGGGGTCTCCAGGAGATCGAGGGGATGGGACCCGGCGAGGGCCAGGCGATCGCAGCGCACGTCGCGGGGGTTCTCGAAGGCGATGTCCAGGCAGCCGCCGTAGGGGCTGGCGAGGCGGCGGATGTCCAGGCTCGCGCCGGGCGCGAGGGTCGCGGGGACGGGCAGGGGCTTGCCGTCCAGGCTGGCGCGCACGGCCACGGGCTCGGGGCCGTGGTTGACGAAGCGCGCCTCGATCCACTGTCTGCCGGAGGCGGGGCCGAAGGCGGCGAAGACGGGGCCGCTGACCCGCCCGCCGGCGATGCCGTCCAGGGCGTGGCTCTGCGCACCCAGGCCGCGCAGGGCCTCGTCCAGGAGGTCCAGGTAGGCCTGGGCCATGTCCTGGGGGCCGCCCATGGCGGCGGCGCGGGCCAGGCCCCTTGCCGAGAGCTCGGCGGCCAGGCCGGGTTCCAGGGCCAGGCGGGCCAGGGTCTGGGCCACGTCCTCGGGCTTGCGCGGGTCGAAGAGGAGCACGGCGTCGCCACCCACCTCGGGGAGGCTGGTCACGTCGGAGCAGGCCACGGGCACGCCCAGGGACATGGCCTCGGCCACGGGCATGCCGTAGCCCTCGAAGAGCGAGGGGAAGACCAGGGCCAGGGACGCGGCCGTGAGCGCGGCCAGATCGTCGTCGCTGACGTAGCCGGTGAAGAGCGTGCGCTCCGCGACGCCCATGGCGCGGGCGGCCTCCTTGAGGGCCTGGGCCTGACCGGTATCGGCCCCGGTGAGCACGAGCTTCACGGGCGCGTCCGGGTGGGCGCGGGCGAAGAGCGAGAAGGCCGTGAGGAGCACGGCGTGGTTCTTGTGGGGCCAGAAGTTGGCCGGATAGATGAAGTAGCCCTTGGGGGAGAGCCCCAGGCGGTCCAGCACGGCGCGGGTCTCGGCCTCGGAAGGAGGGGTGAGGCGGCGCGGGATGAGGATGTGCACGGTGCGCGCCTTTTCGGGCGGCAGCTTGCCGTATTCCAGCACCGTGGAGCGCACGTAGTCCGAGATGCAGGCCAGACGCGCCGAGCGGCGCGCGGCCAGCTGGAAGGTCTGGTCGCGGCCCCGGCGCTCCTCGTCGGAGAAGAACTGGGGGTAGTAGTGGTACTGGAGGTCGTAGATCACGCTGACCAGGGGGATGGCCGGATCCTGGAAATAGGGGCGCGTGAAGGGGCAGAACCAGGCGTCGATGGGGCGTCCCAGGAGCTTTTTCGGGGGCCTGGCCAGCCACTGCTTGCGGGCCGGGAGCACCTTGAGGTTGGGGGCCTCCAGGGCGCGCAGCTCGTCCAGGGCGGCGGGGTTGGCCACCAAGACAAAGGTGCGCTCCGGGGCCATGGCGGCCATGGTCTCCAGGAGCACCAGGGTGAAGACCTTGGCCCCGCCGTTGGCCCCGCCGGGCAAGAGCGGCCAGAGGTCCACGGCGACCAGGGGGGATTCTCCCGGCCTGCGCCCGGCGCAGAGGGCGGGGAACGTCCGGCCCAGGCCCTTCAAGCCCATGTCCCACCAGCGCCAGAGCTTGGGGACGTTCAGGAGCAGGCGTTCGAAAAACGCCGGAAGCGGGGCCTCGGCCCGGAAGCCCGTGGAGAGGTCCCGAATGACGGCCTTGAAGTCTTCGTTCATGCGCTCTCGCAGTGGGGGTTGGGGTCCTGGTCCCGGGGCGGCAGGAAGGCCGTGCTGGCGTTTCCGGGAAGATTGGCCGCTCCGTGGTGGGTGAGCTGAACGGGCGCGGTGTCGGTGGTGCGGAAGACCACCGAGAAGCTGCCCGCGTTGGAGAGCGCGGAGAGCACGGCGTTGCGCGAATCCAGCTCCGGGTGGGTCATTTCGGCGCGGCGGGCGAAGTCCTCGCGGGTCATGGCGGTGAGGCCCACGCCGAAGGCGTATTCACCGATGCCCAGGTCCAGCTTCACCTCATAGATGAAGCGCAGGCGACTCCCGGCCGGAACGCTCTCGGGGACGCGGCAGTCGTACTGCAGGGTGTTCTTGCCGAAGACGATGACGCCCTGCTCGCTGACGATCTCCACCCCCGCCACGGGCACTTCCAGGGGCTCGCGGACGTGGTATTCCACGCAGAAGCGGGCGGTGGCCCCCTGCTCGAAGGCGCGGCAGGGCCGGCCGGAGCAGTCGGTGAGGGCCACGGCCTCGCAGACGGCGAAGCCGGATTCGGCGCGCCCGGCGGCGGAGAGGTCCAGGAAGGCCTCGGGGGCGGGCCAGGGGGCGTCCTCTCCGAAGGGTTCGGGGGCGGGCAGTTCCGCGTCCAGCCCGGAAGGCGCGGGGCATGCGGAGCCCGGCCCCAGCATGTAGATCTTCACGGCGTCCATGGCCGGACCAAGGAACTTGACGCCCCCGCGCTCCAGGTAGAGGGCGCGCGAGCAGAACTGGGCCACGTCGTTCATGGCGTGGGAGACCAGCACCACGGCCACACCCTTGTCCATGAGCTGGCGCAGGCGGGCGTAGCAGCGCTGGCGGAAGAACACGTCGCCCACGGCCAGGGCCTCGTCCACGATGAGCAGCTCGGGCTCCAGGCAGATGGTCACGGCGAAGGCCAGGCGCAGGAACATGCCCGAGGAGTAGGTGCGCACGGGCTGGTCGATGTGCGCGCCGATGTCGGCGAAGGCCAGGATGTCGTCCAGGCGCTCCTGGGCCACGCGCCGGGGCACGCCCAAGACGGCTGCGTTCACGAACACGTTCTGGCGTCCGGTGAAGTCGGGCTTGAAGCCGCTGCCCAGCTCCAGGAGGGCGGCCACGCGCCCGGGGGTCTCCACGCGGCCCAGGGTGGGTTGGAGCACCCCGGCCATCACCTGGAGGAGCGTGGACTTGCCCGCCCCGTTGCGCCCGATGATGCCGAAGGCCTCGCCGGGGGCGATGTCGAAGCTTACGTCCCGGAGCGCCCAGTGTTCCTTGTAGAAGCGCCGCCCGCCCACGGCCAGGAGCTGGCGCAGACGGTCGCGCGGGCTCTGGTAGAGGTGGTAGACCTTGCCCACGCCCTCCACGCTCACGAGGGGGCTAGAGGACATCGGCGAACACCTTCTTGAGCTGCATGAACCACGCGAACCCCGCCAGCAGGAAGGTCAGGGCGAAGAGCGTGCACAGGCCGAGCGCCGTCCAGTCCGGGGTCTGGCCCCAGAGGAGCGTGCGCCGGAAGTGCTCGATGATCGGATGCAGCGGGTTGAGCGACAGGAGGAAGCGGTAGCGCTCGGGCACGGCCGTGAGCGGGTAGACGATGGGCGTCAGGAAGAAATAAAGCTGCATGAAGGCCCCCACCGCGTGCCCGGCGTCCTTGGCGGCCACGCCTACGGGCGCCAGCCACAGCCCCAGGCCCGAGGCGAAGAGCGCCAGCGGCACGTAGCCCAACGGGGCCAGCAGCGCCGTGGCGGGCAGCCCCTCCCCGGTGAAGGCCCGGGCCAGGCACACCAGCCCAAGAGCCACCAGCGATTGCAGGCACAAAGCCAGCACCACGCTGACGGGCAGCACCTCCAGGGGGAAGACCACTTTTTTGACGAAGTTCACGTTCTCGCTCATCACCGTGGCCCCGCGCGCGGCGGCCCCGGCCACAACCTCGAAGCAGGCCAGGCCGGTAAGGAGCGCCAGGGCGAACTCCATCACCCCGCCCTGTCCGGCCCCGCTCCAGGTGGCCTTGAGCACCACCGAGAAGACGAAGGTGTAAACGGCCAGGCTGGTCAGGGGCGTCACCAGACTCCAGAGCATGCCGAGCACGGTGCCCTGGTAACGCCCGGAAAACTCCAGGCGGGTGAATTCGCGCAGGATTTCGCCATGGCGCGCGAAATGGCGGGCCACCCCCAGGGGGGAGGCCAGACGCGCGGTCTGTCGCAGAGTGGAGGCGAGCCCCAGGGGCGGCTGGGCCAGGATGATCTTTCGCATGAACAGGCTTGCCTATTCCAGAAATTTGGCGCATGTCAACGCGCCGGAGACCCCGGCATGCCCAAGGTCCTGCGCGTCGGCATCGACGCAAGCCCCTTAAGCTACCCCTACCGCACCGGCATCGGCCGCTACCTGGAGAGCATTCTGCCCCATGTGGTGGAGTCCGCCGGGGACAGGGCCCGCTTCACGCTCTTCGCGGGCAAGCCCCTGGTGAACCCCGTGGCCCTGGACCTGGTGGAACGAGGCCTGGCGCGGGCGCGCACCGTGAACACCCCCTCGCTCTACGCCTGGCAGCAGACCGGCATGCTGGTCCAGCGCCTTTTCACGCGCCTGGACGTGTTTTTCTCGCCCGACGGGCTCTTTCCGCCCTTCCTGCCCGGCAAGGCCGTGGGCATGTACCACGACGTGCTCTGGGAGGCCCACCCCGAAACGCTGGCCTGGCACATCCGCTCGGTGTTCCGCCTGCGCCACAAGGCCGGGCTCAAGCGCGCGGACCGTGCCCTCACGTGCAGCCAGGCCTCGCGCGGGGAGATGCTGAGGGTGTTCGGCAAGGTGGCCCAGAAACTGGAAATCCTGCCCACCCACGGCGTGGACATGGTGCACTTCCGCCCCCCCGGCGAGGACGAGGCCCACCTGGCCCGCGATTTCCGCGAGCGCCACGGCCTCACCGAACCGTTCCTGCTCACGGCGGGCAACCTTCAGCCCCACAAGAACCTCTCCGTGGTGCCCCTCGCGCTGGACATCCTGCGCCGCGCCGGACGCGAGATCCCCATGCTGGCGGTGGCCGGATTCGGCGACCGGGAGGCCCTGCTGGCCACCCTGCCCGAGGGCTTCCCCAAGGAGCGCGTGCGCTGCCTGGGCTACCTCTCCGAGGCCGACCTCTGCCAGGCCTACCGCCTGGCGCTGGCCTACGTGTTCCCCTCGCTCTACGAGGGGTTCGGGTTTCCCGTGGTGGAGGCCCAGGCCAGCGGCGCGCCCGTGGTCTACGCCGACGCCGCGAGCCTGCCCGAGGTGGCGGGCGACGCCGGGCTGGCCTTCGACCCCGCCTCCCCGGAAGACCTGGCCGCCCGCCTCGCCCAGGTGCTTGACGACCCGGACCTGCGCAAACGCATGGTGGCCAAGGGCTTCGTCCAGTCCTCCCGCTACCGCTGGGACCGCGCCGGGGAAACCCTCTGGCGCGTGCTGCGCGAAACCGCCGGAGCGTAAGCCGTGGCCGCGCTGCCCACGTTCACCATCGTCACGCCCTCCTTCAACCAGGGGCGCTACCTGCGGCGCAACCTGGAGAGCGTGGCCGGCCAGCAGGGCGTTTCCGTGGAGCACATCCTCCTGGACGGCGGCTCCACCGACGACACCCTGGACGTGATCGCACGCCACGGCGGCCACCTGGCCCACTGGCGCAGCGCCCCGGACGGCGGGCAGACGGCATCGCTCATCGAGGGATTTTCGCGGGCCAGGGGCCAGGTCTGGGGCTGGCTCAACTCCGACGACTACCTCTGGGACGAGCGCGCCCTGCTCCACGTGGCCGAAGCCTTCGCGGCAAGGCCCGAGGCGGCCATGGTCAGCGGAGACACCGTGCTCGTCACCGAGGACGAACGGCCCGCCATGCTGGACATGGTGCCCGGCCCCTCGGCCCGCAAGATGCGCTACACCATGTGCGTGCCGCAGCAGTCCACGTTCTGGCGCGCCGAGGCCTACCGCGCCGTGGGCGGCATCGACCCCGCCTTCCGCTACTGCATGGATTTCGACCTCTTCCAGCGCATGAGCCAGGGGCGGGCCATGGCGCGCGTGCCGCGCTTCGTGGCGGCCTTCCGGCTTCAGCCCGCCTCCAAGACAGCCACCTGGGGCGACGTGTACCGCCGCGAGGTGGCCCTGTGCCAGTCCCGCTACGGCAGGGGGGCGCTCCACTGGCTGGCCGTGAAGGCCGTGACCATGGAACTGCGCCTTGGCTCGGCCGCGGCCGAACTGGCGGCCCTGGCCTCGGGGCGCAAGCTCCCCTGCCTGGCCAACTGCCGCTGGGAGCCGTGCCGCGCCTTCGCCAGGAAACGCCACGGGCTTTCGTTCTGAGACGCCTTCCCACCGGCGCGATGCAAGACTCTCTCTTTCCCAGACTCCTGCGCCACCTGCGTCTGAAGCCGGACACCCCGGCCGCCGCCGAAGCCCTGCCCCTCTGGGACGAGGCCCTTGCGCTGGCCCGCCCGACAACCTGGCGCGAGCAACTGCCCATCGGGGACTTCCTCCGGGAATTCGCGCCCCACGCGGCCCAAAGCCGCGACCTGGCACGCACCCTGGTGGGCTGTACGAGCGTTGTTCTGCTCGCCGCCACCCTGGGCGAGGGCGTGGAGCGACGCGCCGGGGAGCGCTTCGCCTCGGGCAGGCCCTTCGCGGGCTACGTGCTGGACAGGATGGGCAGCTTCCTTGTGGAGCAGGCCATGAAGGAGCTGCACGCCGGGGTGCGCTCCGGCCAGGCCACGCGCGGGGGCCGGGCCACACGCCGCTACAGCCCCGGCTACGGCGACTTCCCCCTGGAGGCCCAGGCCCACTTTCTGCGCCTGGCGGGCCCTGCCCTGCAGGGCCTCGGCCTCACGGCCGGGTTCGCCCTGGTCCCGGCCAAGACCGTCACCGCCGTGTGCGGCCTCGCGGACTGATCCCGCGGAGTCCGCCCCATGGTCTCGCGGCGGCGGGAGTCGCCTCCGGGCGCGCCCTCGCGGGCTGAGCGCCGGGAGCGCGCCAGGGCGCTGCCCGCCGCCGACGCCCCCCCGCCTCGTGCGGCATCACGGGCCCTGCCCCTTCCCCTGGGGCCTCCGGGCGGCTATACCTCCTCCATGCGCATCGCCGTCAGCTGCCGCAGCCTCGAATACCCCTCCGGGGGGGTGCGGGAATACCTCGTGAGCCTTTTGGACGCCCTCCTGGAACTGGACCGGCGCAACACCTACGTGCTCTTCCATTCCGACGCCCGCTTCCTGGGCCGCTTCCCGGGGGCCGAGGAGGTCTCGCTGGGCTGCTCCAACCGCCTCGTCTTCGACTGGTTCCGCCTGCCTCCCGCGCTCAAGCGCCACGGCATCGACCTGGCCTTCTTCCCCTCCTCCAACATGCCCCCCGGCGTGCCCTGCAAGGCCGTGGCCGCCATGATGGACCTGGGCTACTTCCACGGCGAATACCGCATGTACCGTCTGGCCGACACGCTCTACATGCGCGTGGCCATGGCCCGCACCGCCCGGCGCGCCGAGCGCCTGCTGGCCATCTCCGGGCACACCAGGCGCGAGCTGGAAGACATCCTGGGCGTGCCCGGCCACAAGGTGAGCGTGACCCACCTGGCCGCCGACCCCCTCTACCACCGCCCCGTCCCCCCCGAGGCCGTGGCGGAACTCAAGTCCCGCCTGGGCCTGACGCGTCCCTTCTTCCTTTACACGGGCAACATCTCGCCGCGCAAAAACCTCAAGGGGCTTCTGGAGGCCTTCGCGGACGTGAAGGACCGCGCGGACGCCGATCTGGTGGTCACGGGCGGCTCGGGCTGGAGCCAGGATTTCGAGCGGTGGGTCGCCGCCCTTGGCCTGGAGGGCCGCGTGCGCCGCCTGGGCCACGTGGAGCGCGCGGACATGCCCGCGCTCTACGCCGCCGCTCTGGCCTTCGTCTTTCCCTCGCTCTACGAGGGCTTCGGCCTGCCCGTGCTGGAGGCCCAGGCCGTGGGGACCCCCGTGGTCTGCTCCACGGCGGCCAGCCTGCCCGAGGTGGCGGGCCAAAGCGCCCTCATGGCCGACCCGGCCGACCGCCGGGCCATGGCCCAGGCCCTGGCGGACGTGGCCGCCGACCCGGCCCTGCGCGCCCGCCTGAGCGAGGCGGGCCGCGCCAACGCCGCGCGCTTCTCCTGGCGCGAGACGGCCCGACAGACCCTGGAGGTCTTCGAGGAGGCGCTCAGGGCCTGAACCTGCGTCCCGGCCCGGGAGACGCAGCGCGCCCAGACCGCCCGGGGCCAGATCGAAAGCCTATTTCCCCTACGGGCCCGAGGGGTTGCGCTCGCCATCGGAATATGCAACCCTTCCGGGACGTTTCGCTCATGCGTAGCATCCCGCATGCGACGCGCCTCTGAAACCGCATCCTTCCAAGCAACGGAGCCTCATCCGATGGATTTGTCGTTCCTGAACGAAATCGTGCTCATTCTCGCAATGAGCGTGGGCGTCATGTTCGCCTGCCACAAGATCGGCCTGCCCCCGGTGGTGGGCTTCCTTGTCGCGGGCGTGCTCTGCGGTCCGGGCGGGTTCGCCCTGGTCAAGAACGTGCATCAGGTGGAGATGATCGCGGAGATGGGCGTCGTGCTGCTCCTGTTCTCCATCGGCATGGAGCTTTCGGCCTCGGAGCTGGTGCGCCTGAAACGTCCGGTCTTCCTGGGCGGGCTCGTGCAAATCGGGCTGACCATCGCCCTCTTCGAGGCCCTTTCCGTGGCGGGCGGCTTCGAATCCAGCCAGGGCCTCTTCTTCGGGTTCCTGGCCGCGCTCTCCTCCACGGCCATCGTGCTCAAGGAGCTGCAGCGCCGCGCCGAGCTGGAGAGCCCCCACGGCCGCATGAGCCTGGCCATCCTCATCTTCCAGGACCTGGCCATCGTGCCGCTCATGCTTCTCACGCCCTTCCTGGGCGGCAAGGGGGGCGACCTGGCCAGTTCCCTGGGCATCATGGCCCTCAAGGGCGTCGGCGTGGTGGGCGTGGTGCTCGTGCTGGCCCGCTACGTGGTGCCGCGCTTCTTCCTCTCGGTGGCCAAGGTGCGCAGCCGCGAGCTGTTCCTGATGGCCACCATCGTGTTCTGCCTCTCCGTGGCCCTGCTCACGGCCAGCGTGGGGCTCTCGCTTTCGCTGGGCGCGTTCCTGGCCGGACTCATGCTCTCGGAGTCGGAATACGCCCTCAACGCCCTGGAGGGCGTGCTCCCCTTCAAGGACATCTTCACCAGCCTGTTCTTCGTCTCGGTGGGCATGCTGGTGGACGTGGGCTTCATCGCCCACAACCCCGGGCTCGTGCTGGGCGCCGCCCTGGCGGTCATCGTGCTCAAGGCCCTGGCCGCCGGAGGCGCGGTGATGGCCCTGGGCTACCCCCTGCGCACCGCCGTCGCGGGCGGCCTGGTGCTTGCCCAGGTGGGCGAGTTCTCCTTCGTGCTGGCCAAGGTGGGCATGGACACGGGGCTCCTGGAGGGCGACACCTACCAGCTCTTCCTGGCCTCCAGCGTGATCACCATGGCCGTGACGCCCTGGCTCATCCAGTTGGGGCCGGTGCTGGCGGCCCGCCTGGGCGGGGCCGCCCCCGCCAACGCCCAGGCCCCCAACGAAAAGACAGCCCTCAAGGACCACCTGATCATCGTGGGTTTCGGCCCCGGCGGGCAGCGCATCGCCCACGCCGCCAAACGCGCCGGCATCGCCTACTACGTGCTGGAGATGAACATCGACACCGTGCGCCGCGAAAGGGAAAAGGGCGAGCCCATCCACTACGGCGACGCCTCCTACCCCGAAGTGCTCCGCCACGCGGGCATCCTGGGCGCGCGCGTGATGGTGGTGGTAATCTCCGACCCCTCCGCCGCCCGGCGCATGGTCTCCGCCGCCCGGGAGCTCTCGCCCGCCCTGCGCATCGTGGTGCGCACCCGCTTCATGGGCGAGGTGGAGGAACTGCTCGCCCTGGGGGCCAACGACGTGGTGCCCGAGGAATTCGAGACCTCCATCGAAATCTTCACCCGCGTCCTGGTGGACTACCTCGTGCCCAACCAGACCATCGAACGTTTCATCCTGGAGGCGCGCGGGGCCAACTACCGCATGCTGCGCACCCCCGCCCTGCCCCAGGACGGCCAGAAGCTCATGACGCCGCAGCTCTCGGGCATGGACCTGGCCGTGCTCACCGTGGAACAGGGCTCGCGCCTCGACGGCAACACCCTCCAGGAATCCCACCTGCGCCGCGAGCACGGCCTCACCGTCGTCGCCGTGGACCGCGACGGCGCCATGACCCTCAACCCCGAAGGCTCCTACCGGTTCCAGGCCGGAGACAAGGCCTACGTCTTCAGCCGCCAGGAGGACATCGTGGACAAGGCCTGGCTCTTCTCCGCCGCCTGACGCCCTTTCCCGCCAAGGAACCACGCCAAGCCCGGGAGCCGTCTCCCGGGCTTTTTTCACCCCTACATTGCACCATTCTTGAAAAAACATGCCACGATATTGACATGAATTTCAACTTAGTGCTACTTCGTGCCACCTGTTCACAAATCGTATCACCTTCACCACGGGGGAAGTCCATGGGTTTCCGGTTGCGCGTCGCGCTCATGCTCTGCTGTCTCCTGCTGCCGCTCCAGGCCCTTGCCGCCGGGAACGAGCTGCGTTTCTCCTGGCAGTCCAACTGCGGGCCGCTCAACCCGCACATGTACTCGCCCAACCAGATGTACGCCCAGAACATGCTCTACGAGCCCCTGGTGAAGTACGCCCGCAACGGCGACATCGTGCCGTGGCTGGCCGAAAAATGGACCGTCTCCTCCGACGGCAAGACCTACACCTTCACCCTGCGCAAAGGTGTGCGCTTCTCCGACGGCACGCCCTTCGACGCCCAGGCCGTGGTGAAAAACTTCGAGGCCGTGCGCGCCAACCTCAAGCGGCACAAGTGGCTCGAACTGGTCAACCAGCTTGATGTCCTCGAAGCCCCCGCGCCCGACACCTTCGTCATGAAGCTCAAGAGCGCCTACTACCCGGCGCTCCAGGAACTCGCCCTCATCCGCCCCCTGCGCTTCCTCTCCCCCGCCGCCTTCCCCGACTCCGGCAACACCGCCGACGGCATCAGGAAGCCAGCCGGAACCGGCCCCTGGCTCCTGGTGGAGTCCCGCCTGGGCGAATACGACGCGTTCAAGCGCAACGACAACTACTGGGGCCCCAAACCCGCCATCGAGAAGATCACCGTGCGCGTCATCACCGACCCCAACTCGCGCCTCACCGCCTACGAAACCGGCGAGATCGACCTGATCTACGGCTCCGGCGGCCACGCCTCGGGCCAGATCGGCATGGACGCCTACCAACTCCTCGCCAAAGACCCCAAGAACGCCGCCTCAGTCTCCGGCCCCCTGGGTACCCGCGCCCTGTGCCTCAACTCCGGGCGCGGCCCCACCGCCGAACTTGCCGTGCGCCAGGCCGTGTCCCACGCAGTGGACAAGGAAGCCCTGGTCAAGGGCGTCTTCCTGGGTGTGGAACAGCGCGCAGACACCCTCTTCGCCCCCTCCATCCCCTACTGCGACCTCAAGCTTCCCCCCTTCGCCTTCGACCGCGCCAAGGCCGCCAAACTCCTCGACGACGCGGGCTGGAAACTCCCCCAGGGCGGCAAGGTGCGCCAGAAGGACGGCAAGCCCCTGGAAATCGACTTCTGCTTCGTTGGCAACGACGCCCTCCAGAAAACCATCGCCGAACTCATGCAGGGCGAACTCGCCAAGGTGGGCATCGCCGTGAAACTCGTCGGCGAAGAGCAGGACGCCTTCGGCAACCGCCAGAAAGACGGCGACTTCGGTTTCATCTTCAACGACACCTGGGGCCCCCCCTACGAGCCCCACGCCATGGTCGGCTCCATGCGTTCACCATCCCACGCCGACTACCAGGCCCAGGTCGGACTGCCCATGAAGGCCGACATCGACGCCAAGATCAGCAAGGTCTTCGAAACCACCGACATCGCACAACGCCAGGCACTCTACACCGACATCCTGACCACCCTGCACCAGCAGGCCGTCTACCTGCCCCTCACCTACATGACCAACATCATGGTCCACGGGAAAAAGCTGACAGACAAAGGCTTCGGCCCAACCAAAAGCGAAATCCCCTTTGAGGCCATGGCCTGGAAATGACGGTCCGGGACAACGCGACAGGCAGGTCGGGGGAGGAGCCTCCGGCGGCCAGGGCTCTGCCCTGGACCCGGCAGTTGCGGCGCGGGTTTCACCGGCTACGGCGTCGCCGGACGGGCGGCCGTGGCGCTGCGCGCCAGGGGGTCGGTTCAATGTCTTTGTCTTCGGATTTCATGGGTAATTCCTTGTTCATCGCCGCTTGCGGCGATGGCGGTCCGCCGGGATAAGCGCTGCTTTGAGCGCGTTCCCGGCGGGTGTCTGCTGCTGTGCTTTGGGCGTTTCCCGTTCCGGGTCACGCCCAGGGCCACCCGGAACCGGGACACGACGGCGTAGCCGGTGAAGCCCGCGAAGCCGTTGCGGGGTCTGGGGGGATCATCCCCCCAGTGGGTCCAGGGCGGAGCCCTGGCGGGAGAGTGCAGAGAGGGCAGCGCCCTCTCTGCCCGCCGGAGGCAACTTCCCTAGACGCGACGGTGGCGTCTGCGCGAAACAAACATCAACCCAAAGGATACTTCATGGCACGCTACATCCTTGGCCGCCTGGCGATGCTGCCGGTGATCCTGCTGGCGGTGTCGCTGGTGGTGTTTTTGATCCTGCGGATGGCGCCGGGCGATCCTGCTCAGTCGTGGCTGCGGATATCGCAGATTCCGCCCACGGAGGAGAACCTTGTCATGGCGCGGGAGTTGTTGGGGTTGGACCGGCCGTTGCCGGTGCAGTACGCCCTGTGGCTGGAGAAGGCGTCGCGTCTTGATTTCGGCCGTTCGTACGTGACGGGCCGCCCCGTGATGGACGAGATCCTGTACTACCTGCCTGCCACGTTGGAGCTGGCGGGGGCGTCGCTGTTGATCACCATGGGCTTGTCCGTGCCGTTGGGCGTGCTGGCGGCTCTCAGAAAGGACAGGCTGCCGGACCATCTTACGCGGGCCATGGCCTTCGCTGGGGTGTCCATCCCCAATTTCTGGTTCGGGTTCCTGCTTGTGTGGCTGTTCTCCATGGAGTTGGGCTGGCTGCCGCCGCTGGGCCGGGGCGGCTGGGAACGCCTGGTGATGCCCGCGTTCTCGCTGGCGCTCATGTCGCTGGCGGTAAACACGCGGCTTATCCGGGCGAGCATGCTGGAAACCATGCACCAGCGGTATGTGTTGTATGCGCGGGCGCGAGGCGTTGGCGAGGGCGCGGTGGTGTGGCGCCACATGTTCGTGAACGCGCTTATCCCGATTTTGACGGCAACAGGGATGCATGTGGGCGAGCTTCTGGGGGGCGCGGTGGTGGTGGAGAGCGTCTTCTCCTGGCCCGGCGTGGGCCGTTTCGCGGTGGGGAGCATCTTCAACAGGGATTTCCCGGTGCTCCAGTGCTTCATGCTGGTGATGACCACCATCTTCGTGGTGTGCAACCTGGCGGTGGACGTGGCCTACGCCGTAGCCGACCCGAGGATGCGCCTGGGCGGCGCGGGAGGCAGGCCGTGAGGCGCATGTTGCGGGAGCACAGGCTGGTCGGCCCGGCCCTGGTCATGGTGGCTCTGCTGGCGTGCATGGCGCTCTTCGCGCCCTGGATGGCCACGCAGGACCCGGACCTCACGGACATCGCGCGCAAGCTGGAACCGCCGAGTTGGGAGGAGCCCCTGGGCACGGACCATCTGGGCCGGTCCATCTGGTCGCGGCTGGTGTACGGCACGCGGGCCTCCATGGGGTCGGTGGCGGTGATCGCGGGGAGCATCCTGGTGCTGGCCTTCGCGGTGGGCGGGTTGTCGGGCTACGCTGGGGGCTGGGTGGACGGGGCGATCATGCGCGTGTGCGACGTGGTGCTCACGTTTCCCACGTTCATCATGGCCCTGTTTCTGATCGGGATACTGGGCACGGGGCTGACCAACGTGATCATCGCCATCGTGTTCACGCACTGGGCCTGGTACGCCCGGATGGTGCGCGGCATGGTGCTGCAGTTGCGCCACCGGGAACACGTGCTGGCTGCGCGGGTGGCGGGCACGTCGGGGGCGATGCTGACGGTGCGCCACATCCTGCCGCCGGTGCTGGCGCAGATGGCGGTGCTGGCCACGCTGGACATCGGGCATATGATGCTCCACGTGTCGGGGCTTTCGTTCCTGGGGCTTGGGGTGCAGCCGCCCACGCCCGAGTGGGGGGTGATGATCGGCGACGCGCGCCAGTACATCCGCACCGCTCCGCAGTTGATCCTGTTCCCGGGGCTGATGATCTTTCTTTCGGTGATGGCCTTCAACGTGCTGGGCGACGCCCTGCGCGACCACCTGGACCCCAACCTGGCGGGGGAGCACGACCATGGACATTGAGCGCCTTCTGGAGATCGAGGAACTGCGCGTGGAGACCGCTGGGGCCGCACCCCGGGAACTGGTGCGCGGCGTGAGCCTGCACGTGGCCCCGGGCGAGGTGCTGGGGCTGGTGGGCGCTTCGGGATCGGGCAAGTCCCTGACGTGCCTGTCGGTGATGGACCTGCTGCCCTCGGGGCTTCGCCGGGCGGGGGGCCGCGTGCGCGTGTCCGGGCGGGAGACGGTGCGCCGGGGCCTGGACGCGGCCATGGTGCTCCAGAACCCTTCGAGCTGCTTCGACCCGGTGATGACCGTCCGGGGGCACTTCAAGGAGACCCTGAAGGCCCAGGGAACCGGCTGGGCGCGGGGCGCGGCCCGGGCCGAAGAGTCCCTGGCCGAGGCGGGCTTCGAGGAGCCCGGCGCGATTCTGGGGCTCTATCCCTTCCAGATGAGCGGGGGCATGCTCCAGCGGGTGGCCGTGGCCCTGGCCATGCTGGGCGGACCGCGCCTGCTCCTGGCCGACGAGCCCACCACGGACCTGGACATGCCCGCCCAGGCGAAGGTGCTGGACCTCATCGACAGGCTGCGCCGCGCGCGGGGCCTGGGGGTGCTCCTGGTGACGCACGACCTCTCCGTGGTGGCGCGTCTGGCCGACCGCGTGGCCGTGATGCAGGACGGACGCCTCGTGGAGACGGGTCCGGTGTCCCGGGTGTTCGAGGCCCCGTCGCACCCCTACGCCCGCACGCTTCTGGCCGCGCACCTGGAACTGCACGAGGCCTTCGAGGCCCGGTCCGGAACCGAGGCCGGGACAGGCGAGCGGACCGGGGAGGCGGCATGAGCCTCCTGCGACTGGAAAAGGTGCGCAAGGCCTACCGGCGCGGCGGGCTCTTCGGCGGGGGGGAGGTCCACGAGGTGCTGCGCGGGGTGGACCTGGAGCTGCACCCGGGCGAATGCCTGGGGCTGGTTGGGCGCAGCGGCTGCGGCAAGTCCACGCTTGGCCGCGTGGTTCTGGGTTTGGAGCGCCCGGACGCCGGGAGCGTGCGCTTCCGGGGGCGCGAGATCGCCTCGTTGAGGGGCGCGGACTGGCGGGCGTTCCGGCGGCGGGTTCAGGTGGTTTTCCAGAATTTCGTGGGCGCGGTGAACCCGCGCTTGACGGCAGGGGAGATCGTGGCCGAGCCGCTGCGCAATTTCGAGGGGCTCGCCGGGGCGGCCCTGGAGCGCCGCGTGGTGGGGCTCCTGGAGATGGTGGGACTCGAAGCTTCGGACGCGCGCAAGCTGCCCGGGCGCTTCAGCGGCGGCCAGCTTCAGCGGGTGTGCATCGCGCGGGCCGTGGCGCCCGAGCCCGAGGTGCTGGTGCTGGACGAATCGGTGAGCTCGCTGGACATGCAGGTGCAGGGCCAGATCCTCGACCTCCTGGAGCACCTGGGGCGCGAGCGGGGCCTGGCGTGCCTGTTCATCTCCCACGACCTGCGGGTGGTCTCGCGGCTGTGCACGCGGCTGGCCGTGATGCAGGAAGGCGTGCTGGAGCACGGCTCCGGGGCGGAGCGGGGCGAGGCCTACGCGGAGCTGGCCCGGGCGGTGCTGCCCGCGCGCCCTTCCTGAGCCGACCGTCTGACAATCTTGCCAATCCGGGGCCATGCGGGGTACAGGGGCCGTTCCTATCCCCCCAAGGAGCGTTCATCCCGCATGGCCCATCTGGTGTTCGAGGACGTCAGCGTCAGTTTCGGCGGTCTCCAGGCCCTCTCCGAGGTCAGTTTCGAGCTGCGCGAGGGCGAGATCCTGGGGCTCATCGGCCCCAACGGCGCGGGCAAGACCACCGTGTTCAACGTGATCACCGGCGTCTACCGCGTGAGCGCCGGGCGCGCCGCCTACGACGGCCGCACCCTGGCCGGGGAGCCGCCCCACCGCATCCTGGCCATGGGCCTGGCCCGCACCTTCCAGAACATCCGCCTCTTCCAGAACATGACGGCCCTGGAAAACGTGATGATCGCCCGCCACGGCCGCACCGGCGCGGGCGTGCTGGGCGCGGTGCTGCGCCTGCCCTCGCAACAGGCCGAGGAGCGCGCCATCCGGGAGAAGTCCCGCTGGGCGCTCGACTTCATGGGCCTTGGCGACATGGAGTCCGAAGAAGCGCGCAACCTTCCCTACGGCCTGCAACGCCGCCTGGAGATCGCCCGCGCCCTGGCCAGCGAGCCCCGCACCATCCTGCTGGACGAGCCCGCCGCCGGGCTCAACCCCACGGAGTCGGCGGCGCTCATGAAGGACATCGAGGCCATCCTGGGCCTGGGCGTCAACGTGCTCATGGTGGAGCACGACATGAAAGTGGTCATGGGGCTTTGCACGCGCATCGTGGTGCTGGAGCACGGCGAGAAGATCGCCGAGGGCGCTCCGGCGGACATCCGCAAGGACCCGCGCGTGGTGGAGGCCTACCTGGGCGTGGCCCATTAGAAACCCGGCGAGCGCCAAGGTCGGCGCGACCCGTTCGGCATCAACCCATCAGGAGGACGACATGGCGAAACGTTTCACGTGGCTTCTGGCCCTGGCCTTCACCCTCTGCGCGGGCGCGGCCTGGGCGGCCCCGCTCAAGATCGGCGTGCTGGCCCCCATCTCCGGCTCGTCGGCCGCCGACGGCAACGACATCGTCAAAGGCGTGAAGACCGCCGTGGAGGTGTTCAAGGCCGAGGGCGGCATGCCCGGCTTCGACGCCATCGAGGTGGAAGTGCAGGACAGCGCCTGCGACCCCCGCCAGGCCGTGGCCGGCGCCAACAAGCTGGCCAACTCCAAGGTCGCCGGCGTCATCGGGGCCTACTGCTCCTCGGCCACCCTGCCCGCCTCCGACGTGCTCAACGAAGAAAAGATCACCATGATCACCCCGGCCTCCACCAACCCCAAGGTCACCCAGCGCGGCTACAAGTACATGTTCCGCATGTGCGGCCTGGACATCCACCAGTCCGACGCGGCCGCCAAGTTCATGAAGGACCAGCTCAAGGCCAAGAGCGTCTTCATCGTGGACGACAAGACCACCTACTCCCAGCACCTGGCCGAGTACGTGGCCGAGGAGGCCAAGAAGCTGGGCATCACCGTGGCCGCCCACGAGCACGTGAACGAAGGCGACATGGACTACTCCGCCATCCTCACCAAGGTGAAGGCCGCCAATCCCGACGTGTTCTACATGAGCCTGCAGAACAACTCCGCCGGCATCCGCATGATCAAGCAGTTCCGTCAGCTCGGCCTCAAGTGCGCCGTGCTCTCCCAGGACGCCGTGTACCATCCCAACTTCATCAAGGAAGCCCCCGAACAGGCCCAGGGCGTGTTCTTCACCTTCGGCTACGCCGACAAGAACTCCCCGGTCTACAAGAAGTTCCTGGAGAAATACACCGCCATGCACGGCGAGCCCGGCGCGTACTCGGCCTACGCCTTCGACTCGGCCTACGCCCTGCTCACCGCCATCAAGGCCGCCAAGTCCACCAAGGCCGACGCCATCCGCGCGGAGCTCATGAAGCTCAACCTGCCCGGCGCGTCCAAGGTCATCAAGTTCCAGGACAACGGCGACTCCGGCTCCAACTACGTGGTCTTCAAGGTGGAAGGCGACAAGTTCAAGGAGTACTGGAACCCCGCCACCGGCAAGCTGTTCTAGCGCCCACGGACGATGATACCCGGGGGATCGCCGCGCGTGCGGCGGTCCCCTTTTGCGTGGCGGCGGGCGGCACGGCCGACGTGAAAGAAGCCTCCGGCGGCCAAAGGGCTGCGCCCTCTGGACTCCCTCGTTGCTTCGCGACGGCGGGTGATCCGCAGGCGCGAGACGACGGAACGTCCAGGACTGGTCCGGCCCGATCAGATGCGATCCTGCCAGATCCGGTCCAGCCCCATCAACACTTCAACAGTCTCTCGAAACCGGAACACCAAGCATGTTCAACCGCACCGTCCTCATCACCGTCGGCCTGCTCATCGCCTCCAACGTATTCATGACCTTCGCCTGGTACGCCCATCTGAAGAACCTGCACTCGCGCCCCTGGTGGCTCGCCGCGCTCTTCTCCTGGGGCATCGCGCTCTTCGAGTACCTGCTCCAGGTGCCCGCCAACCGCATCGGCTACACCACGCTCAGCCTGCCGCAGCTCAAGATCATGCAGGAGGTGATCACCCTCTCGGTGTTCGCGCCTTTCTCCATCTGGTACATGAACCAGCCCCTCAAGCTCGACCACCTCTGGGCCGGGCTCTGCCTGGTGGGCGCGGTCTACTTCATCTTCCGGTCCTGAGGGGAAGCTACGAAAGAACGCCGCCCCGGAGGGCGGCAGGAAACGGCGGGAAATAGCGCGCATTCCCGAGGGCTCGACAGGAGAGCGCCGCCTGAAGCGGCGGGATCGCAAACGCCCCGCGCACCGGCAAGAAGGCATCGCTCAGGGAGCGGCAGTCTCCCCGGCCGGGCGCTCTCAGGCGGGGGCGTCCTGGCCCGAAAGGTGCCCCTGCCTGCCCTTGCGCCAGTGGATGCGCAGCTCGATGAGCAGATGCGTGGAGTCCTTCGAGTTCTCCTCGAAGCACCGGGTTGCCAGTTCCATGAGCTGCTGCCAGCTTCCTTCCACCACCGTGACCGTGGGGCCAGTCTGGTAGGGCAGGCCGCTCGCGCGCACCACCTCCACCAGCCGGGCGATGTGCTGGCTGATGGCCTCGTTCCTGTCCAGGGGGATCATCCGAAAATCCATGACGCAGGGCATGTCGCACCTCCTGCCTGTTGGTCCGTCGAGATCCGACGCCGACTACATCCGCCCGCACCCTACCCCGTCGCCCCGGCCAGCGCCAGCGCGGGCCGCTCCACGGACCGCCTTGCCCGATCTCCCGGCCGGTGCTATCATTGATAGCATCCGGCCCGAAGGACAACGAAATGGCCCAGCTCATCGTGAGAAACCTTGACGAAGACCTTGTTCGTCTGCTCAAACAGCGGGCCGCCGCGAAGGGCGTGAGCGTGGAGTCCGAGCACAGGCGCATCCTGGAGGAGGCCCTGCGCCCCGGGGCCGACGACTTCTGGGACATGGCCCGCAGGCTCCAGGAGTCCTCCAGGCCCCAGAAGACGGACAGCGCCGAACTCATCCGCCAGGAGCGCGACCGCAGAGCCGGATTCGTGAAATGACCCATACCGTTGTCGTGGACGCCAGCGTGGCCGTGAAATGGCTGGTGCGCGAACCCGACAGCGACCGGGCCTTCGCCCTGCGCATGCTGCGCATGGTCGCTCCGGCGCTGCTCGTCGCGGAATGCGGCAGCGCGCTGTGGCGCAAGGTCAAGGCGGGCGATCTGGACGCGGACGATGCGGCGCCAAGGCTCAGGGTGTTGCGCGGCGCCCCCGTGCTTCTCCAGCCCGATCACGAACTGGCCCAGAAGGCCCTGCCCCTGGCGGTGGAACTCGAACACCCGATTTACGACTGCATGTACGTGGCCCTGGCGATCGAACTTTCCGCCCCGCTGATCACGGCGGACAAGAAGCTGGCCTCCCTGATCCGCAACAGGATGCCTGACCGGTGCCGGGTAATCGGCCTGCACGAGATAGAAACACAGCTTTACTGAGACACACACCGCACATGGACTTCTTTCTCCAGCAGCTCATCAACGCCGTGACCCTGGGGGGCTTCTACGCCCTCATCGCCCTGGGCTACACCATGGTCTACGGCATCATCCAGCTCATCAACTTCGCCCACGGCGAGTTCTTCGCGGCGGGGGGCTACATGGGCGTGATCCTCCTGGCCTGGATGGACTCCCAGGGCTACATGCAGACCCACCCCTGGCTGTGCCTCACCGTGGCCTTCCTCCTGGCCATGGCCTACTGCGCCGTGCTGGCCATGGGCGTGGAGAAGGTGGCCTACAAGCCCCTGCGGCGCGCCTCCAAGCTCTCGGTGCTCCTCTCGGCCCTGGGCATGTCCATCTTCCTGCAGAACGGGCTCATGCTCACCCAGGGCGTCTACGACAAGACCTACCCCGGCGTGTACGCCAAGGGAGCCCTCCAGGTGGGCGACTTCAACCTCACCTACCTCCAGCTCATCGCCCTGGCGCTCACGGCCCTTCTCATGGTGGGGCTCAACCTTCTGGTGTTCCGGACGCGCCTGGGCAAAGCCATGCGCGCCACCGCACAGGACCGCGTGATGGCCACCCTGGTGGGCATCAGCTCCGACCGCATCATCTCCCTCACCTTCGCCATCGGCGCGGCGCTGGCCGCCGCCTCGGGCATCCTGGTGGGGCTCTACTACGGCTCCGTGCGCTTCGACATGGGCTTCGTGCCGGGCATCAAGGCCTTCGCCGCCGCCGTGCTGGGCGGGGTGGGCTCCATCACCGGGGCCATGCTGGGCGGCCTGATCATCGGCGCCACGGAAATCTTCACCGCGGCCTACATCTCCGGCGAATACAAGGACGTGTTCGCCTTCGTGATCCTCATCGCGGTGCTCTACTTCCGGCCCACCGGCCTTCTGGGCGAGAACATCAATGACACCCGCGTCTAAAGGGCTTCCCGCCAAGCTGGCCTTCGGGGCCTTGTGGGTCTACCTGCTCGTGTGGCCCATGACCGGCATCGGCGCGCAGGGGCTCGATTTCGTCCCGGCCGCGAAGATCACCGGCGCGGCCCTGCTGGCCGTGCTTGCCTGCCTGGGCCTGTGGAAGCTCAACCGCGCCGGGGGCGACCAGATGGGACGCCTGGGCCGGAGCGTCTCAGGGGCCGCGGCCCGCGTGCCCGTGAAGCTGGCCCTCTGGGGCGGCCTCGCGGCCCTGCTGGTCTTCCCGCTGCTCAGTTCGCGCTACGGCCAGGACGTGGCCATCAACGTGCTGGTCTACGTGACGCTGGGCCTGGGCCTCAACGTGGTGGTGGGCCTGGCCGGGCTCCTGGACCTGGGCTACATCGCCTTCTACGGCGTGGGGGCCTACACCTACGCCCTGCTCTCGGTGCACTACGAACTTTCCTTCTGGCTGGCCCTGCCCCTGTGCGCCGCGCTGGCCGCCCTGGCCGGATGCCTTATCGGCTATCCCACGCTGCGCATGCGCGGCGACTACCTGGCCATCGTCACCCTGGGCTTCGGGGAGATCCTGCGCTTGGTGCTCAACAACTGGATGAAGCTCACCGGCGGCCCCAACGGCATCCTTGGGGTCAAGCCCGCAGCGGTCTGGCTCCCCGACCCGGAGGAAGGCTGGGAGCTCACGCGCATGCTGGTGAAGAGCCCCCTGTCGCAGTATTACCTCATCCTGGCCATCGCGCTCTTCACGGTGCTGGCGGTGCGCCGCCTGGGCGATTCGCGCATCGGCCGCGCCTGGGAGGCCATCCGCGAGGACGAGACGGCCGCCTCCATCATGGGCGTGGACACCTTCCGCCTGAAGCTGCTGGCCTACGCCATGGGCGCGGTGTTCGGCGGCCTGGCCGGAGCCTTCTTCGCGGCCAAGATGCGCTTCGTGTCGCCTGGGTCGTTCACGTTCATCGAGTCGGCCATGGTGCTGGCCATGGTGGTGCTGGGCGGCATGGGCTCGGTGCCGGGCATCGTGCTGGGGGCGCTGGCGCTCATCGCGCTGCCGGAATTCTTCCGCGATTTCGAGAACTACCGCATGCTCGTCTTCGGGGCGGCCATGGCGCTCATGATGCTCTTCCGCCCCGCCGGGCTCATCCCGGCCAAGCGCCTGGGCAAGCGCTCCGAGGAGGACCACTAGATGGACGCCCCCATCCTGGAGCTGCGCGGCCTCTCGGCCGGCTGGGGCCGCGCCCCGGCCGTGAAGGAGCTGGACCTCGCCGTGGCCCAAGGCGAGATCGTGACCATCATCGGGGCCAACGGCGCGGGCAAGTCCACCACGCTCATGGCCATCTCGGGCATCCTCAAGCCCATGGCCGGACAGGTGCTCTACCAGGGCCGCGACGCCTCCACCGTGCCCCCCGAGGAGCTGCCCGCCATGGGGCTCTGCCAGGTGCCCGAGGGGCGGCGCATCTTCCCCCGCCTCACCGTGGCCGAGAACCTGGACATGGGAGCCTTCCGACGCCGCGACCACGACGCCGTGCGCCGCGACATGGACCGCGTGTTCGAGCTTTTCCCGCGCCTCAAGGAGCGCGAGCGCCAGCAGGGCGGCACCCTCTCCGGCGGCGAACAGCAGATGCTGGCCATCGGCCGCGCCCTCATGGGCAGGCCCAGGCTTCTGCTGCTGGACGAGCCCTCCCTGGGCCTGGCCCCGCTCATCGTGGAGCACATCTTTTCCATCATCCGCCGCGTCAACGAGACCGAGGGCATGACCGTGCTCCTGGTGGAGCAGAACGCCAACCTGGCCCTCAAGCTGGCCCACCGGGGCTACGTGATGGAGACAGGGCGCATCGTGCTCTCCGGCACCGGACGCGAACTCCTGGACAATCCCGACATCCGCCGGGCCTACCTGGGCGAATAGCCCTTCCCCGAGGCCATCCCATGCCCATCGCGTCCCTCGCGGCCCCGCCGCATTGCCGCGCGTCCAGAGACCGCCCGTGACCCGCGCCTCGGCGACCCTGGCCCTGGTGGTCACCGCCCTGCTCTGGAGCGTGGGCGGCGTGTTCATCAAGAGCGTGGAGTGGAACCCCCTGGCCATCGCGGGGACGCGCTCGGGCATCGCCGCGCTCTTCATGCTGGCCGTGCTGGGCAGGCCCCGCATCCGCCCGAGCTGGCCCCTGCTTGGCGCGGCCCTCTCCACCTCCCTCACGCTTTTGCTCTTCGTGTGCGCCACGCGCCTGACCACCGCCGCCAACGCCGTGGTGCTCCAGTACCTGGCCCCCCTCTGGGTGGCCATCCTGGCCCCAAGGTTCCTGGGCGAGCCCACCCGGGGGCGGGACTGGCTCTGCCTGGCCCTGGCCCTGGCGGGCATGACCCTCTTCTTCTGGGGCGACATCTCCCCCGACGGGAAGCTCGGCATCATCCTGGCCCTGGCCTCCAGCCTGACCTTCGCAGGCATCCCCCTCTTCCTGCGCAAGCTGGGCGACCAGGGCGGACAGACCGAGGCCGTGCTCCTGGGCAACGCCTTGCTGGCCCTGGGCTGCCTGCCCTTCTGCTTCCAGGGCCCCTGGCCGGACCTCAAGGGCGTGGGCGCGCTCCTGACGCTGGGCGTGGTGCAGACCGGCCTGGCCTACTACCTCTACACCCGGGCCATCCGCCACGTGCGCGCCCTGCCCGCCATGATCATCCCGGTGATCGAGCCCATCCTCAACCCCGTGTGGGTGTTCCTTTTCCTGGGCGAGGCCCCCTCGGCCACGGCCCTGGCGGGCATGGCCGTGGTGCTTGGCGCGGCCACCGTGCAGGGGCTTTTGGCCGTGAAGGACAGGGGCCGATGAGCCTGACCACCGTCAAGCTCTTCGCCACGGCGGTGATCTGGGGCGGCACGTTCATCGCGGGGCGCATGCTCGGCCCCGAGATAGCGCCCCTCTCGGCCTCGTTCCTGCGCTTCGTGGCCGCCAACCTCTTCCTGGTCCCCCTGTGGCTGCTCACCGAGGGCAGACCCAAACGCCCCGACACGGGCACCGCGCTCCTGGTGCTGGGCCTGGGGGCCACGGGCGTCTTCGGCTACAACGTCTTCTTCCTCTGGGGCCTCAAGAGCGTGCCCGCCGCGCGCGCGGCCATGATCGTGGCGGGCAACCCGGTGTTCATCGCCCTGCTCTCGCGCCTGTTCTTCAAGGAACCGCTGGGCCGCGTGAAGGCCATGGGCGTGTGCCTGTGCATCCTGGGGGCGTCGGTGGTCATCGGGCGGGGCAACCCGCTGGAGGTCTTCTCCGGGGCCGTCACCCTGGGCGATGCGGCCATCGTGGGGGCCATGCTCACCTGGGTGGCCTATTCGCTGCTGGGCAAGCGCGTCATGGGCAGGCTCACGCCCCTGGCCGCCGTGACCCTCTCCTGCCTGGCGGGCATGTGCATGCTGCTGCCACCGGCCCTGGCCGAGGGGCTGGCCGCCCAGGCGGCCGGGCTCTCCTGGAAGGGCTGGGCTGCCATCGTCTACCTGGGCTTCTTCGGCACGGGGCTGGGCTTCCTCTGGTTCTACCAGGGCATCCAGCGCCTGGGGGCCTCGCGGGCGGCGGTGTTCATCAACTTCGTGCCCGTCTCCGCCGCCGTGCTGGGCGCGGCCCTGCTGGGCGAGCCTGTGGACGCCTCCATCATCGCGGGCGGCGCGCTGGTGCTCACCGGCGTGGCCCTGGCCAACCGGCCGCCGCGCGCCCGGTAGCCTCTCCTACCGGACCGGTTCGCAATCGATTCTCCTTCCCATGGGGGGGCCGAAGGGGTACAAGCTCCCGCCATGTTCTCGGGATACCTGCTCGTGGCCCTGGCGGCCCTGCTCTGGGGCATGATCGGCCCCCTCTCCAAGTTGGCCATCCAGGAGGGCATGACGCCCCTGGAAGTCGCCTTCTGGCGGGCCTCCATGGCCTGGGTGCTCTACGCCGGACACGCCCTGGCCCTGCGCCGCGTGCGCGTGGACCTGAAGGACCTGCCCTGGGTGGGGCTCTTCGGCGTGGCCTGCATCTTCGGGCTCTTCGCCAGCTACGTGCTGGCCGTGCGCGCGGGCGGGGCGGCGTTGGCCTCCGTGCTCCTCTACACGGCCCCGGCGTGGGTGGCCCTGCTGGCCTGGAAGTTCCTCAAGGAGCGCATGACCGCCGTGAAGCTCATCGCCGTGGCCGCCACCCTGGCGGGCGTGACGGGCGTGAGCCTGGGCCACGGACTGGACGGCCCGGTGAACACCACGGCCATCGCCATGGGCCTGCTCTCGGGGCTCACCTACGCGCTCTACTACATCTTCGGGAAGCTCCTGCTGGGGCGCTACCCCACGCCCACCATCTTTCTCTACGCCCTGCCCGTGGGCGCGGCCTGCATGACGCCCTTCTTCGACTTCGGCCCCCGCTCCCCGGCGGCCTGGACCGCCTGCGCCGTGCTGGCGGCCATGAGCACCTACGGGGCCTACTCGCTCTACTACGCGGGCCTTCGGCGCATCGAGGCCAGCCGCGCGGCCGTCATCGCCACCCTGGAGCCCGTGGTGGCGGCCCTGCTGGCCTTCTCGCTCTTCGACGAGCGCTTCACGCCCCTGGGCTACGCGGGCTCGGCGCTCATCCTGGCCGCCGTGCTCCTGACCATCCTCGGAGGCAGACGCCCATGTACGTGACCCACCCCGTCCCCGCCGACCTGCGCATCCTGGACGACGCCCCCGTTCCGGCCCCGGACCCCGACCTCCTGGCCCGGACGGACGCCCTCTGGGAGTGCGAACGCCTGGAGCGCCCCGGACTCCACGACGGGCGCATCTTCAGCCTGGCGGGGATGGAAGGCGGAACGCTCCACGGCTTCGCCGCGCCCTACCGCTGGCACGTGGCCCGCTGCCGCGAGCCCAAGCGCTTCGCGGCCCTGCCCGTGCGCTCACTGGCCGTGACGGGGCTGGTCACGGCCTCGGGGCATCTCTTCTTCGGTCTGCGCAAGACGTCCCTGGCCATCGAGGGCGGGCTCTGGGAGACGGTGCCCGCTGGCACGCTGCACTTGGGCCGCAAGGAGGAGGACGGCGCGCTCTCCTGGCGCGATCTCTTCCTGGAGGAACTGCGCGAGGAGCTGGGCGTCTCGGCCCCGGCCGCGTCGCTTCGCCCCGTGGCCCTTGTGGAGGACACGGTGACGGGCATCTGGGAGCTGGGCGTGGCCGTGGACCTCCAGGCCGACCACCGCGACGTGCTGGGAGCCTGGGCCATGCTCGAGACCACCGAACATTCGGAACTGGCCGCCGTGCCCCTGGCCGACGTGCCCCGCTTCGTGCGGGAGCGCGGCCCCTCCCTGGTGGGGGCCTGCCCCCATCTGGCGGCCGCCGCCGGGTTCGCCCCGGCTTTGTAGGCCTCTCGCCCGGAAGACCGGGCCGGGCAGGCCCCGACGCGGACCTGCCCGGACGGCCTGATGCGGGCCGCTACTTCATTCCCTTGAACTTGATCTCCACGCGGCGGTTGAGCTTGCGTCCATCCGCCGTGGAGTTGTCGGCGCGGGGCCTGGACTCGCCGAACCCAACCGCCTCGATCCGCCCGCCGTCCACGCCCTTCTTCACGAAGTAGGCTTTCACCGACTGGGCCCTGCGGTTGGACAGGCCCAGGTTGTAGGCATCGGAGCCCACGGAGTCGGTGTGTCCCTCAAGGATCACCAGGGTGTCGGGCTTGGAGCGGATCATGGCCACTCCCTCATCGAGCACGGGCACGAACACGGCCTTGATGTTGTGCCTGTCGAAGTCGAAGTAGATGGACCGGAAGAGCACCACTTCGTCCATCACCTCATCCCAGAGGCCGCACTTGAGGAACGCCAGGCGGGCCGCCTGGTTGCGCAGGAAGTCCTCGCCCTTGACCAGGCAGGAGCAGCGCGACAGGGCGGCGATCTGCCTGTTCACCTCCTCGCCGTATTTGGTGTCGGCGAAGCTCACCACCATGAAGCAGAGACGGTCGCCGTACTTGCCCTGCAGCGCCTTTGCCTGGGCCACGGCGTTCACGCCCAGGTTCTCGTGGCCGTCGGTGAAGAGGACCACGGCCGTCCTGCCGGAGAGCCCGGCCAGCACCTTGTCCAGGTCCTGGAGGCCGGGCCCCATGGGCGTGACGCGACCGTAGGTCTCGTAATCGATGCTTATGGGGTCAATGGCCTTCTCCACGGCCGCCCTGTTGTACGGAGCCATGCCCGCGTACTGCCTGAAGGGCGCGAACGTGTAGACGCCGCTCTGGTAGCCCAGATCGGGCACGAGGTTGTTGAACTCCACCATGGCCGACTTGGCCAGCACGACTTTCGATTGGCCGCCGAGATCGGGGGTCGTCACGCCTTTGTAGAAGAATTTCATGGAGCTGGAGTGGTCCAAGAAGAGGATGAAGTTGTCCACTTTTTTGACAAGCTTCGCTTGCGCCGCCGGTGCGGCGACCGCAAGCATGACGGCGACGGCGAGCACTCCGAACAACATGCGGTGCGTGGAAATGATGCGTTTCATGGTTCCTCCGCTGTTTGTGTTGTATGCAACACCTGCATCGCAAGCACGAGGGCGTGCGGCCCCTCTCGATGTTTGGGGCGGCCATAGCACATCCTGGGGATGAAGGACAGCCTTCAGCGGGAAAAAATGGCCGCCGCCCAGCGCGAAACCGCTGATTTCCCCCCACGGCTTGCCCTGGCCGGGCGGTTGGGTTAGTGCAGCGCTGCCGCGAACGCGCCCCAGAAGGAACCGCCATGGCAGCAAGCAACGCATCCTATTTCGCCAGCGCCCTTTTGGGCAGGCCTGTCATCGACAAACTCGGCCAGCCCCTGGGCGTGCTGCACGACCTTTCCATGGAACGCGGCGAGCGCCTGCCCTACATCGCCGGGCTCGTGGTGCGCAAAGGCCAGGAGACCTCCTGCATCCCCTGGATCGCCGTGGACCTCTTCAACGCCTACGTCATCGCCGTGGACCTGGAACGCGCCCCGGCCGAGCCCTTCGATCCCGACGGCGAGGGCGTGATCCTCGTGCGCCGCGACATCATGGACAAGCAGATCGTGGACGTGGAGGGCGCGCGCCTGGTGCGCGTCAACGACCTCAAGGTGGAGGGCTGCCTGGACGCCCTGTGCGTCACCGCCGTGGACACGGGCGTGCGCGGCCTGGCCCGCAGGCTGGGCCAGGAGCGGCTCTGGGGCTTCGTCTCGGGCCTCTTCCGCAAGGACCTGCCCCACAAGGAGATCAGCTGGCAGTTCGTGCAGCCCCTGGACGACAAGGTCACCTCGCTCTCGCTCACGGTGAGCCGCGACAAGCTCGTGGACATGCACCCGGCGGACCTGGCCGAGATCATCTCCCAGCTGCCCCACGAAGACGCCGAGAAGATGCTCCTCTCCCTGGACGACGAGACCGCGGGCGAGGCCCTGGCCGAGATGGAGCCAGAAGAGGGCGGACGCCTCCTCTCGCGCATGGAGAAGGAGCGCGCCTCCGACATCCTGGAGGAGATGGCCCCCGACGAGGCCGCCGACGTGCTCACCGAGCTGCCCGACGACGAGGCCCAGGAACTGCTGGGGCTCATGGACGCCGAGGACGCCGAAAAGGTCCAGGAACTCCTGGAGCACGAGGAGGACACGGCGGGGGCGCTCATGGTCAACGAGTTCTTCGCGCTGCCCCCGGCCATGACCGCCGAGGAGGCCCTGGGGCACATCCGCTCCAAGGCCCTGGAGACGGAGCTCATCTACTACGTCTACGTGCTGGGCGAGGACCAGCGCCCCCTGGGCGTGGCCAGCCTGCGCGAGATCCTGGGCGCGCCGCCCCAGGCCACCCTCGGGGAGATCATGAGCCAGTCCATCAAGGCCGTGCACACCGACTCCACCGCCGACGAGGCCCTGGAGATGGTGGAGAAGTACGGCCTGTGGGCCGTGCCCGTGCTGGGCGAGGACGGCTCCCTGGAGGGCGTGATCACCGCCGACGACATGCTCAGCCACTCGCTGCGCGACAGCAACCGCCGCAAGCGCTTCCGGGCCAAGCGCAGCTTCTAGGAGATTCCCATGGCCGCCGTCCTGCGCAAGCTCTCGCGCCGCAACATCCTGCTCTTCCTGAGCATCCTCGGCCCCGGCATCATCACCGCCAACGTGGACAACGACGCCGGCGGCATCACCACCTATTCCCTGGCCGGGGCGCGCTACGGCTACGGCCTGCTCTGGATGATGCTGCCCACCATGGCCGCCCTGGTGGTGGTGCAGGAGATGTGCGCCCGCATGGGCGCGGTGACCGGCAAGGGCCTCTCGGACCTCATCCGCGAACGCTTCGGCGTGGGCGTCACCTTCTACGTGATGATCGCCCTCTACCTGACCAACCTGGGCAACACCGTCTCGGAGTTCGCGGGCATCGCCGCCAGCCTGGAGATCTTCGGGGTGAGCCGCTTCATCTCCGTGCCCCTTTCGGCGGCGGCGGTGTGGCTGCTCATCGTGAAGGGCTCCTACCGGATCGTGGAGAAGGTGTTCCTCTTCGCCTGCCTGATCTATCTGGCCTACCCCCTGGCCGCCATCCTGGCCAAGCCCGACTGGATGGAGGTGGCCCGCGCCGCCGTGGTCCCGGACATCCGCTGGGACGGCGGCTACGTGACCATGATGATCGCCATGGTGGGCACCACCATCGCCCCCTGGATGCAGTTCTATCAGCAGGCCACCGTGGTGGAGAAGGGCATCACCCGCGAGCAGTACGCCTTCGCCCGCCTGGACGTGATCGTGGGCTGCTTCCTGGCCATCGTGGTGGCTTTCTTCATCGTGGCCTCCTGCGCGGCGGCCATCCACCAGCAGGGCCTCACCGTGGAGACCGCCGCCGACGCCGCCCAGGCCCTGGCCCCGGCCGCCGGCCCCTACGCCACGCTGCTCTTCGCCGTGGGGCTTTTCAACGCCTCGCTCTTCGCGGCCTGCGTGCTGCCGCTCTCCACGGCCTACTACATCTGCGAGGGCATGGGCTGGGAACTGGGCGTGGACAAGAGCTTCCGGGAGGCCCCCCAGTTCTTCGGGCTCTTCACCCTGTCCATCGTGCTCTCGGCCCTGGTGATCATGGTCCCGGACGCTCCGCTTTTGGCCATCATGTACCTCTCCCAGGTGGTCAACGGGGCCGTGCTCCCGGCCGTGCTGGTGCTCATGCTGCTCATCGTCAACGACCGGCGGATCATGGGCGCCTTCGTCAACGGTCCGGCGTTCAACGCGGTCTCCTGGTTCACGGTGGGGGTGGTCACGCTGCTCACGCTCATCCTCACGGCCGACGCCGTGTGGCCGGGCTTCATGGAGCTCATCCTGCCCAAGGGCTGACTCCGGCCGAAGCGCCGCACGCCTCGGCGCGAAGCTTGCATGTCGACTCCGACCATCCCGGGAGGAACACCATGCGCACGCAATACCTCATCATCGGAGCCGGACCCACCGGACTGGGCGCGGCAAGGCGTCTTTCGGAACTGGGCATCCGCGACTTCCTGGTGCTCGAAGCCAAGGACCACCCCGGCGGCCTGGCCGCCAGCCACCGCGACGCCAAGGGCTTCACCTGGGACGTGGGCGGCCACGTGGTGTTCTCCCACTACGAATACTTCGACCGCATGCTCGAAGACGTGCTGGGCGAGGAGTACCTGGAGCACCGCCGCGAGGCCTGGGTTCGCATCGCCAAACGCTGGGTGCCCTACCCCTTCCAGAACAACATCCGCCACCTGCCCCCCGAGATGGCCTGGGACTGCGTGCGCGGCCTCCTGCCCCATGTGCGCCCGGCCCTGCAGAACGACCATCCCGCCCACTTCCGGGAATGGATCGAGCACGTCTTCGGCCCGGGTCTGGCCCGGCACTTCATGCTGCCCTACAACTTCAAGGTCTGGGCCACCCCGCCCGAGGACATGGACTACAAGTGGATCGGCGAACGCGTGAGCGTGATCGATCTGGAAAAGACCCTGGAAAACCTCGTGCTGGCCAAGGACGACGTGAACTGGGGCCCCAACAGCAGCTTCCGCTTCCCACTCACGGGCGGCACGGGCGAGATCTACCGCCGCGTGGCCGCGCGCCTGGGCGACCACATCCGCTACGGACGCGGCGTGGTCCGCGTGGACGCGCACGCCAAGACCGTCCACTGCGACACCGGCGAGACCTACGCCTACGAGAAGCTCCTCACCACCGGCCCCCTGGACATCCTGGCCCGCGACCGCCTGACGGACGCCCCCGACGCCGTGCGCGAGGCCGCCTCGGGCCTGGCGCACTCCGGCGGCTGGATCGGCGGCGTGGGCGTGGAAGGCCCCAAGACGGACTCCCGCTGCTGGATGTACTTCCCCGAGTCCGACAACCCCTTCTACCGCGTCACCAACTTCCACCACTACTCGCCCAACAACACCCCCGACCCCGACGGCATGACGGTGCGACACCGCGCCTACATGACCGAGGTGAGCTTCTCCGAACACAAGCCCGAGCCAGCTTCCCACCTGGACAGCGTGGTGGACGGTCTTGTAAACGTCTCGCTCATGGCCGAATCGGAACGCGACGCCGTCGTCTCCACATGGGAGATGCGCCTCGACTACTCCTACCCCGTGCCCACCCTGGGCCGCGACGCCGCCCTGCGCACCGTCCAGCCCTGGCTGGAAGGCCACGGCATCTTCTCGCGCGGACGCTTCGGGGGCTGGAAGTACGAGGTGAGCAACATGGACCACTCCGTCATGCAGGGCGTGGAGTGGGCCGAACGCATGGCGCTCGGAAAGCCGGAAACCACCTACGCCCTCTGAGGACTCCCGTGAGCTTCGAACCCTTCGCCCCCGCCGTCTACCAAAACCGGCGGGAAAAACTGCGCGCGCGCATGCGCCAGGCCGGACACAAGGCCCTGCTCGTCTCCCACGCCGCCAACCGCTTCTACCTGAGCGGCTTCGAGCTGTCGGACTCCCAGTGCAACGAGTCCTCGGGCATGCTCCTCATCCGCGTGGACGGCCCCGACAAGCTCCTCACGGACCCCCGCTTCCTCGACGCCGCCCGCCGCCTCTGGCCCGAGGACGACATCTTCATCTACGCCGGGCAGCGCTTCGCCCAGATCCGCGAGTTTTTGTCCAAGACCCACTCCGGCCCCATCGCCTTCGAGAGCCGCGCCATGAGCGTGGACACCCACGGCCACCTGCGCGAATCCCTGGACCTGGCCCCCACCCACGGCCTGGTGGAGGAGCTGCGCCGCTTCAAGGAGCCCGAGGAGCTCAAGCGCCTGGAGCTCTCCTGCGCGGTGAACGAGCGCGTGATGCGCGCCGCGCCCGACGTGCTCCTGCCCGGGCGCAGCGAGGGCGAGATCGCCTGGCGGCTCGAACAGCTCTTCCGCGACTTCGGGGCCACCGAGCTGGCCTTCTCGCCCATCGTGGCCGTGGACGCCAACGCCGCCCTGCCCCACGCCGAGCCCGGCCGCGACGTGGTGAAGGACGAGTGCATGGTTCTGGTGGACATGGGCGGACGCTACGCCGAATACAACTCCGACCAGACCCGCACCTTCTGGGTGGGCAACCGCCCCCCCGACCACTTCCGCAAGGCCCTGGAGCTGACCCAGCAGGCCCAGGCCAAAGCCATCAAGGCCATCCGCCCGGGCCTGACCTTCGCAGAGGCCTACCAGGCCGCCCGGGGCTACTTCGAGCGCTTCGGCGTGGAAAAGGCCTTCACCCACGCCCTGGGGCACGGCATCGGCCTGGAGACCCACGAGTTCCCGAGCCTCTCTCCCGTGGCCCAGGGCACGCTGGAGCCGGGCATGGTGGTCACCGTGGAGCCGGGGCTCTATTACCCCGAGTGGGGCGGCATCCGCTGGGAGCACATGGTGGCGGTGACCGAAGACGGCTGCCGCATCCTGGGACAGGGCGCGTGACGCCGGACCGGAACGGAGGGGCGGCGCACGTCCCTCCGGGCAGCGACGCCGCAGGGGAGACGCGCGGGAACGGAACTTCGCTGGCCTCTCCCCGAAACCCGGCCGCCGGGGGCGGCAAGACGGGCGGCGGAGGCGGCAAGGGCCGTCGACGCCGCGTCCCGGACACCTGGCCCGAACCGGCCCCGCGCAAACGGCGCGATCCCTACGCGGCCCCGCGCCGCTCCGCACGGCTCTACCTGCGCGCCGACCCGGCCCACATCGCCCTGCTGCGCTTCCTGCTGGAGGCCCACGGGCACCTTGGCGTGCTCTCCACCCTGGACAGCCACCGCGCGGTGCTCTGCATCGTCCACTCCCCGGAGAGCGCGACCGAGATGCGCGAATTCCTGGAAGAGGCCCGCGAACTGGTCCCCTTCGAGGTCATCCCCCGCCCCGGCCGCTGAACGACCGCCCCCTTACGCCTCCAGGCAGCGCACCAGCAGCGCGGTGACGTTGTCGCGCGCCCCGCGCTCCAGGGCCAGGCCGACAAAGCGGCCCTTGCCCCGCCCGGAGCGACCATGCCGGGAACACGGATGAGGATCGCTTCCCGGACTTCATGCCTGTCTTTAACAGCCCCCCTGACATTTTCCTTACTGCTGAACCGATGCCGACATGTGAGAGGCACTTGCACACAGGATGTTCCATTTCAGCATGTTAGATCGGATCAGCGTCCGCGCCCCGTGGTCGGCGGCACATCCCGCTCCCCTCCGTCAGCCGCCCGAAACAAAAGGAGCATTTGATCTTTCAAGCAGTTATCCGTATGCAGGACAATCATCGGCACGCCACCGCGTTAGGAGTCCGGCTTGCAGGTTCGCGCCGACAAGTTTTACCCTCACCAGGTCCACGCGCCCCGGTTGTTCCCCCGGGAACGGGTCGTCGAGGATTTCTTGCGCCGCATCGGCACGCGCCGCCCGGACATCGTGGTGGAGGCCCAGGCCGGGCAGGGCAAATCCACCCTCATCCGTCAGATTCTCGACCGGCTCGACACGGCCGCCGTCTGGTTCCAGGTGGACCCGGAAGACCGCGACCCCGCCGTGTTCCTGGCCGCCGTCCAGGCCTGCCTGGCGCGCAGCCTGCCCGCCTGCCCCGACACCGCTCCGGGTGGCCCGGGCAGCGGCGGCATGGCCTCCGCGGACCTGCCCCGGCGCATCGCCCCCCTGCTCCAGGCCCTCCGGAGCTGCCTGATCGGCGACGTCTACATGGTCTTCGACGACCTCCACCACCTGACAGGCCACCTCACGAGCCTTTTCATCCTGGAATACCTGCTCGCCAACGCCCCGCCCCAGCTACACTTCGTCCTCTCCTCGCGCGAGCCCCTGCCCTTCTCCGGCGCAAACGGCCAGGCCGCCGGGCGCTCCGCCGTGCACCTGGGCAACCACGACCTCTCCCTCGGCCTGGACGAGACCGCCGACCTGCTCCACCACGTCTTCGAGCTCACCCCTTCCCAGGACGCCGTGCGCGAGATCGTCGAGCGCACGGACGGCTGGATCATGGGCACGCTGCTCCTGGGGCTGCGCATGGCCAAGGGCAAGAAGCTGCCGGGCGACGACCCTGACGCGTCCCCGGGCGGCGGCATTCGGGACTACTTCCGGCGCAAGGTCTTCGCCCCCCTGGAGCCCGCTTTGCGCCGCCCGCTCATGGCCCTCTCCCTCCTGGAGGAAATCCCCGCGGCACTGGCCGTCGCCGTGGCCCGGCGGCCCGGGGTGGGCGGGGAACTGGACGAGCTGGCCCGTCGCAACCTCTTCGTGCGCCGTCTGGACCCGCAAGGCACTCTCTTCGGGCTCCACCACCTCTTCCGGGAATACCTGCGCGAAAAGGCCCGCGAAGAGCTGACCCCGGAGGAGATCCGGGACGTGCATCTCCAGGCCGGACGCCACTTCTTCGCCCAGGGCAACAACGCCCAGGCCCTGCGCCACCTGCTGGCGGCCGGGGACCACGCCGCCATGGAGGACGTGCTGCGCCGCCAGGGCCTGGCCATGCTCGCGGCCAACCAGACAGCCACCCTCGCGGACATCCTGGGCGGGATGCCGCCCGGGGCGCTCGCCCGCCACGGCTGGTGCGCCCTCTGCCTGGCCCTGGCCCACCTGGACTTCGCCCCCGCCCGGGCGCTCCCCCTGCTGCACGGCGCGCTCCGGGAACTGCGCGCGCGCGGCGACGAACTGGGCGAGCTGGTGTGTCTGGCCCACGTCATCTCCATCCACATCACCACCACCGGGCATTATCGCGAAGGCGAGGAATTCCTGGGCCGCGCCGAGGAGCTTTTCGGGCGCCACGCGCAGTCCCTGGACCCTTCAACCTTCATTCTGCTTTCGCGCAGCCTGGCCATGGGCCATTGCATCTTCCTGGCCGACTCCTACACGGCCACGCTCCACGCGGAGAGCGCCCTTGCCCTGGCCCGCGCGGAAAGCCTGGTGAACTGCGAAGCGGCGCTCCTCCTGGTCCGGGGCTATATTGAGATCTTCGCGGGCCGCCTGAGCCTTTCGCGGCCCTGGCTGGAGCGGGCGGCGGCCATGGTGCGCCGCCCGGAGGTGGGCACGTTCAACTGCATGGCCATCCGGATGATGCTCATCAACTTCCTGTTCCACGACGGAGATTTCGACAACTATTTCCGGCAGAAAGCCCAGCTCGTGGAAGACTACGGCGCGGACATGGTCTCGCAGTCCATCGTGGGGCCGTTCTGCCTGATCTGGGAGATGGACACGGCCATCACCAGGGGAGAGACCGAGGAGGCCCTCCACCTGGCCGCCCAGGCCGGACAGGCCCCGCTCAGCCCGCACCTGGCCAGCCAGATCCTCCAGCTCCAGGGGGTGGCCATGGCCCTGCAGGGACGCCACGCCGAGGCCCTGGATGCGTCCGACGAGGCCACGCGCCTGCGGCGCCGGGCAGGGGGGCTCTATTTCGCCTCGCTCAACCACACCCTCACCGGCCTGACCCTGGGCCTCTGCGGACGCCACGCCGAGGCTCTGGCGCGTCTGGACCAGGGCATCGTGGAGGCGCGCGCCATGCCCACGGCCTACCTGGAGTCCGGGGGGCTTCTGCACCGGAGCTTCGTCCGCCTGGAAACGGGCGACGAGGAAGGCGCGGCCGACGACGCGGCGTCCGCGCTCGGTCTCCTGCGCGCCAACGCCTACCGGCACTTCTGGGGCTGGACGCCCCGGGCGGCCAGGCGCGTGCTGGGTATGGCCGTGCGCCGGGGCATCCACGCGGGCTACGCCCGCGCCCTGGCGGCCAGGCAGCTCGACGAGGCGATCCTGGACGACGGCTCGACCCTGCCGCTGCTCAACTTCCAGACCCTGGGCGGCTTCGCCGTCCGGGCCGCGGGCAGGACCGTGCTGGTGGCCCAGGACTTCACGCCCGCACAACGCGAACTGCTCTGCCTGCTCCTGGCCTCGCCGGAGTTGCGCATGCCCCAGGACGTGGCCCAGTTGCACTTCTGGCCCGACAGCTCCCCGGGAGCGGCGAAGATCAAGTTCGACACCATGGTCTCGCGCCTGCGCAAGACCTTCTCGGGCGCGTTGCCGGGCATGGACGTGCAGCGCTACCTCAACCGGGACAAGGGGATCGTCTGGCTGGAACACTGCCGGGTGGACGCCCTGGAGTTCCAGGAGGCCGCGACGCAGGGCCTGGAGCATTCCAGACTCCGGGAGCACTGGCAGTCCGGCAACGCCTTCGCCAGGGCCGAAGCCTTCTGGAAAGGCGACTTCGCGCCGGGCGTAACGGGGGAGGACCGCACCCGGGCCTTCCGGGACGCCCTCGGCAAGGCCCTGGCCCGCATGGTGCTGGTGTGGGGGGGGCAGCTGGCCGACGCGGGGCGCACGCGCCATGCCCTGGAACTGGCGGAAAAGGCCCTGGCCGCCGACCCCCTGAGCGACGTGCTCTGGGGTCTGCTCTACCGCCTGCACGGGCGGGACTCGGCCCTTCAGGCGCGCCAGGCCCTCAACCGTTTCGTGAAGCTCCTGCGGGACGAAGGCTACCCCGAGGACGAGATCGCCCAGATGGCGGAGGCCATCGCCCGCCCCTGAGGGCGGACCGCGTAGAAGCGCCTCTCTTGCCGTGATGGGGGGGCAGCAGCCCATGTCGGCTCCAGACGCCGCGCACGCCTACGAGCATCAGGTGCTGGGCCACGCGCAACGGGCCGTGCGTGAGATGCGTCAGGCAGTAGTCCAGGATGGCCTTCTCCACGGCTTCGTCCACGCGGTTGGAGAGCGGGCCGCGCGGGCCAGGCATCCGGTCAAGAGCCACTCGGCGCCGAACGCCTGGGAATTCCGGCGAATCTCTTAGGGCTGCTGCCGGGAATAACCGGCAAGTTGGCAGGCCTTGCTCACGCTGCCAAGTTCCTTCGCCAACTCTAGCAAGGCCAGTTTCCTTCGTGCTACCTTCATCGCGGTGGTCCTGACGGTCTCCTCGGTTAGGGTTTGTGAAGTTTCGCAACTCCAGCGCTACCCCAGCCAGGACCGGCATGACCACTTCCTCTTTCGAGGAGGGACTGTCAGGTTATACCTATCTCACTTCACTCAAATAAAAGGCCTCACATAGTCTGAACCGAGACAGCAATGCTCACACTCCTTCAACACAGGAAAACTAGACACAAAATCAGACCTTAACGCCTTGAACACCCCACCATTCCATACATCAACATCTTTATATATATTGCCATAGCGTGGATTTGCTGGCGTGGCCAAACAACACGGAAAAAGATTGCCATGTCTATCGATAAATACGGCAATCGACGGCTGAGGGCAGTGCCTACGGGACACGGGAACCAGAGGCGACGGCAACGAAAGACTTATCTTCTTCCCATAGCGACGCTTAAGCTCCAAAAAATACTCAATGATATGCGAATCACCGTCTGTAATGATAGAGGAAATATCATCAGGAGACGGATCACCTCCCTGTTGCGGCAAAAAATTCTGAATAACTATGCTGTTCGCCTTCATATCCAGTGCAGAAACGATAACATCCTCAGCCTCCAAGTATGTCTCCCTGGTCACCCAGTGTGACAAACACACGGAAACCTTGGAATTCTTACTCCTAAGCAATTCCATGGCCTCAAACTGACGGCCCTTATGCTCATTATAAACACTAATCTGGATCGCATCCACCGGAGACTTTGCCAACTCATCTATTCGTTGGCCAATCAGAAGAGCGTTCGTCGGGAACATCGTCAACTTGCTGTCTCGATGCGCCATCCAAATCATTTCGAAAAGATCACGATGAACAAGTGGCTCACCGCCAACAAAAGACACTCTGACGGCATCCCTCGAAAAGTCAGACTTCAACAACCTATCAAAATCTGAAACCGTAAAATCCATATCCGCAAATTCGCGCGAATTAACACACCGGCTAAAACACTTCGCACACCTGATATTACACTTGAATGTCACAAAGACACCGACACTTACCGGGTTGTACCGCAGAACTTTTTGCCTGCATCCACAGACACAGTAATTATATGCAAATTTTGCGGCATTCACGACTTGAGACGGACGAGGCATACGACGCAAAATCTGCGAAGAAAGCTTAAGAGCTTCAACAAAATTCATCGCCACCCCTAATCACTAACACTATTGATTTGTTTTCTTTTATGGACCATACTCAAAAAATCGCAGCAAATCAATTGGATGACAGCCCGCGAGGCGCCCACTTGCACATTACGGCCTGCCCCGCTGTTATCGGATCATTGCAGCGGTCCAAGACTTCTCGGACAGGCACGCCGCTTGATTCAGACCGCACTGGCTACCTCCCGTCTGCTTTGTTCTGGCTTGTTCCAGCGTTCGGTAGCCGTGCCGTCCAATGCGCCACTGCCGACTGCAGATGTCTTTGAAGGCCAAGCGGGCGAGGCACAGATCCTCGACCGCCAGGAAACACCGCACCCCGAGCAGGTTTTTACTGAGGATGCGTACGACGCGTTCCGCGATGCCGACGCCTTCCGGCACGCTCCCTTCGGATTGGCTTGGGATTCCTGTCTTGCGCTCCTAGCGGTTTCCGGCGCGCCCTGTCCAGCCGGAACTTTCCGGCACGCCTGGACACTGTAAAGCCCCGCCGGGGAGGGCGCGCGGAACGTCGCGCACGCCATCGCTCGCGCAAAACCAAAGAAAAAGGGGTTACGGCTGCTTACCGTAACCCCTGTCTTTCTGGTGGGCCATGTAGGACTCGAACCTACAACCAACGGATTAAGAGTCCGCTGCTCTACCAATTGAGCTAATGACCCGTTTTGCGCTTCAGGAGTTGCCCCCCGTCGCGGAAGAAGGGGATTACGCGTTCAGCCCCACCTTGTCAATCAATCGTCAACAAATTTTCAGAAATTTCTCCGCCGCCCGCCCGTCGGTTCCCCATGCCCAGGGGGATTTGAAGTTCTCCCCGGCTTGGGCTATGGTTGCTTGTTCGACTCATCTTCAACCGCCCGCCGGGCGTTTCGGATATCGCCATGACTACCATTCTGGGACTCAGGTTCCGGGAGAACGGCCAGATATACTACTATTGCGCGCCCAACCAGGTGATTCTGGCCGGGCAGCATGTCCTGGTCAAGACCGATCAGGGACCGGCCATGGCACAGGTGGCCCTCCTGACCGAAAACCTCCCGCAGGACGTGGAGCCGACGGAGCTCAAGCCCATCCAGCGCCTCGCCGAACAGGAGGACCTCGTGCAGCACGAGGAGAACAGTCTCCTCGCCCGCGAAGCCATCCGTCACTGTCGGCGCTGCATCTCCCAGCGCAATCTCGACATGAAGCTCGTGGACGTGGAGATCCTCCTCGACCGCTCCAAGATGATCTTCTACTTCACCGCGCCGGGACGCATCGACTTCCGCGAGCTCGTCAAGGACCTCGTCAAGGCTTACCGCACCCGCATCGAGCTGCGCCAGATCGGCGTGCGCCACGAGACGCAGATGCTCGGCGCCATCGGCAACTGCGGGCAGATGTGCTGCTGCGCACGGTTCATCCGCAAGTTCCAGCCCGTCACCATCAAGATGGCCAAGGAACAGAACCTCTTCCTCAACCCCACAAAAATCTCCGGCATGTGCGGCAGGCTTCTCTGCTGCCTGGCCTACGAACAGTCCACCTACGAGGAATTCCAGCGCCGCTGCCCCAAGATCGGCAAGAAATACCAGACCAACCAGGGCCCCGTGAAAGTCCTGCGCTCCAACATCTTCCGCGAGACCATCTCCGTGTTCAACGAGCACGGCGAAGAGCGGGAACTCACCCTGGAGGAATGGAAGGCCATCGCGGGCGAAACCTGGACGCCCTACATTCCGCCGCAGCAGCAGCCGCAACAACGGCCCAGCGCGCCACCCAGGCCCAGGCCCGAACCGGAATCCGCCCCGGACCAGTCCGACACCGCCACCCACGGCGACGACGGCGAACTCGTGGCCGCCGGACTCCCCGACGACCCCTCCCAGCCCAGGCCCAAGCGCAAGCGCAAACGCAAGCCCAAGCCCAGACGACAGGACGCGCCCCAAGCACCGCACGCCGAACCCGGAGAATGACCGTGGAACGCTTCTACATCACAACGCCCATCTACTACGTGAACGCCAGGCCCCACCTGGGCCACGCCCACACCACCATCCTGGCCGACGCCATGGCCCGCTTCCACCGCGTCATGGGCCACGACGTGCGCTTCCTCACCGGCACGGACGAGCACGGCGACAAGATCGTCAAAGCCTCCAGCGCCGCCGGGCAGACCCCGCAGGCCTACTGCGACGCCATCAGCGCCCTCTTCAAGGATCTCTGGCCCCAGCTTGGCGTCGAGTACTCCCAGTTCATCCGCACCACGGACCCCGAGCACAAGCGGCTTGTCCAGAAGGCCCTGCAACAGGTCTATGACGCGGGCGATATCTACTTCGGAGAATACGGCGGGCACTACTGCTTCGGATGCGAACGTTTCTACACCGAGAAGGAGCTCGTGGACGGCCTCTGCCCGGACCACAAGATCAAGCCCGAATACATCGCGGAAAAGAACTACTTCTTCCGCATGGCCAAGTATCAGCAGTGGCTCCTGGACCACATCAAAGCCAACCCGGAATTCATCCGCCCCGAGCAGTATCGCAACGAGGTGGTGGCCCTCCTGGAGTCCGGCGCGCTCGAAGACCTCTGCATCTCCCGTCCCAAGTCCCGACTGGACTGGGGCGTGGAACTGCCCTTCGACAAGGACTACGTGGCCTACGTCTGGTTCGACGCGCTCCTCAACTACCTCACCGCCCTGGGCTGGCCCGACTCCAAAACCATGGCCGACTACTGGCCGCACACCAACCACCTGATCGCCAAGGACATCCTCAAGCCCCACGCCGTGTTCTGGCCCACCATGCTCAAGGCCATGGGCCTCGAACCCTACCAGCACCTCAACGTGCACGGCTACTGGCTCGTCAAGGACACCAAGATGTCCAAGTCCCTGGGCAACGTGGTGGAACCCCTGGCCCTCAAGGACAAATACGGCCTCTCCGGCTTCCGCTACTTCCTCCTGCGCGAGATGACCTTCGGCTACGACTCCTCCTTCTCCGAAGAGGCCCTCTGCGCCCGCTTCAACTCCGACCTCGCCAACGACCTGGGCAACCTCTTCAGCCGCTCCCTGGCCATGACCCACAAATACTTCGACGGACGCATCCCCCAGGCCGGACAGGGCGGACCCGACGAAGACGAACTGCGCTCCATGGCCAAGGAAGCCTGCCTCAACTTCCAGCGCCTCTTCGAACGCTTCCAGACCGCCAAGGCCCTCGACTCCCTCTGGGAACTCGTGCGCGGCCTCAACAAATACATCGACACCCAGGCCCCCTGGACCCTCTACAAGGAACAGAACCCCTCGCGCCTGGCCACCGTGATGGTCCACGTGCTCGAATGTCTGCGCAAGGTGGCCGCACACCTGCTCCCCGTCATGCCCGAAGCCGCCGCCGCCATGCTCGAACAACTGGGCTGCAACCCCGACCAAGCCGCCATCAACCTCCCCGTGGAAGCCGAAGGATGGGGCCAACTCACCCCCGGAACCCTCGTGGCCAAGGCCTCCAACCTCTTCCCGCGCATCGAGGCCCCCGCCGCCCTCGCGCCCGAAGCGGCCCCCAAAGCCAAAGCCCCCAAGCCCCAGCCCGCACCGGCAGCCCCCGCCGGCCCCAAGGAACCCATCGACTTCGAGGACTTCCAGAAGCTCGACCTGCGCGTCGCCACCGTGCTCGAAGCCACGCCCGTGCCCAAGGCCGACAAGCTCCTCCTCGTCAAACTCGACGCGGGCGATCCCGAACCCCGCCAGGTGGTCGCGGGAATCGCCGAGTTCTGGAAGCCCGAAGACCTCGTGGGACGCCAGGTCGTCGTGGTCGCCAACCTCAAACCCCGCAAACTGCGCGGCGTGGAATCCCAAGGCATGATCCTCGCCGTCAAACGCGAAGGCGGCCTGGAACTGCTGCGCCCTTCCGAGCCCGTCATCCCCGGCAGCGCCGTCTCCTGATCGCAACGCCCCCGAGCAGCCAGCACCAGCCGCCCCGGAGCCACCAGGCCCGGGGCGGTTTTTTATGGCGGACACGCAGGGACTGGCCGGGCATGCAGGCACGGGACTTCGCGACGGCGTAAGGTACGGCAGGGATGAGCGGCTAGGCAGTCGGGGAATATGCCTCCGGCGGCCAAAGGGCTACGCCCTTTGGAATCCCTTTCCGCTTCGCGGGCTTCACCGGAAGGTCTGTGTTGCCGGAGCCGGGCCTTTGCGCGGGGAGAGGCCCGGCTCCGGCTGGCAAGACCCTTGCGGCTGCGCCGCCTGTCGCGCGGGAATTCGCGCAAAGCCGCGAATCCCCGCTCGGGGGGCCGTGGCGCTTCGCGCCAGGGAATCGAGCAAGAATCAATTCTTGGATTTTAAGATGATAATTCCTTGTTCATCGTCGCTTGCGACGATGGCAGTCCGCCGGGATAAGCGCTGCTTTGAGCGCGTTCCCGGCGGGTGTCCCTGAAGCCCCTGGACAACGGCGGCCCAGCCGGGAGAAGAAAGCCCCACACCCCACTCCTGCCTTTGCCGGTGAAGCCCGCAAAGCAATTGCGGGGTCTGGGGGGATCATCCCCCCAGCGGGTCCAGGGCGGAGCCCTGGCGGGTGCAGGGCGGAACCCTGCCGGGTCCGGGCGGAGCCCGGCTGGGTGCCGGGCGGAGCCCTGGCAAGAGAATGGAGGCTGCATGGACGAAGTAGAGCGCCGGTCGTTGGAGGCGCAGGCTGCGGTTGGCCTGGCGTCGTTTCTCACGCCGTTCTTGTACGGGGCGTTGTCGGTGGCCATGCCGACGATGAGCGTGGCGTTCGGGTTCACGCCGCGCGAGATGGCCATGGTGATGATGGTGCATCTGCTGTTTTCCACGGCGTGCATGCTGTCGTTCGGGCGTTTGTCGGACTTCATCGGCCGCAAGGGCCTGTTCATGACCGGGAGCGTGCTGTTCACGGCGAGTTCGCTGCTTGGCGGGCTGGCGCAGGACGCCTGGACGTTGCTGGCGGCCAGGGCGGTGCAGGGCGTGGGCGACGCCATGACGTTCGGGGTGGCGGGTGCGATCCTGTTCGGGATCGTGCCGCCGGAGCGCACGGGCCGGGCGGTCGGTTTCAACGTGATGTTCGTGTTCGCGGGTTTGACGTTGGGGCCGCTGGTGGGTGGCGTGCTCACGTCGTGGTTGTCCTGGCGCGTGACCTTTTTCGTGTGCGCGGCGGCGGGCGTCGCGGCATGGTGGCTGATCCGCCAGGGCTACCGGGAGCGGCCGGGACGCGGCGCGGGGGCGATGCCGTGGGGCGACGCGGCGTGGTTCACGGCCTCGATGCTGGGGTTGATCTTCGGCGTGTCGACGCAGCCGTCGTGGCGCGGGGCGGCGTTGGCGACCGTTTCGGGATGGATGCTGGCGCGTTTTGCGCGGGGCCAGTCCGGGCGGTCGCATCCGCTGGTGGACGTGGACTACCTGGGGTGCAACCGGCCGTTCGCGTTGTCCAACATGGTGTCGGCGCTGGGGTACGCGGCGGCGTTCTCCACAAGTTTCCTGTTGAGCCTGCTCATGCAGACGGTGCTGGGGATGGCGGCGCACGACGCGGGTTTTCTGCTGCTGGTGCAGCCGCTGGTCCAGGCGCTGGCCTCGCCGCTGGCCGGGCGCGTGGCAGACCGGCTCTCGCCCGGTCGCGTGAGCGCGGCGGGGCTGATGGTGCTGGGTGCGGGCCTCCTGGTGGTGGCCTGGGAGGGAAGCGCGGCCACGGCGTGGTGGCTCGCCGGGGTGCAGGTGGTGCTGGGGCTCGGATTCGCGCTCTTCGTGTCGCCCAACTTCCAGGCTGTGATGTCCAACGCGGACGCAGGACACAAGGGGATGGCCTCGGGCCTGATGGCCACCATGCGCGGCCTGGGCATGTGCGCTTCCATGTCGGCCACGGGCCTGCTCTTAGCGTTGCTGGCAGGCGGCGCGGGGCAGGCGGTCCCGGTGGATGCTTTGCGGGCGTGCTTCGTGCTGTTCGGCGTGGTGGGGCTGGGCGCTGCGTGCCTTTCGTGGCATACGGGAGGCGTGGTGTCCACATGCGCGGAGGAGGCGGCGGAATGAAACGTAGGGCATTTCTGACGGCGCTGGGCGTCGCGACGCTGTGCGCGCGCGGCTGGGGCGAATCCTTGGCGGCGGCGACGGGCTGGCCCGTGGTTTACGAGCACAAGGGATCGGTGTTCCTGCTTCCCCCCGGGGGCGGCAAGGGAAGGCGGCTGGGTCGCGGCGGCCAGCCCACGCTCTCGCCGGGCGGGACGCGGGCGGCCTGGGTGGACGATGCGGGCGGCAAGCCCCGGGTGATGGTTTGCGAGACGGCCACGGGCGCGGCGAGCGCGCTGGCCGGACCGGAGGAGTTCCTGCTGTCGCCCCGGTTCTCGCCGGACGGCGCGCGCGTGGCGTGGCTGCGCCGGGGCAAGGGGGGCGACGCGCTGATGCTGGCGCGCCCGGGGCAGGCCCCGACGGAACTGGTGCGCGGCGGCAAAGGCGGGGCGAGCCTCTTCGAGCCTCTGTGGACTCCCGACGGCGCGCATGTGGTGACCCAGGACATGAAGGAGCTGACCTACTGGAGCCTGGACGGCAAGGCGGCGCGCAAGGTTCCTCTGGGGCAACTCACGGGATCGGGGACGAAGATGATCTCCAGCGCGGACCGTTTCGCGGTGCGCCCGGGGAATCCCGGCCAGATCGCGTTCAGCATGGCGGTGGAGGGCACGCCGCTGTTTCGGCGCAAGGTTCCGGACGTGAGTTCGTCGCTGTTCCTGCACGACGCGGGCACGGGAAAGACCCAGGCCCTGACGCCGCCGGAGCTGACGGCCTTCGCGCCCGCATGGACGCCGGACGGCCGGACGCTGGTGTTCTGCGGCTACACGGACGCCCAGGCTGGCGGAGAGTACCCTTTCAGGGTGTGGACGCTGGAGCCCGGCGGCAAGCCCGTGGAGCTTTGCCCGGGGGCCGACCCCATGCCGCCGTCGGGGGCGTGAGCCCGGTCGGATGAGCGCCGGGCGCTGCCCGGCGTCTCCCCCGCCCTCCCTTATCCCTTCTTAGTGCCGGGCCTGGGCGGGCGTTTGCGTCCCGTGCCGGACTTCTCGCCGGGGCGGGTGCTGGAGGGCTTCGACTTTCCCGCACCGGGCTTGCCCGCGCCGGAACGGGGCGCACGGGCCTTGGGAGCGCCAGTTCTCGAACCGGAAGGCTTCGGGCCTGCGGGCTTCGGGGAAGCAGGCCTGGACGAAGCGGTCTTCACCGGCCTGTCCTCGGTCTCCACAGACTTGGCCACCCTGTCCGATCCGGCCCGGGGCGAGCGCTTTTTGGGCGTGCCGGGCTTCTGGGGCGCGGGCCTGGGGCGCTGGATGATGTCGCCGTCCTCGTTGCGCTGGCGGCTGCCCCGGAACATGAGCTTGATGGGCGCGTGGCGGATGCCGAAGAGCTTGCGCAGCTGGTTTTCCAGATAGCGGGCGTAGCTGGCCTTGATACGCTCGGGATCGTTGACGAAAAAGACGAACGTGGCGGGCACGGTGTCGGTCTGGGTGAGGTAGTAGAACTTGGGGCGCTTGCCCTTCACCAGGGGGGCTTGGTGGCGCTCCACGGCCTCGCGCAGCAGGCGGTTGAGTTCGCCGGTGCCCACGCGGATGCGGCACTCCTCGCGAATGGCCCGGGCCGTGGGCAGCACGTCGCGCAGGCCCTTGCCCGTGAGCGCGGAGACGAACAGCACGGGAACGTGGGGGCAGATGCGCAACTCCTCGCTCATCTCCTGCTTCAGGGCCGCAAGGCCCTTGGCGTCCACCAGGTCCACCTTGTTCACGGCCACCATGAAGGGGACCTTCTCCTTGTCCAGGTAGGCGATGAGGCGCTTGTCCTGCATGGCCAGCCCGCCGGGGCCGTCCACGGCCAGGATGGTCACGTCGGCGCGCCGTCCGCTGCCCAGGGCCGTGAGGCTGGCGATGCGTTCCAGGGAGTCCTCGATCTTGGTGCGCCGCCGCACGCCCGCGGTGTCCACGAACACGGTGCGCCGTCCGTCCTTTTCGAAGGCCACGTCCACGGCGTCGCGGGTGGTGCCCGCCTCCTCGCTGACGATGAGGCGCGCGTCGCCCACCAGGGCGTTGATGATGGAACTCTTGCCCGCGTTGGGGCGGCCCAGGAGCGAGAGGGTCAGCTCGGTCTCGGGGCGGTCGGCCTCGTCCTCGAACTCGGGGAGGCGGGCGAGCATGTCGTCCACCAGGGTGCGCATGCCGAAGCCGTGCTCGGCGGAGACCGGGGCCAGGTCCAGGCCCAGGGAGTGGAAGTCGGCCGTGTAGAGGGCCTCCTTCTCGCCGCCGTCCACCTTGTTCACGGCCACCAGCACGGGCTTGCCGGACTGGCGCAGCAGGCCCGCCACGCGTTCGTCCTCGCTGGTGATGCCCTCGCGGCCGTCCACCACCAGGAGCACCAGGTCGGCGGCCTCCACGGCGCGCCGGGCCTGTTCGAGCACGTCGAGCTCCAGGCCCTGGGGGTCTTCAAGGGTGAGGCCGCCGGTGTCGATGAGGTTCACGGGCACCCCGGCAAGCACGGCCTCGCCGTCCAGGCGGTCGCGGGTGACGCCGGGGCGGTCGTGGGTGATGGCCTTGCGCTTGCGCAGCAGGCGGTTGAAGAGCGTGGACTTGCCCACGTTGGGGCGGCCGATGATGGCGATGGTGGCTGGCATGGCGTATCCGTAGCGTGTCCGGCCCGCGAAGGCTAGCGCCCTGGCCGGGAAAAGGGGGATGCGTGCGCGGTAGGGGCCTGCGTCACGCGGCGGGCTCGCCCCGGACGGACCCGCCGGGGCCGTCCGTTCCCGGAGCGTACTCCAGGGAGGGGGGTGATGCCCCAGGAATGCCCTCCCCGTCAACCTTTCCGGCCTGGGAAAGCGCCAGGCAGAGGCGGCGCAACTCCGACACCCGGCGCAGGCGCGCCGTGACGGCCCCGGGGGACATGTCAACCTCCGGCGTCACGGATCACTCCAGGGCCGAGGCCATGTCCTTCACGCCCACGATCTCGGCGTAGACCGCGCCCAGGGCGGCCAGGAAGGCGGCGTGCACCTTGCCCGCCTTCACCTCCTCGTGGCCGAACTCCAGGTCGCGCGTGGCGCAGGCGTCGGCCAGCACCAGGCACTGGTAGCCCAGGTCGAAGGCGGCGCGCACGGTGGCGTCCACGCACATGTGGGTCATCATGCCCGCGAAGGCCACGCGCTTCACGTCGGTCTGGTCCAGGATGTCCTGGAGCCCCGTGCCCCGGAAGGAGTTGGGGAAGTGCTTCACCACCACCTGCTCGCCCTCCGCGGGGAGCACATAATGGTGGAACGACACGCCCCGCGTGCCCGGCACGAAGAACGTGGCCCCGGAACGCGCGGAGAGATGCTGCACGTGGACCACGGGCCAGCCCTTTTCGCGGAACCAGCCCAGGGCGCGCCCGGCCTTGGCCGCCGCCGCTTCGGAGCCGGAAAGCTCCATGGCCCCGCCGGGGAAATAGTCCATCTGAATGTCGATGAGCACCAAGGCCGTTTTCATGGGGGTCCTTCCTGACTGGGGTTTGCGCGCCGCTCCCGGGTCGGCCCGGAAACGGCGTCCGTTGATCCTGCCGCGCTACATCTCCGGCGCGAAGGAAGGCACCAGGCAGACCACCACCAGGGGCGTGGTCCCGGTGTTCCTGATCTGATGCTCCTCGCCGCCGGGCATGTAGATCACGCTGCCGGGACGCACGGCGTTCCACGCGCCGTTGCCCAGCACTTCGCCCTCGCCCTGGTGGAAGAACATTTCGTGCTCCCAGTCGTGGGAATGCCTGGGCGTGTAGCCGCCGGGCTCGATCTCGAAAAGGCGCATGCAGAAGTGCCCGGCCCCGTCGTCCTTGCCGATGAGCACGCGGCCGGAGACGCCCTTGACCTTGTCGCTGTCGAAGGTCACGGCGTCCACCGCCGGGAAATGCTTGAGCTCCATGAACCTGCTCCTTCTAAGCCCGCAGCGCGGCCGCCAGCGAGCGGACCCGGGACTCCACGTCCTCGGCTCCCACGATCTCCGTGACCAGACAGACCATCCTGGCCCCGCAGGCGCGCACCTGGGCGATGTTGTGTTCCTTGACGCCCCCGATGGCCACGAAGGGCAGCTCGATCTTTTCCACCACGTAGCGCAGATAGTCCAGTCCCACGGGGTCGCAGACGTCCTTTTTGGTCTTGGTGGCGAAGATGGGCCCCACGCCGATGTAGTCCACCACGCCCGAGGACTGGGCCGCCCTGGCCTGGGACGGCCCATGCGTGGAGAGCCCCACGATGCGCTCCGGCCCCAGGAGCCTGCGCACCGCCGCGGGGGGGAGGTCCTCCTGGCCCACGTGGACGCCGTCGGCGTGGCACAGGAGCGCCAGGTCCACGTGGTCGTTGACGATGAACGTGGCCCCGTGGGCGCGGGTGAGTTCGCGCAGGGCCAGGCACTCTTCGAGCATGGCCCCGGCCTTCTTGTTCTTTTCGCGGTACTGGAGCACGCGCACGCCCGCCTTGAGGATGCTCTCGGCCACCTCCAGGTTGGAGCGGCCCAGGGAGTGCTCCTCCGAGAGGATGGCGTAGATGCCGCCCGCGAGGAAGTTCTTCATGGCTTCGATCATAGGGGTCTCCTCAGGGCGAAATCCAGGACGATGTCGGCCTGCTTGGCCGCCGCCAGGGTGACGCGGGGGGCCAGGGGCGGGCATTGGGCGGTGGCCTCGGAGGCGAAATCGCCCACGAGGTAGAAATCTTCGCGCACGCGGCGGGTGACGATGCGGTCCGACTCGCCGCAGCCCGCCAGCCCCGAGGCGGCCACCAGGAACACGCCCGTGCCCAGCAGGGCCTCCACGAGCATCTTCTTGGCCTGGGCGGCGTCGAAGGCTTCCACCACCACGTGGCGGTCCCGGAACAGTTCGCCGACGTTATCGGACGTAATGCGTTCCTGCACGGCCCGCACGGCGGCGTCTGGGTTGATGTCCAGGAGGTTCGCGCGCAGGGCCTGCACCTTGGGCATGCCCACCTGGCGTGCGAAGAAGAACTGACGGTTCAGGTTGCTGTGCTCCACCGTGTCGTGGTCCACGACCACCAGGTCCTCGAAGCCGGAGCGCACGAGCATCTGGGCGCAGTTGGAGCCAAGCCCCCCCGCTCCGGCCACGCCCACGCGCACGGCGCGCACGCGCACGAGCTCCTCCGGGGAAAGGTACCTGGCGATGCCCTGGCGGAAGGCGTTCATGGCCGCCTTCTACAGGTACTGCCAGTCCTTGTACACCGGCTGGTAGCCCCGCTGGTAGAGCGCCTGGGCCATCTCGTCCACGCTGCGGGGGTCGGAGATCTCGAACTGGCCTGTAGCGTGCTGGCCGGAGGCGCGCCCGCCCACCTGGGTGCAGACGCCAGCGCTCATGCGCGTGACGCCAAGGCCCAGCAGGTTGTCGCGCAGCCCCGGGCGCTCCCGGGTGGAGAGCGTCACGCCGCCGCGCGGCATGAAGAGCCGGAACGCCAGGATGTATTGCACCAGCTCGGCGTCGGAGACGATCTCGCGCGGGGGGAAGCCCCCGGCGTGGGGGCGCATGCGCGGCGGCGAGACGGCCACCTCGGCGTCCGGGTAGGCGCGCTGGAGCCAGTCGGCGTGCAGGCCCGTGAAGAAGGCCTCGGTGCGCCAGCTGTTGAGCCCCAGGAGCGCCCCGATGTTCAACTGGCGCATGCCCGCGCGGCCCGCTCGGTCCGGGGCTTCCAGGCGGAAGCGGTAGTCGCGCTTGGGGCCTTTGGGGTGCAGCTCGGCGTAGACCGTTTCGTCGTAGACCTCCTGGAACATGGTCATGCCGTCGGCCCCGGCCTCGATCAGCAGGGCGTACTCCTCCTGCGTGAGGGGGTAGACCTCGATGGCGATGGAGGTGAAGTAGCGCTTGAGCACGCGGATGCAGTCCGCCATGTAGGCGGGGGGCGTCTGCTTGCGGTCCTCGCCGGTGAGGATGAGGATGTGCTTGAGCCCGGTGGCCGCGATGGCCAGGGCCTCGGCCTCCACCTCTTCGAGGGTGAGCTTGCGCCGCTCGATCCTGTTCTTGGTGTTGAAGCCGCAGTAGACGCACTGGTTGGTGCAGTGGTTGGCCAGGTAGAGGGGCGTGAACAGCACCATGGCCCGGCCGAAGTGGCGGATGGTCAGGTCCCGGGCCTTCTGGGCCATGGGCTCCAGGTGGCGCGCGGCCGCCGGGGAGAGCAGCGCCAGGTAGTCCTGGGGCGTGAGGCGCTCCTTCTGGAGGGCGCGGGCCACGTGGGCGTCGGTGACGCCAGCCAGGAACCCGGGGAAGTCGAAGCCGTCGTAGCGGCGCAGTTCGTCGAAGATGGTCATGCAAACTTCCTGTGATGCTTCAAGGATTGGACCTTCCGCAGTCCATGGGACTCTCCCGGAGCGCGTCGCCGCCGACCGATCAGAAGACGGTCGGCGGCGACGCCCGCGAGGGGGGACCGCCAGGACAGACCATCACCCCTGCGAGGGGTGATACCCGCGAAGCCATTGCGGGGTCTGGGGGGATCATCCCCCCAGCGGGTGCAGGGCAGCACCCTGCCGGGTCCAGGGCAGAGCCCTGGCCGCCGGAGGCTCTTGCCTCCGTTACTCGTGCAAGAATCCAGTAAGCGGCGACGAGGCCCTGGCCTGCTCGCTCACCGCGCCTGGTCCGGCCAGCCAGGCGGCGCGCCCGGCGGCCACGGCCTGGGCGAAGGCGCGGGCCATGCCCACGGGGTCGGCGGCGGTGGCGATGGCAGTGTTGGCCAGCACCGCGGCCGCGCCCAGCTCCATGCACTCGCAGGCCTCGGAGGGTTTGCCGATGCCCGCGTCCACGATGACGGGCACGTCGAGTTCGTCGATCATGATGGCCACGAGTTCGCGGGTGCGGAAGCCCCGGTTGGTGCCGATGGGCGCGCCAAGGGGCATCACGGCGGCGGCGCCGGCCTCCGCCATGCGCTTGGCGGCCATGAGGTCCGGGCTCATGTAGGGCAGCACGATGAAGCCCTCGGCGGCCAGGATGCGGGTGGCCTCGATGGTCTCCTGGTTGTCGGGCAGGAGGTGGCGGTTGTCGCTGATCACCTCGATCTTGATCCAGTCGCCGCAACCGGCGGCGCGGGCCAGGCGGGCGATGCGCACGGCCTCCTGGGCGTTGCGCGCCCCGGAGGTGTTGGGCATGAGGCGGCAGGACCTGGGGATGTGCGAGAGGATGTTCTCGCTGCCCGCGCCGGGGTCCACGCGGCGCACGGCCACGGTGATCACCTGCGCGCCGCTGGCCTCCACGATGGCCGGGATGATGGCGTTGGACGAATACTTTCCTGAGCCGAGGAACAGGCGGCTTTCGAGCGCCACGCCCCCGATGACGAGCTGGTCGGCCATGGGATCAACCTCCTCCCACGAAGGAGACGATCTCCAGGCGGTCGCCCTCCTTGAGGGCCATGTCCTGCCAGTGCTCCCGGGGTATGATGCGTTCGTTGAGTTCCACCACCACGGCCGAGAGGTCCGCGCCGTAGGCGGCCAGGAGGGCCTCCACGGTGAGGCCCTCGGGGTGGGCGGCGTCTTGTCCGTTGATGCGAAGGTTCATGGTAGGGTGCTTGGCCCGGGCGCGCCGGGCCGCGTTCAGGCGTTGTCGAGAATCTTTTTGAGGCCCTTGTCCAGGCGTTCGTAGCCGTCTTCGGCGCGCAGGTCGGCCACCTGGACGGCCTGGAGCTGCTCGGGGGCGGGGGTGTCGTCCAGGAGCGCGGGGATCACGGGGCTCAGGCACTCGTCGCGGCGGGAGGCCTTGCCCAGGGCGGCCTCCAGCTGTCGGGCCAGGAAGGGGTCGGCCAGGTCCAGGTTCTGGGAGACCAGCAGCAGCGCCACGGGGCATCCTTCCAGGCCCTGCATCACCGAGAGCTCCACCTTCTGGCCGGGCATGATCTCCTCGGGGGCGAACCAGGGCACGTAGCCCAGCTGGCGCAGCTTGACCACGATCTCGGCGGCGCGCTCCTGGTCGGCCTCGTGATGGATCAGGAACACCTTGCGCCCGGCGCGGCTCTTGCCGGAGCGCGTGAGGGCGGCGGCCAGGGCGGCGGCGAGCACCACGCCCACGGCCACAAGGGGCAGCGCGGGGAACTCCCCGGAGCGCAGCTCCCGGGCGAAGGCCACGTAGGCCACCACGAGCGCCACGAGTGCGTAGAGAAGAAACCGTACGAACATGGACACCAACGATTGCATGCGCATGGCAGACTCCCGGCCGATCCGTCCTGGGTTCATCCGAGGGGAACGCCTGCCTCAGCCGACCTGTCCCGGACAGGTGCGCGTACCGTGTCGCGGCCTCCCGCGGCCCCGGACGCCGGGGCGTCCGGCAGGGCGGGCGCGCCGGAGGGCGCTTGTCCCCTCCGGCGCCGCGCGACCCGGCGGCCGCCGCTTCGAGACCCGGAGCGCCCGCGCGCTCACGAGAGCCCCTGGCGCGCCCGCGCTCTATTTGCCCCCGATGATCCGGGCGATGTTCTCCACGTAGGGCGCACGGATGACCCCGCGCTCGGTGACGATGCCCGCGATGAGCTCGGCGGGGGTCACGTCGAAGGCGTAGTTGAACACGCCAACGCCCTGGGGGGTGATCTGGTGCTCGCCCACGTGGGTTACCTCGCGGGGGGTGCGGTCCTCGATGGGGATGCCCGCGCCCGTGGGGGTGGAGAGGTCGAAGGTGGAGGCCGGGGCCGCCACGTAGAAGGGCACGCCGAAGTGCCTGGCCAGAATGGCCACGCCGAAGGTGCCGATCTTGTTGGCGGCGTCGCCGTTGGCGGCGATGCGGTCCGCGCCCACCACCACTTTCTGGACCATGCCGCGCTGCATGAGCAGGGCGCAGGCGTTGTCGCAGGCCACCTTCACGGGGATGCCGTCCTTGTGCAATTCGTAGGCTGTGAGGCGCGCGCCCTGAAGGAAGGGGCGGGTCTCGTTGGCGATCACCTGGATCTTCTTGCCCTGCTCCCAGGCCCCGCGGATGACGCCCAGGGCGGTGCCGTGCCCGGCGGTGGCCAGGGCCCCGGCGTTGCAGTGGGTCATCACGGTGTCGCCGTCGTCGATGAGGTCGGCCCCGTGGCGGCCCATGGCCTTGTTGATCTCGATGTCCTCGGCGTGCACCTCACGGGCCATTTCCAGCCACTTGGCGCGCAGGGCTTCGAGGTTCAGGTCCGGAAGGGCGTGCCAGGCCTTGCGCATGAGTTCCACGGCCCAGCGCAGGTTCACGGCGGTGGGGCGGGCCTCCTCCAGGTCCTTGAGGAGCTTTTCCAGGCGGGCCTTCCACTGGGCGTCGGCGGGGTCCACCTCGCGGGAGGCCAGGTAGCAGCCGTAGGCGGCCGTGACGCCGATGGCCGGCGCGCCGCGCACCACCATGGTCTGGAGGGCGTAGATGGTGTCCTGGGTGTTGCGGCAGACGAAGTATTCCTCGCGCCCGGGCAGGATGCGCTGGTCGAGGAGCACCAGGGCCTCCTGGTCGGGCGAGAACTGGATGTGATCGGTCATTGCGTGGTCCTAGCTCAGCTTTTTGGCCAAGAGTTCGTTGACCAGTCCGGGGTTGGCCTGCCCCCGGGTGGCCTTCATCACCTGGCCCACGAAGAAGCCCATGAGCTTGGTCTTGCCGCCCCGGAAGGCCTCGGCCTCGGCGGGGTTGGCGGCGATCACGGCGTCGATTGCGGCTTCCAGGGCCGAGGTGTCGGAGATCTGCACGAGGCCCTTGGCCTTCACCAGGGCCTCGGGGTCGCCGCCCTGGGCGAAGAGCTCGGGGAATATCTGCTTGGCGATCTTGCCGGAGATGAGCCCGGAATCGATGACGGCCACCAGCTTCGCCAGGTCCGCCGGGCGCAGCCTGGCGGCTTTCGCGGAGATTTTCGCTTCGGCCAGCTCGCGCAGGAACTCGCTCATGATCCAGTTGGCGCTCTTTTTCGGGTCGCCCCCGGCCGCGACGCAGGCCTCGAAGTATTCGGCCACGTCGCGCTCGGCGGTGAGCACGTCGGCGTCGTAGGCGGAGAGGCCGAAGTCCTCCATGAAGCGGGCGCGCTTGGCTCGGGGCAGTTCGGGCAGTTCGGCCCGCCAGCGCTCGAGCTTTTCGGGCGCGATGCGCAGGGGAACGAGGTCCGGGTCCGGGAAGTAGCGGTAGTCGTGGGCCTCCTCCTTGCCGCGCATGGAGACCGTGACGTTCTTCTCGGGGTTGTAGAGCCGGGTCTCCTGGACGATGGGCTCGCCGTCCTCCAGGCAGTCCTTCTGGCGCTGGATCTCGTAGTCGATGGCCTGGCGCACGTGGCGGAAGGAGTTCACGTTCTTGATCTCCGTGCGCGTGCCGAACTCCTTCTGGCCCACCGGGCGGATGGAGATGTTGGCGTCGCAGCGGAAGGAGCCCTCCTCCATGTTGCCGTCGCAGATGCCCAGGTAGACCAGGATGGAGCGCAGCTCCTTCAAGTAGGCCACGGCCTCCTCGGAGGAGCGCATGTCGGGCTCGGAGACGATCTCGATCAGGGGCACGCAGGCGCGGTTCAGGTCCACGTAGCTGGCGTTGTCGGCCTGCGAGTGGATGTTCTTGCCCGCGTCCTCCTCCATGTGGATGCGCGTGACGCCGATGGTCTTGGGCACGGCGTCCACCAGGATGTCCACGCGTCCGCGCTCGCAGACGGGGTTCTCGTACTGGGAGATCTGGTAGCCCTTGGGGAGGTCCGGGTAGAAGTAGTTCTTGCGGGCGAACACCGAGACGGGGTTCACGGCGCATTCCACGGCCATGCCCATCTTGGCCGCGTACTCCACGGCCGTGGCGTTGAGCACCGGGAGCACCCCGGGCATCCCCGCGCAGACGGGGCAGACGTTCTCGTTGGGGTCTTGTCCGAAGGCCGTGGAGCAGGCGCAGAAGATCTTGCTGCGCGTGAGCAGCTGGGCGTGCACCTCAAGGCCGATGACCGCCTCGTACTGGGGCATGGATGAAGGCTCCTGGAAGAATTGGCGGGTCCGCCGGGGCTTGGTCTTACCCCCCGGCGATGGCCGGGTCAATGGTCGGGGCGTTGACTTGCCCGGCGCTTTGTGGTGCAAGATATCCTAGGCCCAAACCCACAGGAGGCAACCATGCGCCCCATAAGCCTGGCTTTCCTGCTTTTCGCCGTCACGCTGCTGGCAGGCTGCTACGAGACCGGTCCTGGTTCTTACGGGGGCTACTCCAACAACGCCTACCAGCAGAACAAGCGCCAAGAGGTGAACTGCAACAACAACTGGCAGAACTGCGTGGCCGTCTGCAACACCATCGCCAACGCGAACCAGAGGGCCGTGTGCGTGGCCAACTGCAACAACGCCCTCAACCAGTGCAAGAGCCGCTGACGCCGAACGTTCCTGAACGAAGCTCCCTATGAAACCGCGCGCGGCCTGCGTTCCGGCCGCGCCCGGCGGAACGCGCCGCACGCCCCGGGCGTTGCCCTGCCCCCGCGTGCGGGCTTCGCGCCGCCCGTGCGCTCCCGGCCCTGCCGGGGCCACACGCCCGCCGACCCGGAAGACGCGCGCGCCCGCCATTGCCCGTTCCATCCCGCCGTGGTAGGGATTGCCATGCCCGTCGACAACACAGAACCCCTCTCAGTCTACCGGGCAGGCCCCGGCTACGACAACTGCCTCGCGGACATGGCCCTGCGCGCCGCGCGCGGGCACCGCAAGCGCGGCCTGCTGGACCATCTCCTGGGCCTGGACCCGCACCGGACCCAGCGCGTGCTGGCCCTCCTGGCCCGCGATCCCCGGCAGCACGCCGGGCGCTACGAGCACACCTTCGTGGCCCTGGTGGACGGCGTCTGCTCCGGCACGGCCACCGCGCGCACGGACCTGCCAGGCGGCTACCAGCCTCTCTCTCCCGACGCCCTGGCCGACGCTTTCGCCCGCCGAGGGCTCACCGAGGTCCAGGCCAGGGCCGCCCTGGACCGCCAGGCCGACTACCTGCGCCTGCTCCCCCTTGCGGGTGAACCCTTCGGACCCGACACGTGGCGCGTGCAGTACGTGGCCGCGCGCCCGGAGAACCGCGCCGGGGGCGTGGCCCGGGGGCTGCTCCGGCGCGTGGAGGCCGAAGCCCGGTCGGCCGGGATCGCCCGGCTCGGAGCCGTATGCCAGACGGGCAATGTCCGGGCGCTGCGCCTTTTCGCGGCCATGGGCTACGAGGCCGAACGGGAGAGAGCCTACCCGCCGGAACTGGCCCACCTGGGCGAGGGGATCGTGGTGTTGGTCAAGCGTCTGGACTGAAGGGGACGCCGAACCAGCGACGCGAAGGCCCGCGACGCTAGCTCCCGGAGGGGCGTCCGGGGCTGGAGAGGCTCAAGGCCTCAGGATTCGGGATCGCCTTCGGATTCGTCGTCTTCGCGCGGGGCGGGAGCGAAGCCCGCCCGCCGGGCCTCCGCGAAGCTCAGGCAGGCCCAGGGGAAGATCTCCCGGGCCTTTTCCACGGCCGAGTTCTCCACGGCGTCGAACCACTGCCCGAACTTCTCCATGAGCAGCCTGCCCGCCGGGGTGAGCCTGTGGCCGCCCTTGCGGCTGCCCGCCTGCTCGATAAGCTGCACGCCCAGCACCTTCTCGGTGCGCCGCATCTTGCCCCAGGCCGCGCGGTAGGACATGCCCAGCGACTCGGCCGCCTTCTTGAGCGAGCCCGTGCGCGCCACGGCCTCCAGGAGCATGCCCCGGCCGGAGCCGAAGAACATGCCGTCCCCGGTTTCAAGCCAGAGACGCAGGCGCACCACGGGAGGGCGAACGTCCGCGAGGCCGCTTTGGGAGGAGGGTTGCGCGGCCGGTTCGCCGGAGCTGACGTTGGGGTCCTTCATGTCGGAAAAGGGGCGTAGCACAGAGCGGACCGGCCGAACAACCCCCGGGGGGCATCCTCATGGGGTGGCACGGACCGGCGCGGAACGCCGCCGGGGCCGCCCCGTGGGGGAGGACGGCCCCGGCCTTGTCCCGGGAGGTCGGCAATCAAGCGGGAAATACGAAGGGGAAGACGCGGCGCGTGGCCGGACTTCGTCGGCTAGCCCAGCAATCCGCTCCAGGGATGCCGGGCCATGGGAACGAATCCCTCCTGCACGGCGCGGCTCTCCAGGGCGCTCATGCCCAGGGCGGCCACGTCCGGGTCCGGCGCGGCGGCCAGTTCCCCGGCATCGAGGCAAAGCACGAACGACTTGCAGCGCTTGCAGGCGTCCACGCGTTCGTACGGCCTGGCCGCATCGCGCAGCACCGCCAGCTCTTCGGGCTCCTCGCAGCAGCAGACGGGGCAGGAGACGCGCTTGTAGGTCCACTCCACGGAGCAGCGCGAGCAGCGCAGGTAGCGGCGGCCGCCGTGGGCCTGGATGTATTCGGAAGGATCGAACGAGCGCCGCATCACGCTCATGTTCGGCGCGCCGCCGCACACGGGGCAGCAGGCGTGCCGCCAGGGGAGGTCCTTCACCAGGGGCAGCAGGTCCTGCGCCTGGCGCTCCACGAAGGGCCGCACCAGTTCCGAACCCGCGAAGAGAAGAACCCGGGAGTCGATGCCCGGGATGTCCCTGGGCTCTCCGAACCCGGCGGCGACCAGCTCGCCCGGAGCCACGGCACCGGATTCGAGGCCGGAGGCCAGGGCGTCCAGCGCGGGGGTCAGGGAGGGGAAGCAGCGGGCCATCACGGGCAGCAGGCTGGAAGCGGCCTGGACCAGCTGGGGGCTCATGTCCTGGAATCCGGAGTCCGCGAGAAGGAACGCGCCCTGGGAGAACCTGTCGGGATCGATGGGAGGCGGGGGCACGGTCCAGCCCGGCGCTGCTTCGCGCAGCCGCGCACGCTCGACCAGCAGCGGGCCGAACGATTCGAGCAGGCCTGCCATGGCGGGGACCTGCTCCAGCGCCCGGGCAAGATCCGCCTCGATGGCTTGTGGTGAGGAAAAAACGGTCTGGGAACAGATCTGCATGCGCGGAGCTCCTTGCCTGACGATGCCTGATGCGATGAAGCGGCGGGCCGCCCGGCGGGATGCGCCCGGGCGGCCCTTAACATGGTGCGACCTGCCGCCGGCCTAGCCCTGCAGGCTGTCGAACAGCTTGCGCAGGGGGGCGACGGCCCCGGCGAGCATGTCCTTGCGGGACATGCGGGGGTCGGCATCCGAGGCGTCGGCCACGGCGAACTTGTGGTACTTGGCGGGCGTGTCGGCCACCAGGTAGATCACCGAAACGTCGTCCTTGTTCAAAAGCGACGCCTTGGGGAACTCCTTCTTCACGGCCTCCAGGCGCTCGCCGGCCTGTTTGAGGATGTCCGCGCGCTCACCGAAGGACATGGCCCCCATGGCGCAGCTTTTCACGCACATGGGCAGCAGGTTGGCCTGCACGCGGTCGATGCACATGTCGCATTTGACGATCTGCTTGGTCTTGGGGTCCTGCCGGGGGATGTCGTAGGGGCAGGAATCCTTGATGGTCTTGAAGTCTTCCTTGGCGGTCTTCTCGGTGTAGAGGATGGCCCCGGTGGCCTTGTCCTGGACGATGGCCCCTTCCACCGTGGAGACGTTCTTGCACGGCGCGTCCACGCAGTGGCGGCAGGCGTCGGGGAAGAAGTACCACTGGACGGTGTCGCCATCCAGGTGCTCGCTGAAGCGCACCAGTTTGAAGTTGTATTGGGTCAGGTCGGGCGGGTTCTGGTGGGAGCCCTGCTGCTTGGTGGGCACGGCGGGGAAGTTCTTCCACTCCTTGCAGCCCACCTGGCAGCCCCGGCAGGCGGTGCAGCGCGTGGTGTCTATGAGGATTGCCTTGGGCATGGTCTCGCTCCTTGTCGTCTTCGGGAGAGCCTTCGGTCTGTGACCGGCCTCGTTGTCGAACGGGCGGGCGCGCGCTGTTTCGCGGGGCGCGCCCGCCCCGGCCTGTCGCGATCGATGCTACAGTTCCGTCACCTTGTCGGCCTTGCGCAGGTTCACCAGGCAGGCCTTGTACTCGGGGATGGTGGTGTTGGGGTCACCCACCGAGGGGGTCAGCCGGTTCACGGCGTCGCCGCACTTGGGCTTGGTCCAGCCGAAGCAGAAGGGCATGCCCACCAGGTGCTGGGTCTTGCCCATGACCTGGAGCGGCTTCATGCGCACCGTGACCATGGCCACGGCCTCCACCTTGCCGCGCAGGCTCTCCACGATGACCACGTCGCCGTTCTTGATGCCCTTTTCCTGGGCCAGCTGCGGGCTCATCTCGATGTACTGCTGGGGCTCGGCTTCCAGCAGGGCCGGGCCGTTGCGGGTTTCGGAGCCGGAGCACCAGTGCTCGGTGAGGCAGTAGGTGGTGAGCACGATGGGGAAGCGCGGATCGCCGTTGGCGCAGAGCTTGTCGAACTCGCTGCCGCTGACGGTCTTCATGCAGGGGTTGCTCATCTGCGCCGAGAACGGGTTCTTGGTCAGCGGGGTCTCCGCCGGTTCGTAGTGCTCGGGCAGGGGGCCGTCCTCGCGTCCGGGGCCGTAGAGCTGGCCGTGGCCGTCGGTGCACATGATGAAGGGGTACTTGCCGCCTTCCATGGCCATGGGCGGCTGCGCGCCGTCGGGCACGTCGCCCGCCCACTTGCCGTCCTCCCAGGCGATGACGGCCTTCTCCGGGTTGTAGGGCTTGCCGTTAAGGTCCACCGAGGCGCGGTTGTAGAGCACGCGGCGGTTCATGGGCCAGGCCCAGGAGAACTTGGGATAGAGGCTGATCTTGGCCTGCATGGGGGTCTGGGTCAGGTCGCGGCGCTTGGCCAGGTTGCCTTCGGCATCCGTGTAGCCGCCGCAGTACACCCAGCACAGGCTGGACGTGGAGCCGTCGGTCTGGAGCAGGGGGAAGCCCGGGACCAGCTGGCCCTTCTTGTACTCCTTGTCCCCGATCTTCACGTCGCGGGTAAAGAAGCCGTTGATCTTCTTGGTCATCTCCTCGGCCACGAACTTCTCGGGGATGTCGTGCTTGAGCACCTGGTCGTGCAGCGCGCCGTTCTTCTTGGCGTCCTTGGCGTAGAGCTTGCGCACGCGGCCCATGAGCTGCACGAACATGTCGCCCATGGCGCGGCTCTGGCCGATGGGTTCGATGGCCTTGTAGTGCCACATGTGCCAGCGGCCGGAGTTGGAGATGGTGCCTTCCTTCTCCGCCCGATAGGCCGAGGGCAGCAGGAACACCTCGGTCTTGCACTTCTTGGGGTCGGCCCCGGGGCGGCGCCAGTTGTCGGTGGTCTCGTTGTGGAACACCTCGCCCACCACCAGCCAGTCCAGCTTGTCCACGGCCTGGCGGACCTTGTTGGAGTTGACGAAGCTCTGGCAGGGGTTGTGGCCGAAGATGAACCCGCCCTTGATCTTGCCCTGGTACATGCGGTCGAACAGGAACAGGTGCGAGCAGTCCATGCCGGGGTCGAGCTTGGGCAGCAGCGCGTATCCGAAGTCGTTTTCCTTGGTGGCGTAATCGCCGAACCAGCCCTTGAGCAGGCTGGTCACGTACTTGGGCCTGTTGCTCCACCAGTTCACGCTCTTGGGGTCGGCCGTGACGGGGGTGTTGGCCTTCATGTACTCGTCGAGCGTCTTCCAGGTGGCGAGAGGGGCGTTGTGGTAGCCGGGGATGTAGCCGTAGAGCAGGGCGTGGTCCGTGGAGCCCTGCACGTTGGGCTCGCCGCGCAGGGCGTTGATGCCGCCGCCCGCCACGCCGAAGTTGCCCAGCAGGAGCTGCACGATGCCCGCCAGGCGGATGTTCTGCACGCCCACGGTGTGCTGGGTCCAGCCCAGGGCGTACAGGATGGTGCCGGCCTTGTCGGGCTTGCCGGTGGCGGCGAAGGCGTCATAGACCTTGGTCAGGTTCTCCTTGGAGACGCCGGTGACCTGGGAGACGAGGTCCAGGTTGTAGCGCTCGTAGTGCTTGGCCAGCACGTTGAGCACGCAGCGGGGGTTGGCCAGAGTCGCGTCGCGCTTGACCATGCCCTTTTCGTCCTTCTCGAAGGCCCAGAAGCTCTTGTCGTACTTCTTCTTTTCGGCGTCGAAGCCGGAGAAGAGGCCGTCCTTGAAGGAGAACTTCTCGCCCACCAGGAAGGTGGCGTTGGTGTAGTTCATCACGTAGTCGTTGAAGTACAGCTTCTTGTCGAGGATGTACTTGCACATGCCGCCCATGAAGGCGATGTCCGTGCCGCTGCGCAGGGGCACGTGGTAGCTGCTGCGGGCCGAGGTGCGCGAGAACTTGGGGTCCACGTGGATGACCGTGGCGCCCTTTTCCTTGGCCTTGAGCACCCAGCGGAAAGAGATGGGGTGGTGTTCAGCGGCGTTGCTGCCGATGATGAGCACCGCATCGGCGTTGCCGATGTCGGTGTAGTGGTTCGTCATAGCTCCGCGTCCGACCGACTCTGCCAGAGCCGGCACAGTGGGGCTGTGTCAGACCCGCGCCTGGTGGTCCATGTGGACTACACCCAGGCTGCGAAGGGATTGGTGCGCCACCGCGCACTCTTCGTTGGACATCTGGGAGGAGCCCAGGCAGAAGCCGGATTCCCAGCGGTTGACCTCAAGGCCATCCTTGTTCTTGAAAACGTAGTCCTTGTCGCGGGTTTCCTTGACCTTCTTGGCGATGCGGTCGAGCATCCAGTCCCAGTCTTTTTCCACCCACTTGTCGCTTCCGGGGGCGCGGTACAGGGGCTTGGTGAGCCTGTTCTCGCTCACGTGCAGGGAGCGCAGGGCCGCGCCCTTGGCGCAGAGGCCGCCGGCGCTGATGGGGTAGTCCGGATCGCCCTCGATGTTGACGATCTTGCCGTCCTTGACGTGGACCAGCGTGTTGCACCCGCAGGAGCAGAAGGGACAGATGGAGATGACCTCCTTGCTGCCCTCGATCTTGAGCCCGGCGGCATAAGCCTGCGCGGGGCTCAGGTCGAGTCCCAGCTGGGTCAGGGTCAGCGTCGCCGCCCCCGCGCCAGCTATTTTGATGAATCCTCGACGAGAAACTTTCATGCGCACCTCCTCAGAGCGTCAAACTTGTCCACAAAGAACGTCCGAAATCCACCTGGGTCCAACAGCCGATCCGGATTCCGCCAGGAGAATGCTCGGCTGATGATCGTGAACGGCACGTGTCGTTCCGGATGCCGCTTTCCCGACACGCTCGCCGGTTGATCCGGGCTGGTTGGCGAAACGGTCGCCGCGCCATCCGAACTTCACCTGCCGTTCCTTCGTGCCGGGGGCCTGCTTCCAGGATGGCCCCGCCCACGAACGTTTTCGTCGTCTTTCCACATCACGAAGGCGGCAGCAAGCGATTTCGGCAAAAAAGTCCAATAATTTTAAGTTGTTAGTTCTAACACATTACCGAGGCGGATGGATGCGATAGACCAGAGAGACGGTCGAAAAGGACGTGGCCAGCCAACCACCGCATTTTCATGCAAAAGTGAGAGGACGCCAAAGGAGGCTTAGGCGACTTTTGACAGACGCGCCTTGAAGAGGGGGAGGACGGAGTTTGAGGGCCTTGGAAGTCGCGTGCCTGGGCGAGACGGGAGAGTCGGTCCTTGAAGGGGGGAGCGGAGTCCGAGGGAGGGGCTCGCCCTATGGGGTGGGACGCGCGGCGTGCCTTCCTCCTTGCTTCGCCGCGCGCCCCGTAAACCGGAACAGGTGGATGGTGAGAAACGCCTATCGATTTTGAATTTCAAATTCAACAACAAACCGTTGCACAGCCCACTGGCGCGGAAAACAGACAGCACGCCGCCGCCCGGTTTGCCCGGCGTGCGCCCGCCCTGGCCCGCAAGGCGTCCGGTCAGGCGCGCCACGGCGCGGTTGAGTCGCCACGAGGTGCCCCACTCGCTTTGCGCGCCCCGCTTCACCGCCGACCTCCTCCGCGTAGTCGTGCGGGGCGATGCCTCGCGCCTTTCGCCATTGAAACAATCGATTGTACGGATCGGCTTCGCCAATCTATACCGCCATCACAAATTGCAGGTTCGAGACTCCGAGGCGAACCCATTGCGAGGCGCTCATGGACGAAAAGACAAGCGGCCCCGGCCGCAGGCTGTTCCTCAAGACACTGGCGGGCTCCGCCGCAGCCCTGGCCGGAGCGGCCGCCCCGGCCTTCGCCTCGGGCAGGCCCCACGCGGGCAGCCTGCTCCAGGTGTGGTCCTGCGGCGGGCTGGCCGAGGCCATGAACCCGGCCAACGCCCTCTACGAGGAGAGCGCGGGCATCCGCATCAGCTACACGGGGGCCTTCGCCGCCGCCCTGGGCAAGTCGCTCCTGGGCTCCTCCACCACGGAGGTTTTCGCCGGGCGCGTGCTGGACCTGGCCAAAAAGCTGCGCCAGGCCGGAAAGATGACCTATTTCAAGCCGCTGTGCTTCACCAGCTACGTGATGGTCACACCGCGCGGCAACCCGGCGGGCATCCGCTCCGTGGAGGACATGGCCCGCCCCGGCGTGCGCGTGGTCCTCGCGCCCGAGGCCTCGCCCCCGGGCGGTGCCGCCGCCGTCAACCTGCTCAAGAAGGCGGGCGTGCACGACGCGGCCATGAAGAACTGCGTGGTGCGGGGCTCCTGCGTGCAGCGCGTCATGGACGACGTGATCGCCGGGCGCGGCGACGTGTCCATCGTGGAGTTGCGGGTCACGCGCATCCCGCTCTTCGAGGGGCGCATGGACGTGGTGGCCATCCCCGAGGCCCTCTTCCCGCCCCCGCCGCTCACCTTCACCGTGGGCGTGATGAAGGACGCCAAAAACCGCGCCCTGGCCGACGACTACGTGAACTTCCTGACCTCGCCCGAAGGCCAGGCCTACTTCGAGCGCGCGGGCTTCATCCCCGCCTTCTCGGACAAGGGCAAGGAACTGGTGGATAAGCTGGGGGTGAAAGATGCCTGACGCCGCAGCGAACGCCCTGCCCCGCTCCCGGGCGGGCTTCTCGTCGAAGGCCTGGCGCAGGGCCTCCCAGGCCCTCTGGCTTCTGTTGCTGGGCCAGTGGTCGTTCTACGGCATCTTCCGCTGCCCGTTCGTGGTGCCCTTCGTGAGCTGCCAGAACTGCCCCGTGCTCACATGCCACGGCCGCCTGTTCAGCGTGTTCTGGGGCTTCTGGGCGCTGTTGCCCCTGAGCGCCCTGCTCTTCGGGCGCGCCTTCTGCGGCTGGGCCTGCCCGGGCGGGCTGGTCAACCAGCTCCTGGGCATGGCCGCCCCGCTCAAGGCCCGCGCCGCCCGCTTCACGCCGTGGTTCGCCCCGGCGGGCGGGCTGATCGCCCTGGCCGTCTGCGGTTACGTCTGGTTCTCCATGGGCCAGCCCCGCGCCAACGTGCCCATCCGCACGGGCGAGTTCTTCCAGGCCGTGGCCCTGACCTTCGAGCACGCCGACCGCCTCTGGATCGTACGCACGGCCGTGGTGCTGGGGCTCACGGCCCTGGGCCTGGGCCTGGCCAACGCCTGGTGCCGCTACGCCTGCCCCATGGGCGCGGCTCTGGAGAGCGTGAAGCGCGCCTCGCTCTTCAAGGTGTTCATGACCCCGGACTGCAACGGCTGCGACGCCTGCCGCAGGGTCTGCGAAATGGGCGCGCGCCCCGCCGAGACCAACTGCACCAACTGCGCCGACTGCCTGGACGCCTGCCCCAAGGACGCCATCCGCCTGGGCAGGAAGCCCTGAACGTGGAACGCGCCGTCCACGGCCCGCCAGGAACCTGCGCACGGAGGGACGAGACCGCCGGAACGCAGGAACCGTCGACTGGCTCCGCCGGGCCGATCCCGGACGAACCGGGAGCGGTCCGGGCGGGCCACCCTGGCGAGGGTCCTGCCTGCCCCGGCACGCGCGTGCACGCCGTCGCGCCGGGGGGCTTCCGGCCGGGAGCCCCTTCCGGTCCGGCCAAGGGCTCGCCGGGGCATCCCTGCTTCGACGATGCGGCCCGCTCAACATCCGGGCGCGTGCACCTGCCCGTGGCCCCGGCCTGCAACATCGCCTGCGGCTACTGCGACCGCCGCTCCGACTGCCCCAACGAATGCCGCCCCGGAGTGGCCTCGCGCCTGCTCTCGCCCCGGGAGGCCGAGGCGGCCCTGGCCGACGCCCTGGCCCGCGACCCGCGCATCCGCGTGGCGGGGGTGGCCGGACCCGGCGACCCCATGGCCATGCCCGAGGCCGTCGTCGAGACGTTCGCCAGAATCAAGGCCCGCTTTCCTTGGCTGATCGGCTGCCTCTCCACCAACGGCCTGGGCCTGCCGGAGCACGTGGACGCCCTGGCCCGCGCGGGCGTGAGCCACGTTACCGTGACGGTGAACGCCGTGCGCCCCGAGGTGGGGGCGCGCATTTACGACGCCGTGCGCTGGCAGGGGCGGGAACTGAGCGGGCAGGAGGGAGCTGGGTTTCTTCTGGAGCGCCAGCGCCGGGGCATCGCGGCGTGCAGGGCGCGCGGCCTGACGGTGAAGGTGAACACCGTGCTGGCGCCCGGCGTGAACGACGCCCACGTGGAGGACGTGGCCCGGGAGGCCGCCAGGCTCGGGGCGGACCGCATGAACTTGATCGGGCTCATCCCCGTGCCGGGCACGCGCCTGGGCGACCTGCCAGCGCCCTGCCCCGGGGTGCTCGCGGCCCTGCGGGGGCGCTGCGCGCGCCACCTGCCCCAGATGCGCCACTGCGCCCGCTGCCGGGCCGACGCGGCGGGGCTGCTGGACGAGGCGGGCTGCTGCTGAACCCTAGTAGCCCGTTGAAAACGTCGATTCTTGCAGCCTGTTCAAAAAACTCGCTGGCAAGGCGCAGGGAAAAAGCCAAGCCCGAAGCGTATTCCTCATACGTGAGGGTTTGGTTTTTTCCCTGCAACGCAGCCAGCGTGGATTTTTCAACAGGCTGCTAGCGGCTGGCGATGGCCGCGTCGAAGAACTTGCCCACGCCGTACTCCCTGCGCCGGAAGAACTTCTCCGGGTCCGGGCCGATGAGCTGCATCTCGGGGTGGGCGCGCTGCACGTCCAGGGCGATGTGCATCTCCTTGGTGCAGCCCGTGGAGAAGGTGGCGTCCTTGCCGGCCCAGACCGGGGGCACGGTGCGACCCATCAGCTCGAAGGCCGTCTCGATGTCCTGGCTTGTCTGGAAGCGCCAGACGTTGATGTAGCCGGAGCGCTGCACCTTCTCCCACATGAACATCAGGTCGTCTGCGTCCATGCCCTCCTCGAAGTGCTCGGCCGGGCTGATGATGAACGTGCCCGCCAGGCGCGCCCGCAGGTGCTTCACGAAGGCGTTGAGCACGCGGATGGCCGTGTCGGTCTCGTGGGGGATGGAGCCCACGATGGCCGAGTAGAACATCACGGTCTTGCCGGAGGCCTTTTCGGCGCGCATGCGCGCGATGATGGCGTCGGCCTTGGCGGTGATCTCGGGCTCGGTGAAGGAGCGCAGCCCCGAGGGCCTGGGCTTGAACTCCGCGTTCAGGTCGTCGCCCGAATCCAGCCGGATGCAGACCACGTCGCGCGTGAACTTCACGGAGGTCTGCATGATGCGCCGGTGGTTCTGCTCGCCCTTGGCGATCACCAGGTCGGACTCCTTCCAGGCCCGGGCGAAGGTGACGCTGGTCTTGTAGAGGTTCAGGCGCTCGCGCGATCCGTCGGAGATCACCAGGAAGGGGTTCTCCTTGATGGCCTGGAGCAGGCCGTTCTTGCTCATGCGCGGGTCGGCCAGGATGCGCGCCCCGGCGAGGGCCTGGACGAGCACGGGGTCCTCCTCGGCGTCCCAGATGGTGGGCGCGTCGAAGAAGAAGCCGTCCTTGAGGGCCAGGATCACGCGGTGGCCCATGCGCAAAAGCGCCCGCACGGCCAGGATGTCGAAGACGATGCCCCCGGCGGAGTCGGGCAGGTAAAGGATCTTCATGGACTTGGGCCGCCCGGGGTCCAGCACCCGGCGCAGCACCTCCGAGGAGGAGCAGCGCGTCAGCTCCTGTTCGATCTGCTCGGGGGAGGGGTTGAAGGCGTCCTCCTCCCAGACGCGGCTCCACACGGAGAGGCACAGGAGCCTGGTGATTTCCAGCATGTCCAGGTCGAAGCGCATGTCGCGGATGGTGGCGCAGTGGAAGCTCAGGCCCGGGCAGGTGCCCAGGGCGGCGCTCATGGCGTGGGAGTCCAGGAAGCGGGCGGCGCGGCGGTTCATCAGGCGCTTGCGGTCGCGGTGGGGGTCGTCCTGCCCGGCCTGGGCCAGGAAGATGGACGTGAGGCGCTTGAGCAGCCGCGAGGGGATGAGCACCGGCGCGTTGACGGCCTGGCGGTACTTGTGGTCGCACAGGGCCAGGATCATCATCTTCTCGTATTCGCCGGGGCAATGGCTCTCGATGAGCTCCAGCACCTGCCGCCACACCCTCGCGTAGGCGTCCATGAGGGAGGGCTCCTGGTGCTTCTCCAGCAGATGGCCCAGCATGGCGTCGGAACAGGGCACGTAGATTTCGTCGGGACCGAGCGCCGCCATGAACCGGATCTGCTCGGGCGAGGCGTTGCGCAGCGGATCGATGGAGTGCTCGATGTGGTTCTCGCTCATGAAGTGCAGAAGCCAGGCGTCCAGGAGCGGATCCTTGCCGTAGCGCAGCTCGGAGGGCTGCCCGATGGTGGGGAAGTGCACGGGAGTCATGGAGCGGTTATCGCTCTCTTATGAATCCCTTGTCCAGGAGTTTGCCGAAATAGGAGTGGCGTCCCACGGCGACGAGGTTCAGGCAGTAGGGGGCGCGGCGCACGCGCACCCAGTCGCCCTGGCGCAGGTCGAAGGTGGCCTGGCCGTCGCAGGTGAGCACCACCTCGGCGGTGGCCTCCTCCACGCCCAGGTCCAGGGGCCGGTCGGTCGGCAGGACCATGGGCCTGAAATCGCACAGGAAGGGGCAGATGGGCGTGAGCGTGAGCACCTGGAGCTCGGGGTGCACCAGCGGCCCCCCGGCGCTCATGGAGTAGGCCGTGGCCCCGGTGGGGGTGGCGGCCACCATGCCGTCGGCGCGGAACCCGCCCAGGCGCTCGCCCCCGAACACCACGCCCACCTTGATGAGCCGGGCCATGGAGCCGCGCACCACCACGTCGTTGACGGCGGGGCTTTTGAACACGCGGCGTCCCTCGCGGGCCACCTCGGCGGTGAGCATGGTCAGGCGGCTCACGGCGAAGCCCTTCACCAGGGCCATCTCCAGGGGCCTGCGCCAATCCTCCCCCGCGATCTGGGTCAGAAAGCCCAGGCGTCCCAGGTTGATGCCCAGAAGCGGCGCCTGGGCCTCGCCCATCTTGCGGGCCACGCTGATCATGGTGCCGTCGCCGCCCAGCACCACGGCAAGGCCCGGCGCGGGTTCGCGACCGATGAAACAGGAGGCGTCGGAGCAGCCTTCTTGGTCGGTGCGGTTTTCCACCACCCGGGCGCGAGCGCCCTTCTCCGCCACCCAGGCGGCGATTTCCTCCGCGAGAGCCCCTGCCTGGGCATCTCCGGACTTGACCACGACGAGCACATCGCGCACGGCTGTCTGCATGCCGCCCGTCTAGAGCAAAGCGCCCCGGGCTTCAAGCCCGGGAAGGGCGCGCCGGGAATTTTCACCCGGCCCCTAAAGAAGTTTCGTCTCACGGCCGATAGGCACCGTGACGAGCGAGGAGAATCGAGAATGGCCGCCAACCCTGCCCTGATCCGCAACATGCTGCGCACCTACGGGCGGCAGGTCACCACCGCGAGGCGGCTGGCGCGTTACAGGCGCACGCTGCGGGCGGCCGGGGCGGAGGACGAGGTCGAGATCTCCCGCGAGGCCAAGCGCCGCGAACTGGTGCACAAGGTGGCCGCGGAGATCGTGGAGAGCCTCATCGTCACGGGATCGGAAAACCCCGTTGTAGTGGACATCAAGAAGGATCTTGAGGCCGCGTTCAGGACGAAGTTCCACTTCGCCTATCCTCCGGAAGAACAGGACTTGCAAATCTTCCGGTTGCTGGGCGACAACGACGCGGTGGAAGTGACCGGCCCGGAGAGGGTGCGCGTGCTGGAGACGCTCTGGCGCATTGCCCTGGAACGGGTCGACGAAACGATGCTCTAGCGGAAGGAGTTCCGCTTCGCATGGGCGCAGCGACTGGCAGGCCGCCTGGGGAGACGGCCTCATCCGAGCAAGGAACCGGGCTCTGCGTCAGGACGGGTTCGCCCCGTCCGGGAGGGGATCATGGACATTAAAAAGATTCTGGGAGGATCGAGCCCCTACATTCAGTCCAAAGTGGAGAAGGGCGAGGAATCCACGGCGTCGGCCAAGGTCGAGAAGGCCAAGGCCAAGGCGAGAAGCCAATCCTCCGGCAGCGGGGACCGGGTTTCCGTGTCGGGAGACGCCAAGCTGGTGGCCGAGGCCGCCAAGGCAGCCCAGGAGTCCCCGGACATCCGGGTGGAAAGGGTGGAGGCCCTGCGCGCGCAGGTGCAGTCGGGAACCTACAACCTCGATTCGCGGCGCATCGCGCAAAAGCTGGTCGAGAGCGATCTGGATTTTCTGAAGTAGCGACGGGCGCACGGCCCGGGAGGAAAGGTCGCATGGACAGACAGGCCCGCTCGCCAGGGTCCGGGGAGAGAAACGCCCGGCCCCTGGCGAGCCGTTTTGCGTTCTTCTGGACCGCACGCGCCGCGGACCCGTCCGTCCCCTCTGGCCGCGCCCAGGAAAGCCAGCGCGAAAAGCCTCCCCCGCATGGCGAGGGAGGCCCGGTTGTTTCGAGTCCATGCGGGCGCGCGGCCCGGATCAGTCCTGGGTGTCCTGGCCGGAAGCGGCGTCCCCGCCCTGCCCCTGGGCCTTGCCAGCGGGCTCCAGCGGTTCGCCGGGGCGGTAGTGCGTGGGGTATTTGGCGTCCACCTGGGGCACCTGGAGGCCTACGCGATCCTCGCGGTTGATCACCACGGGGCCGGTGAGGTTGAGCGTGGTGTCCTGCGGCCTGCCGGGTGGGATGGTGACGGTGACCAGCACGAGCACCTGGCGGATGTTGTCGATGCGCAGGATTTTTCGCTCGGCCTCGCCCACCACCACGTCGTAGTCCTGGATGAAGCTGTAGGGATCGGCCACCATGAGGCCCAGGCGCGGGTCGTTCATGCTTTGCAGGATGACGAAGGGCGAATCTTCCCTGATCTGCACCAAGGTGAATTCGCGCTCCTGCTCGAAGCCGATGAGCCCCCTCGGGAAATGGAGGACCCGTTCGGGAGGAACGCTCAGCGCGCCGATGCGGCTCTGGATCACTCGGTCTTGTTTTTTTGCCATAACGCCGCCGCAGCGAACACGTCCTGTTGATCCGCTTCCATGGCCAAGCGGTTCTGCTCGAGCACGCGCAGGTACACTTCTTCCCTGTAGACAGGAACGTCCTGGGGCACTTCCAGACCGATCTTGATCTGTTTTCCCTGCACCCCGAGAACGGTGATCTTGATTCTGTCGCCCAGGTGGATGGACTCCCCCGGGCGGCGCGTCAGTATGAGCATTCCCGCCTCTTATCCTTGCCGTTGCCCGCGCACCCTATGGCGCGCACGCCGCATTGTCAACGCGCCAGCCGCTACAGATAGTTCATGAGGCTCAGGTTCATGATCATGGAGGTGGACTTGAGCACCGACTGGTAGGCCAACTGCTGCTGGGCCAGGCGCGTCATGAGCTCGGAGATGTCCACGTCCTCCACGGTGGAGAGCTGCTCGGTCTGGTTGAGCTTGAGGTTGTCCAGCACGCTCTTGGACACTATCAGCCTGTTCTCGCGCGCGCCAACGTCGGCGGCGTAGTTGAGGATGGTCTGGCTGGAGGAGCGCAGGTCGGCCAGGCACTGCTGCACGCCGGACTGGTTGTTGGTCTCCAGGAAGGCCACCAGCTTGCCCACGGTCTCGAAGAGGTTGGTGGCTCCCGAATATCCGGCGATCACCACGGGGCGCGCGGCGTTGCTGGCCGGGTCCTGGTAGATGCCGCCGAAGATGTTCTTGCCGATGCCGTTGAGGGCGATACGCTCCGTGGGCGAGATGTCCGCCATGATGAGCGCCTTGCGTGGGCGCACGATGAACATGTCGCCCGCGTCCAGGGCGTTGCCGCCGTTGGAGTGCAGGGTAAGCACGCCGCCGGGGATGTTCAGGCTGGCCATGGAGGACGAGGCGTCGGGCGTTGAGACGTTGGAGAGCACCCACGTCACGCCGCCGTCCAGGCTGTAGGAGTAGCCCACGTCCGAACCCAGGGTGCCGGCTTGGTCGATGCGCACGATCACGTTGTTGGCGAAGACGCCTGCCGCCGTGCCCGTAACGGTGGAGCCCATGCCCTGGAGGGGGTCCACGGCGATGGAGTCCTCGTCGTCGCCCTTGTAGATGGCCGTGGGGCGCACCCACATCCAGGTGCCGTTGGAATCGTTGGTGTTGTTGGCCGCAGTGGCGGTCACGGCGGTGCCGCGGTCCAGCTCCAGGGTCACGCCGCCCAGAGAGAGCTGGAAGCGGTCGGGCGCGCCGGGATCGGAGACGGTCCCCTGGTTCCAGGTGTTGCCGCCGTCGGAGGTCCAGCGGAAGGTGGAGCCGGAGGCCAGGGCGCCGCTCTGGAGGAACTGCACCAGGGTGGTCTTGTCATTGTAGCCGTTGACCCTGAACCCCGCGTTGGACACCACGCCCGCCTGGTTGGTGGTGAGCGTGAGGGTCTCCTCGTAGGGGTTGATGTTGGTCTTCTGGCCCGCGAAGATGGACTTGCCGTCGAATTCGGTGTTGCCCATTGCGACGAGCTGCTGGAAGAGCTGGCGGGCCTCGGCGGCGATCTGGGAGCGGTTGTCGCCGGTGAGGGTGCCGGTGGAGCCCTGCTCGGCCAGCTCCTTGAGCCGCGTGACCACGGTGTTGGTCTGCACCATGGTGTTGTCCGCGAGGTTCAGCCAGCCTTCGGCCATGGAGATGTTGGTCTCGTACTGGTCCATGGCGGCCAGGTTGTCGCGGTAGCTCAGAATGCGGGACATGCCCACCGGGTCGTCGGAGGGGCGGTTGACCTTCTTCTGGCTGGAGGCCTGGAGATTCGACTCCATGAGCTGCGACAGCGTGGTGTTCATGTAGTTCACGCTGCTGCCGTAGATCATCTGCTGGGCGACGCGGTATGCCATGACGCCCTCCTTATTGCTTGAGCCCCAGCACCGTCTGCCACATCTGGTCGGCGGTGGAGATCATTTTCGCCGCAGCCTGGTAGGAGTGCTGGAACTTCACCAGGTTGGACATTTCCTCGTCCAGGTTCACGCCCGACACTTCCAGCTGCCGGTTGTTGAGTTCCTTGGCCAGGGTGTTCTCGAAGTCGTAGTTGAACTTGGCGTTTTCGGTGTCCACGCCCACCACGCCCACCAGGCTGTTGTAGTAGGCCTGGATGGTCTGGGTGTTGGGGGCGTCGAAGGAGGTGCGGATGGACACCTCCTTGGTGCGCAGGCCCGCGATGGCCAGGGCCGTGGAGTTGTCGCCCTGGTTGGCCTCGCCCGCGCCGTTGATGTGCCCGGCGTTGATGAAGCCCGTGTCGGAGCCGCACAGGGGGTTGATGGTCAATGTTCGGGCGTCGTCCCCGGCGAAGAAGGTGTTCACGCCCAGGGCAGCCCAGAGGCCCGTGGCGTCGGTGCCGAAGCCGAAGTTGAAGCCGCTGGCGGCGTTGATCTGGAGCTGGTTGTTCACCACCGAGGCGGTGAGCATGCTCCCGAAGGTGTTGTTGACGGCCTGGGCCACGTCGGCCAGGGAGTGCTGCGTGGGGTCGAAGAGCTGGATGCCCGCCGTGCCAGCGTCGAAGTCGATGAAGCCGCTGGAGACCAGCTCTCCCGTGGAGCTGTTGTAGACGTACAGGGTGGACGCGCCGGACTGGAGCTTGTTGCCGAAGGCCAGGCCGGAGGAATCCGAGCCCAGGGCCACGGAAGCGTCGCGCGCCGAATAGGTGCCCGTGACGTCGGTGAACATCTTGGTGCCCGCGCCCTGGCTGTGGATGCGGTTGGTCTCCCAGACGATGGTGTCCACCAGGGCTTCCAGGCGTTCGCGGTAGCGGCCTACGTTGTAGTCTCGCAGCTGGAAGTTTCCGGCGAGGCTTCCCCCCGTCACGCGCGTGGTGTTGTCCTGGCCGTTGAAATACATCTGCGGCGTGATGTTCACGGGCGTGGCCGCAGACTGGTACCAGAAAAGCCCCGACTTTGGCACGATGGTGAAGGAGTCGCCCACCTGGAGCTGGCCGGTGGGGGCGATGCCCGCGTTGGAGGACTGGCCGAAGTAGATGCTCAGGTTGCCCGCGTCCACCGAGAGGCCCTCGGGCCGGGCGGAGAAGGTCTTCACGGCGCCGGAGTCGCTGCGCAGCCAGGTGACGCCGCCGTCCAGGGACACCTGGAACTGGGCCGCCGAACTGCCCGAGGAGACGTCGCCGGCCTGCACCACGCGCACGGTGTACTCGAAGTCGTCGCGCCCGGAAAAAAAGACCGTGCCGTCGAAGCTGGAACCCGGCGTGAGATTCTTGATCACCTTGTTGCTTTCGAGCGCCACATCATAGTGGTTGATACCGTCCACGAAGGTGTGCCCGGCCTTGTCCATGATGATCAGGTTGGCCCCGCCGTTGTCGATGACGTTGATGTCCACGATCTCGGCCAGGGCGCGGATCTTGCGGGCGCGCTCGTCGAGCAGGCCGTTGGCGTTCTGTCCGGGCGGATTGTTGTGCACGGCCAGCTGCGCGTTGAGGCCCGCGATGTCCTCGAAGAGGGTGTTGAGGGTGTCCACGTCCTGGGCGATGTAGGATTCGGCCTGCTGCTGGATGGTGTCCAGGTCCGAATCGGCCTGGCGCAGGATGGAGATGAGCGTCTGCGTGTCCGAGAGCACGTTCTGGCGCTGCGGGTAGCTGGAGGCGTCCAGGGTGAGGTTCTGCCAGTCCTGGAAGAACTTGGTCATGGCCAGGGACACGCCGTCGGAGTTGGCCTCGTTGAAGACGGACTCCACGGAGCGCATCATCTGGTAAAGCGCGTTGTAGCGCTCGGACGAGGAGGCCTTGGAATTGTAGGAGGACTCCACGAAGTTGTCGAACATGCGCTGGATTTCGGCGGCGCGCACGCCCGTGCCGATCTGGCCCGGGGTGGAGTCGACGTAGAGGTCGTCCTGGAAGACCACCCGCTGGCGCGAATACCCGTAGGTGTTCACGTTGGCGATGTTCTGGCCAGTGACCTCGATGGCCACCTGCGAGGCGTTCAGCGCCTTCTGGCCGCTGTTGAGGAGCGAGGAGATGCCGGGCATTTACAGGGCCCCCCTCAGGATTGCCGGAGCGGGCTTCGTGCTGGCGAAGACACCCTTCGGGCCGTAGGATTCCTTCTTGGGCGTGAGCTGCTTCTTGAAGAAGTCCACGTAGGTGGTGGACTGGTCGAAGAGGGCCAGGGCCAGGGAGTAGCTCTTCTCCGCCTGCTTGGCGCAGGTCTGCTCCAGGCGGTCGATGCGCTCGAGCAGGGCCTCGGCGTCGGCCCACCGGTCGCCGAAGGCCCCTGCGACGTCCTTCAGGCGCTTGGCGGCCGGATCCATGGCCTGGATGAGCCGACGCACTTCCTTGCGCTCGCCCATGAGCTGGCGCATGAGCTCCTGGATGGAAAACTCCTGAGCCCCCACGGACTGGGGCTTGAATTCCTTCAGATGGGTAAACTCTTCCTCCTGGAGGAAAAGAAGCACCTTGAGCGCCTGATGCTGGCGGGTAAGATTTTCCAGGATGCGCTTGGTCATGGCGTTCTCCTCCTAGAGCCTGGGCACGGCCAGCCGGGGGTCCGGCGCGGCGGCGAGCATTGGCCCGCCTGCCTTGGCCGGGTCCACCGCCTCTTCGCCCACGCGCACCTCGAAGTGCAGGTGGGGGCCGGTGGCCCTGCCCGTCTGTCCCACCTCTGCAAGGAGCTGGCCAGCCTTGACGGCCTGCCCCTCGGCCACCGCGTTGGAACGGTTGTGGCCGTAGAAGGTGCGCATGCCCCCGGCGTGCTCCAGCACCACCAAGTTGCCGTAGCCGCCCTTGCGCCCGGAGAAGACCACCGTGCCCTCGCGCGCGGCCACCACCGGCGTGCCCTCGGGCGCGGCGATGTCGATGCCGCCGTGCCACGCCCTCTGCCCCGTGAAGGGATCGCGCCGCCAGCCGAAGTTCGAAGTCAGCTCGCCTTCCACCGGCTGCACCATGGCCCCGGAGGCCAGGGCCGCGTCCTGGGCGGGCAGGTACTGCGCGCCGGGCAGGCCCAGATGCTGGGAGGGCGTGCCGGAAAGCGGGGGACCGGGAAGCGGCCGGGAGCTACCGGGCCTGCTCCCGGCGTTGGGCGCGGCGTTGGGCGCGGCCTGGACCACCTCCTGCCCCTGGCGCAGGCCCTGGGTCCGCAGCGGATTGAGGGCCCCCTGCCCCCTGGGGTCCGTCGTGCGGGCCTGGGGTCCCGTGGGCGTGGTGGCGAAGGCCGTGGAGCGAAGCCCGGCCATCCCCTCCGTCCGGGACTGCTGCTTGCCCGAACGGGCGGCCAGCTGGGACTCCATGAAGTCCGCCAGGCCCAGGCCGCCTTTTTTGGCCATGGACTTGGAGAACTCCTCGTCGAACATGGAGACGTACTGATCTTCGTAGCTCGAGTGGAGCAGGCCGTCCTTGGGCACGGTCTTGCGCATCTCTTTGAGCAGCTGGGTGATGAACACCGACTCGAAGCCCTCGCAGGCCTCGCGCAGCTTCTTGGCCTCGGTGTCCCCGGCCTGGGTCATGGCCTTGTTCTGGGCCTGGCGCGCCAGGGTGTTCACGGCCTGGGGGTCCATGCCGGCCGCCTGGGCCTTTTCGGGGGTGAGCGAATCCAGGATTTTGCCGAAGGCCTTTTCCGGGGCCTGCCCCCCCGCGCCGTGGGCCATGCGCCCCCCTGCCCTTCCGGCCTGGGCGTTCCCCGGGGCCGCCGGGGACGCGGGAGCGGCCGGGGCGGTCTGGGGCTTGGCTGGCGCGAGGGGGGAAAGGCTCATGGCGTCTGCTCGCTTGTCCGTGCGGTTCCGGGCGCGGCCGGGCTAGATCACTTCCAGGTCGGCGTGGAGCGCGCCGGCCGACTTGAGGGTCTTGAGGATGCTGATGAGGTCGCGCGGGGTGGCGCGCAGGACGTTCAGGCCCTCCACCAGTTCCTGGAGCGTGGCGCCTTCCACCATGCGCAGCTTGCGGTTCTCCTCGTTGGCGGCCACGTTGGTCTCGGGCGTGACCACGGTCTGGGCGCCCAGCGGGGCGAAGGGCAGCGGCTGGGAGACGTCGGCGGACTCCTGGATGAGGATCTGGAGGTTGCCGTGGGTCACGGCGGAGCGCGTGAGCTTCACGTTGAGGCCCACCACCACGGTGCCGGTCTTTTCGTCCACCACCACGCGGGCCTTGTTGTCCGGGGTAATCTCCAGGTTCTCGATGACGGCCATGAGGGGCACCAGGTTGCCCTTGCTCTGCTCGGGGATGTCGAGCTTCACGGTGGAGGCGTCGGTGGCGCGGGCGAAGCCGCCGCCCAGGGCCTGGTTGATCTTCTTCACGATGGCCATGGAGGTTGTGAAGTCCGGGTAGCCCAGGTTGATGGTCAGGTCCTGCTGGTTGTTGAAGTCGAAGGGCACGGCGCGTTCCACGTTGGCTCCGCCGGGGATGGTGGCCACGGTGGTGACGTTCTTGGTGGCCGAGGCCGCCGCGCCCGAGGCGGAGAAGCCGCCCACGGCCACGGGTCCCTGGGCCAGGCCGTAGATTTCGCCGTCCACGCCCTTCATGGGCGTCATGAGCAGCACGCCGCCCAGGAGGCTGGAGGCGTCGCCCAGGCTGGAGACGGTAACGTCGAGCTTGGTGCCGGGCCGCGCGGCGGCGGGCATCTGGGCCGTGACCATCACCGCGGCCACGTTGGCGGGGCGCAGGGCGCGCTTGTCCACGCGCACGCCCATCTTGTCGAGCATGTTCCAGATGGACTGGATGGTGAAATCCGAGCCGCGCTTGTCGCCCGTGCCGCCCAGGCCCACCACGAGGCCGTAGCCCACCAGCTGGTTGGTGCGCACGCCCGAGAAGGAGGCCACGTCCTTGATGCGCGCGGCGAGAGCCCCCGAGGGGGCCAGCAGGGCCAGAACGACGGCCGCCGCCAGAAGGTTGCGTGCGGTGTTGGTCTTCATGCTCATTCTCCCGCGGCCTGCCCCCCTCCCCCGAGTGGAGCCGGGCCGCTTCCACGTTGTCGCGTAGGCTGTTTCTAGTAAGGCCAGATGTTGTCCAGGACGCGCGAGAGCCAGCCGGGCTTCTGGCGGTCGGCCAGAACGCCCGTGCCGAACATGTCCACCTGGGCCTCGGCCAGGGCCGAGGAGGAGACGGTGTTGTCCGGGCCAACGTCCATGGGGCGCAGGAGGCCGCGCACCACCATGATCTGCGTGTCTTCGTTGACGCGCACCTGGCGCGCGCCTTCCACCTGCATCACCCCGCCGGGCAGGATGTTCACCACCCGGCAGCCGATGGTGTAGGTGACGGTGGACTCGCGGCTGGTTTCACCGTCGGAGTCGAACTGGTTGTTGGTGCTGTTCTTGATGATGGGCTGCCCGGTCCCCACGTAGCCCTGCATGCCCAGAAAGCCCGCCACGTCGATGCCGGTGGCGCCCTTGAGCTGACTGTTGCCGGGGATGGGCGTCATGGAGTGCTGGTTGAAGTAGTTGTCAACCTGGTCGGTCATGGAGTTCTTCTTGTTGGACTTGGTCTTGGACTTGTTCTTGGCGTTGGACTTCTCCACCACGTTGACCATGACGATGTCGCCGATGCGCCTGGCCCGGTTGTCTTCGTAGAGGTAATAGGGCTGGGCGGCCTGGGAGTAGAGCGAACCCGGGTTGTGCGCCGGGGACGGGGCCTGGGTGACCGGCGGCGTGAGAGAGGACATGGGCGAGGGAACGTGCTTGGCCGGAGGGGCGCAGGCCGAAAGGGCCGCCGCCAGGGCGCAGACCGCCAGTGTCTTGGTTTTCCTGAAATTCATGGCTCGACTCCTTGCCGACTAGCGGACCACGACGGTCTGGGCGTCCTGGACCACGGCAGCCAGCTCCTTGCCGCTTTGCATGTTTCGTACCGTTATTTGCGCCCCCTTGGCTCCGTCGCTCAGGGCGGTCACGGGCATGGAGAGCGAGATGGCCCGGCCCTTCCAGAGGCAGGTGACCTTGTCGCCCTTCTGGATGGCGGGCATGAGCTCAACCGTCTCGCTGGTGAGGGGCATGCCCGGATTGAGGGAATAGCGGGCGCGCACGGGGGTCGGGTCGCCCTGGAAGTTCCAGGGGGTTCCGCGCACCAGGGCCAGGTTGCGCCGCTCCCAGGAGATCTTCTCGGGGCCGATGGTCCCTTCCTTCACGTTGATCGGCCTGGACGCCACGGGCACAACCCGCCAGAGGTTCACCTGGGCGCTCACGGCGTGCTGGCGCAGGACGCGGCCCTCGGGCGAGCTGACCGTGAGGCGCAGGTTCACCCGCCCGGGAACGAGGGTCCCCGTGGACTCCACCGTGAGCTTCTCCAACTCCTCGTCGATGAAGAGCTGGCCCGGCAGGGCGATGTCCTTGACCTCGATCTCGCCGTCCTGTCCCGTGAGGTTCGCCGTCAAATAATCGACGATGAGCCGGTCCACGGTGTTCTCGGCCACGGGTTTTCCGCCGCCCTTGCGCAGCACCAGCTGGCCGGGCACGCTGAAATTGGCCTGGGCGCCGGGGAAGAGGCGGTCCAGGTCTTCGAGGATCTTCTGGCGCGGCAGGGTGATCTGCCCTTCGCGGCCCGGGAAGGGCCAAAGGGGCGTCGAGGCCAGGATGCGCCAAATTTCGGGATCGATGCTGCCCACGGGCTCGGCCACGTCGCCCAACATCACGCGGTCGCCGGTCACGGCCACGGCGGGGCGGAACTTGAGCTTCCAGTCCATGGTGTTGCTCGCCCCCAGGCTGGCGGAGGCGAAAAGGCCCAGCAGGGCGACGATCCCCAGGAGGACGGCCAGGGCGGGGCCTATGCGGCGCAGGGTGTGGATGGAGACGTTCATGGCATGCCTCCGGGCTAGCGTTTGAGGTTCACGGCGGTCTGCAGCATGGCGTCGGCCGTGGAGATGGTCTTGGAGTTGGCCTCGTAGGCGCGCTGGCCCACGATGAGCCCCACCATTTCGTCCACCATCTGCACGTTGGACATCTCAAGGAATCCCTGGACCAGGGTTCCGGCGTTCTGGTCGCCGGGGGTGAGCTCCTGGGCCGCGCCGGAGGCCTCCGATATCTGGTAGACGTTGCGGCCCAGGGCGGTGAGGCCCGGGGGGTTGATGAAGGTGTAGAGGGGGATGGTGGTGGTGGCCAGCACGTTGCCCTGGCCGTCGGTGGCGTTGATGACGCCGCGCTCGGTGATGACGATGTTGGTGGCCTGCTGGGGCACCGTGAAGGCGGGCTGGAGCGTGTAGCCGTTGGCGTTGACCACCGTGCCGTCCTGGTTGAGCTTGAAGGCCCCGGCGCGGGTGTAGACATCGTTGCCGGCCGCGTCCTGCAGGCGGAAGAAGCCCTGGCCGGAGATGGCCACGTCGAGCTGGTTGCCGGTGTTCTGGAAGTCGCCCTGGGTAAAGAACTTGTGCACCGTGGTGGGGCGCACGCCCATGCCCACCTGGAGGCCGGTGGGCAGGCGCGAGCCGCCCTCGTTCTGGGTGCCGGCCACGGCGAGGGTCTGGTACATGAGGTCCTCGAACTCGGCGCGGCTTTTCTTGAAGCCCAGGGTGTTCACGTTGGCCAGGTTGTTGGCCATGGTGTCTATCTGGAGCTGCATGGCCACCATGCCGGTGGTGCCTGTGTACAGTGAGCGCATCATGATCCGTATCCCCCTACCTGGTCTCGCCGACCTTGGTCGACGCCTGCTGATCCATTTCCTGGGTGCTGGAAATGATCTTGGTGTAGGCCTCGAAGGAGCGCTGCACCTCGATCATGGCCACCATCTCCGACACCACGTTCACGTTGGCCTGCTCCAGGTAGCCCTGGTAGACGCTGGTTTTGGAGCGGTCCACGGGCTGGGTGACGGGCTGTGAGTTGTTGGGCCCGGTGAAGAGGCTTTGGCCGTATTTCTTGAGCTGCTTGACGTCGGGCACGTCCACCACGTCGATGGAGCCCACGATCTGTCCGTCCACCGTCATCTGTCCGTCGCCCGTGACGGTAACGGTCTGCCCCTCGGGAATGGCCACCGGCCCGGCCTGTCCCATGACGGGGTAGCCCTGGTTGGTGACCAGCATGCCCTGGTTGTTGCGATAGAACTGCCCGTTGCGTGTGAGGAACTGGCCTTCCGGGGTCTGCACGCGGAAGAATCCGGGCCCGGAGATGGCCAAGTCCAATGGGTTGCCCGTTGCGTTGAGCCCGCCCTGGGTGGCGTCCACGGTCTGTTCGGCCAGCCTGGGCTTTGCCACCACGAGGGGTTTGGGCAGGAGCTGCTTCTGCTGGAGGTCGTTTCGCGCGTCGGGGCTGTAGTCGGTGGCCATGCGCTGGAACACGTCCTGGAACGAGACCCTGTCGGCCTTGTACCCGGCGGTGGTCACGTTCGCCAAATTGTTGGCGACCATGGCCATCCTGGTTTCGTTGCTGAGCGCTCCGAACAGCGCGCTGATTGAGCTTTGTTGCATGACGGCGCTCCTCCTCGTCCCCAAGGACAGCAGGAAGCGTGCCAGCAGGAAGGCGGGACGGGCGCTTAAGCGGGAGCCGCCTCCCCGACGCCCGGGAAGCCAGGAGGCTCCGTGCCGTGCACCTCGCGCCAGGTGTCGGCGAGGAACCGGAGGAAGTCCGCGTCTTCGGGGACGGTGGTCAACTCGGCGACCTCGGCTTCGCAGGTGTAGCGGTGTTTCCCGCCCAACAGGAGTGCTTGGCGCATGGATTCGCGCGCTTCTTCGAAACGCCCCAGGAGAAAGAGCGTATAGGCTCGGTTCCCTAATACCATGTCCTTATCCGTGGTATGCGGCAAGGCCCTGTCTAAGGCCTCCAGTGCAGAATTCAACGCCTCCGTGCGCTGAGTCACGTCCTTCCAGAGCACTTTGGCCTGAATCAACCGATCACAACCTATTCCATTCCTGGCTGTTGCCACATGTCGCTGCACTTCCGGACTGGAGCAAACACCAAAACGGCGTTCCACCTCATCAAAAACAGCAAGCTCGTCTTTGTCTTTGCCTATGTTGCCGAGTGCCATACCTTTATTGACGAGAGCCAGGACAACCAACTTTTGGATGCCTGACTCCGTAGCGGAACCAAACCGTCGATCCACCTCATCGTAGGCGGCAATCGCCTGCCTGAGGCTCACTTTCCTGCCCAAAGCCCTGCCCCTGCACACCAGGGCCATTGCCACCTGTTCGCGAATGCCGGGATCCGGGCTGGTGCCGTAACGCCGATCGATCTCCTCATAGGCCGCTAGCCCTTCTTGTAAACGGCCTGCCCCCTCCAGCGCGATCCCTTTATTGAATAATGCCAACGCAACCCGCTCCTGCACCGCGCGGTCGTCGAATCCACCGAAGCGGTGCACTACGTCCTCGTAGGCGGCGAGCGCTTCTTCCAGTCGGCCCTCCCCCCCGTGGTGAGCACCGGTATTCACCAAGGCCATGGCCACCTTTTCCTGAATAGCGGGGTCGCTGGAGGAGCCATAGCGCCGGACCACCTCAGCATAGGCCGCCAGCGCGTCCTCCTTACGGCCTTCCCTGACAAACCCAAGCCCCTTGTTCACAAGGGATGACGCGACTTCCCTCTGCGCGCCGAGATCGGGAGAGTTACCGAATCGCCTGTCGATTTCGTCATACCCGGCCAACTCCTCGGCATATCGTCCGGCGTCGCGCAGCGAGACGGCCTTGGCGAACAATGCCTTGGCGGCGATCTCGTCAGAGGCCCCTACAAAAGCGGCCGCTTGCGCAAAATAGTCCAACGCAGACTCTTTGCGCCCAGAATAATACTCAGTAATCCCCTTTGCATACAGATGGTCCGCCGTATACTTTGATTCAGGAATATCTTTCAGGTCACGCCCAACAACATCAACCACTCTGCATTCCTGTTCAACACCATCAATATTTACATCACCATCATGCGCCTGCATAGTCCTCTCAAATGACTTTTTCAGCATCTGTACAGCATCGTTAAAATCACAATGACGCTGTTTAACGTCTTCCTCAACCCTATCTATACTATCTTTTACCTCCCGCGCCCGACTTTCAACATCCATAAGGCCACGTTGTATATTGGCTATTATATTCTCGCGTTCTTCGTCCAACCAAGCCTGCGCTTGTTCCTTCGCCTGCTTTCGCGCCTCCTTCCCAGCCTCTCTGTACGTAAGAAACCCACCAGCCCCAAGCAGTATCGTTATCAACAATGCAAACATATCTACCGAGCGCCCCGTATCACCAATGCGCCCCTCTTGAAGCTGTAGCCTACCATCCATTGATTTTCCGCGCTCTTCTTGAATTTTCTCCATGCCTTCTCGGCGGACCTGTTCCACCTCGCGATACTTCTCGAGTTCCCTCTCGAGCTTCTCCATGCGTTCGACAAGAACGGAAACATCCGTCGAGTGCTGCTCTGCAGCAGACTTCTGCTGAGCCAGCGCCACCGTGACGACCGGAAGATACATCACCCAAAGCATGGCAAGCAGTAAAGCGACACAAGATGCCCGAAAAATACACGCGATGATCATCGATGAACCACCATGCGACTTTGTTTGCTGGCACACTAAACCAAACAACAATGGCTGCGCAACAACTGCGCTTAAAGCGCGTCAGGCTTACAGGGCCGGAGGCTCCGTGCCCTGCACCTCGCGCCAGGTGTCGGCTAGGAACCGAAGGAAGTCCGCGTCCTCGGGGATTGAACGACCGGAGGCGTCCTGCACCTCGCAGGCGTAGACGCGCTCGCCGTCCACGCGCAGGGCCTCGGACAGGGGGGCACGGGCCTCCCCGGCCCGGCCCAGCAGGAAGAGCGCGTAGGCCTGGTTGCCCTGCACCGTGGGCGGGTCGTCGTGGAAGTCCAAGGCCTGGCCCAGCAGGCGCAGGGCCGCCCCCAGGCCCCGGCGTTTCCGACGCGACGCCGCGCGGGGCTTTGCCCGCATCAGAAGAACGAAGCCCAGGGCGTTGCGGGCGCGCGCGCCGTGCAGCAGTCCGTCGGCATCACCGGCAAGGGAGGCGCGACGCGCGGCGCGCGCGAAACAGCGCGCCGCCTCGCGCTCGCGGCCCAGCTTCAGCAGCAGCGTGCCCCGGTTGCACAGCGCCGCAGCCTCATCCGCCGCCGCGCCCGGACGGCCTGAGCCCTCAAGGCGCTTCAGGAGCCTGTCCGACAGGTCCAGGGCCTCCCGCGCGCGCCCCTGACCGGCCAGGAGCACCACCGAGTCGCCCAGGGCGGCGTCCACCCGGGCGGCGATCGTTTCGTCGAGGGAATCCAAGTAGTCTCGCGCAAGTTCCTCGAAGGCGTCCAGGGCCTCCCCGTCCATGCCCAGGGCGTCGAGCATCGCCCCCTGGGCGTGGAGGGCCTCGGCCCTCTCGGCCGGTGCGGCGTCCGGGATGCGGGCGGCGTCCTGGAAGCAGTCCAGCGCCCCGATGCGGTTGCCCCGCTCGCAACGCGCCCAGCCGCGCTCCAGAAGCCTGCCGGCCCGGCTCACTGCGGTCGGGCGCCCTGGGGATTGCCGCGAGGACATGACCCCCTAACGGGGCAACCTCTTGGGAGGCACGAAGGCGGCCGGGAGATCCGGGGTCTCCAGGGAGAGGTCCAAAAAGCCCACGGCCAGGGCGCGTGGATCGCCGGGGGAGAATGTGGACTCTGCGTCCTGGTGGTTGGCGCGCGCGAAGCGGAACTCCACCCTGCCCTGCCCGGCCCGGCCCGGCAGGGTCATGGATTCCGCCACCTCCTGCCCCGGGGCCAGGTCCTCGTGCAGGGACACCGGCTCGCCGTCGTGCAGGATCTCCACGCGCTGCCCGGGGATACGGTTGGTGAAGCGGTATTCCAGTCGCAACGGTCCGTCCTGGGGCAGCACGAAGGACATGGCGGCAGACCGGCCCGTGGCCCAGCGCATCAGGAGCCCGCCCGGCAGAGACTCCAGCTTGTCCAGGCCCTCCTCGCGCACGTCCAGGGTCCGGCTGAGGAAGCGGGCGTTCGAGTCCTCGCTCAGGAGCGTCAGGCGGCGCAGACGCACCTGCCCCAGGGCCCCCGCGCCGTTGTCGGCGTGGGTCGCTCCCGCCAGAAGCGTGGCCCTCAGCCACAGCTGCCGGTAGGGTCCAGGGACCTGCACGCGCGCCAGCAGGCTCGTCTCCCCGGCGGGATCGCGTTCGTCCAGCAGGGGGTTCCAGGGGCCGTCGTCGAAGCGGCAGTCCACCGCGAGCCGGTTGCCCGGGGCCAGCAGGGCGAAATCGGCCAGCAGCACGAGGGGGGACGGGGCGTCCTCGCCCTGAGTCTCCAGGAGGTAGACGACCTCGCCGGGGGAACGCTCCCGGGTGGGCACGAGGTCGCAGCCGAAATAGGGTGAAACCGTCAGGTCGCGCAGGGACCAGGCCCTGGCCCACACGTCCCGGGGGTCTGCGGTGAGTCCGACCGAAACGCCCCCGCTCGCCAGGGGGATGCGGGGCGAACGGCCCAGCACGGCCTGATAGAAACGGTAGCCCCCCACGCGGGCCACGGCGGCGGACTCCCCGAAGAGATATCGGAAACTGGCCTCTCCGTCGAAAAGATGGCCGAAGGCGACATAGTTGGTCACCAACACGGCGCGCACGGATTCCTGCGCCGGGTCCAGGCGCTGCCCAGCCGGGAGGCCGTCGCCGCCCATCTGCCGGGTGTACCAGTTGAGGCCCTCGAAGAGGTTGAGGTCATGGAAGGCGGCCATGTCCCCGGAAGCGAAATTGGCGCGCAAGGTCCTGGCGGCTTCACGGTAAGACCCCATGTTCCACCAGGTGGCCACCACGCCCTTTTCCGTGTAGTATTCACTGCCCCAAACCCAGGTGAAAACCCCGCCCAGCGACATGCAGACGAGCAAGGCGAACCATGGCCTGCACAGTGGGCGCGGGGCCAGGAGGTCCAGCCCCTCGGCCGCCAGGAGCATGGCCACGGGCAGGAGAAAACACAGGTGCACGGGGTAGAGATGGCTGGCGTACTGCACCGCCACCAGCGCGAGTGGCGGCGCGGCGAACACGACAAGCAGGAACGCCGCCGGGTTGCGGCGCAACGCAAGCGACGCGGACCCCGCGAGCACGAGCAGGGCCGTGGCCGCCCAGGCCCAGGGCCACACGGCCCCGAAGGCCAGCACGCCTTCGAGGGCCGCCGCCACCTTGGCCAAAGCGGCGGCGAAGCCCTTTCCTGCATCGAGTACGGCGTCGTGACGGCCGAATTTGGCCTCCCAGAGGAAGACGGCCGCGGGGGAGGCGCAAAGGACCGCCCCCAAGCCGTAGCCCGCCACGGACGACAAAGAAGGGATTCCGCGCAGGACCGACGAGGCGGCCGCGGCGCACCACTGGGCAGCCAGGGCGAGCAGCCCCCCGTAGTGGGCGAACGCCACGGGAAGGTTGGCCAGCAGGTTCCGCCGGGAGTCCCGGGAACGGCCCTCGCTCAGGTAGTTCAGCAGGCAGCCCAGCCCGAGGGTGAAGAAGAGACCCATGAGAGCGTAGGGACGCACCTGCCGGGATATCCAGATGTGCAGCGGATGAACGGTCAGCAGAGCCATGGCGGCAAGGGCCGCGAAGCGCCCGCCAAGGTGGCGCTCGCCCACCCTCCAGAGCGCCAGGAGCGTGAGGGTGCCGCCCAGGGCCGAGGGCAGGCGCAGCCAGAAGTCGGAGGCGCCGAACAGGAGCAGGATCTTATACAGATAATAATAAAAGGGCGGGTGGACCTCGACCTTGAGCGAAAGATCAAGGATGTATTCCCAGGATTTGGAAGCATTCTGGACAACGAGTATCTCGTCGGTCCACAAGGAAGGCGCGCCCAGGGCCCAGAAGCGCAAGGCCGCGCCGACGGCAAGGATAAGGACGGCGGCCAGGGGGAAGTCCAGATCGTTTTCGCCGGGGAGCCGGTCCCGGCCGAAAATGATGTCCCGCTCACGCATACTGTAATGCTATCAAAGGGGGCATGCCGGGCGCAAGGCCGGTCATTTCTCGACCGCGCGGAGCAAAAGGCTTGACACGCACCCCGATCCGCATAATATGAAGCACTTTGCGAGCGGGTGTAGCTCAGTTGGTAGAGTACAAGCTTCCCAAGCTTGGTGTCGCGAGTTCGAATCTCGTCGCCCGCTCCAAAAAAATCCTCATGACGTCCGGGTTCGCCCGAACGATTACAGGGGTGGGCCAATTGGTTCGGTCCACTTTTTTTTTGTTATGACGCAAGAAACTGAAAAAAAACTCACGCGAATCCGCGACCTTGTTGAGCCCTTTGCGGAGAGCCTGGGGCTTTCGCTCTGGGGCCTGGAGATGGTCGGCGGCGACGGACGCCCCACGCTCCGGGTGTTCCTCGACGGCCCGGAAGGGGTGGACGTGGAACACTGCGCCCAGGTGAGCCGCCAGCTCGGGCTGGCCCTGGACGTGGAAGACCTGCTGCCCGGGGCCTACCACCTGGAGGTTTCCTCTCCGGGCCTGGAGCGCCGCTTCTTCGCCTTCGAGCAACTGGCCCCCCACGAGGGCCGCGAGATCGACGTGACCCTGGCCCTCCCCGTGAACGGGCGCAAGCGCTTCCGGGGCGTGCTGGACTCCGCCCGCGACGGCGCGTTGGCGCTCACCTGCGAGGGCAACGCCCTGCGCTTCCCCTGGAGCGACGTGACCCGGGCAAGGCTGGTCCATCATTTTGAAACGCCCGAAGAGCTCAAGGCCAAGGGCAGAAAGACTTCCAAGGCAGACAAAGCCGCTCCCGCCGAAAAGGCGTAGCGGCATCCGGAGGACCTTCCATGGGCATGGAGCTTCGCAAGGCCATCGACCAGATCAGCAAGGACCGCGGCATCGACCGCGACCTGCTCATTGACACCCTCGAAGAGGCCGTGCGTTCCTCGGTCGCCCGCAAGTTCGGCGACCATATGGACATCGAGGTCAGCTACAACGACGAGGCCGGCGAAATCGAGGTGTTCCAGTTCAAGATCGTGGTGGACGAGGTGGAAGACCCCCTCTCCGAAATCAATCTGGAAGATGCCCGCCTGGTTGACCCCAACGTCCAGATGGACGACGAACTCGGCTTCAAGCTCAAGGTGGAGGATCTGGGACGCATCGCGGCCCAGTCGGCCAAGCAGGTCATCATCCAGCGCATGCGCGACGCCGAGCAGGAAATCATCTACGAGGAATACAAGGACCGCAAGGGCGAGATCGTCTCGGGCATCGTGCAGCGGCGCGACCGCGGCGGCTGGATCATCAACCTCGGGCGCACCGAGGCCATGCTCCCCAAAGAGGAGCAGATCCCCCGCGAGCGCTACAAGCGCGGCGACCGCGTGCAGGCCTTCATCATCGAAGTGCTGCCCAGCGGACGCGGACCCCAGATCATCATCTCGCGCACCCACCCGGACTACATGGCCGCCCTGTTCAAGCGCGAAGTGCCCGAGGTCTCCGACGGCACGGTGCGCATCCTGGGCGTCTCGCGCGACCCGGGCTCGCGCGCCAAGGTGGCCGTCTCCTCCAAGGACCGCGACGTGGATCCCGTGGGCGCGTGCGTGGGCGTGCGCGGCTCGCGCATCCAGAACATCGTGCAGGAGCTGCACGGCGAGCGCATCGACATCGTGGTCTGGCATCCTGAAATCGCCACCTTCGCGGCCAACGCCCTCTCGCCCGCGCGCATCACGCGCATCATGGTGGACGAGGACGAGAAAACCCTCGAGGTGGTGGTGCCCGACGACCAGCTCACCCTGGCCATCGGCCGCAAGGGCCAGAACGTGAAGCTGGCCGCCAAGCTCCTGGGCTGGAAGATCGATATCTTCACCGATTCGCGCTACTCCGAGCTCAACGCCGCGCGCGCGGGCATGGAGCAGCTGGCCAGCGTGGCCGAGATGAACATGGAGAACTTCCTGGCCGCCGGCTTCGACACCGTGGCCATGCTCGCCGAGGCCACCGATGAGGAGCTCGACCGCATCGGCGGCATGACGCCCTCCAAGCGCCAGGACCTGCGCGCCGCCATCCGGCTGCTCCTGCCGACGCCCAAGCCCGAGGAGAGCGAAGAGGACAACCCGGACGAAGCCCCCGAGGCCTCTGCCGAGGTCGCCCCGGAGACCGATGAACCCAAGGAATGAACCGTACGCGGGGCCGGTGCGAACCTGCATGGTCTGCCGCCGCCGGTTCCCGAAACATGAACTGACGCGCCACATCTGGAACGGCGATCTCACGCCGGACGTGGCGCAGATCCTGCCCGGAAGGGGCTATTACCGATGCGCGGGGGAGGCCTGTACGGCCAAGTTCCCCAAACGCGCCGCCGCCGCGAGGAAAGGCAAGGGGGAAGGCAAACGTGACGAAGCTTAGGGTCCGCGACCTCGCCAAGGAGCTGAGGGTCAGCAACAAGGACATCTACCAGGCCTTGCGGGAACTCGACATCCGCGTGTCCAGCGACATGGCCACGCTGGAGGACGACCAGATCGCCCAGGTGCGCTCGCGCATCAGCCAGGGCCTGTCCAAGTCCGAAGTGGTGCAGAGCCAGTCCCAGCCCGGGGTGGTGGTGCGCCGCCGCCGCCATGCGGCCGAATCCCATGCCGCGGCGTCCGGCGAGCCGCAGGCCCAGGCAGCGCCCAGCGTCCAGGAGCCCCCCCAGGACGTGCCCGGCGCGCCCAAGGAAGCCCCCGCACAGGCAGCGGAGCAGGCCCCCCGCTCCAAGCCCCGGCGCAAAATGATCGAGACGCCACCGGCCAGGATCATCTCCCAGCCCGAGCCCGAGCCCAAGCCCGACGTGGCCGAACTCCCCGTGGTGCACGAGCACGAGTTCGCCGCGCCCGAGCCCGAGGCCCCGAAGGCACAGGCACAGGACGAGCCGCAGGCCCCCGTGGCCGCGCAGGCTCCCGAGGCTCCCGAGACCGCCGAAGTCCCGCAGGCTCCCGAGGCCGTCAAGCCCCAGGACGAAGCCCAGGCCCCCGAGGCCGCCAAGCCCGCCGAAGCCGCCGAGGAGGCCCCTGCCGCCGAAGCCGGAGCGGAAAAGCGCGCCAAGAAGCCCAAGCGGGAAGTGGCCATCGGACCCCAGGTGCGCATCATATCCATGCCCGAGCCCCGCGCCCCCGAAGCGCCCCGCCCGGCCGCCAGCCAGCCCGGCGGATACCGCCCCGGCGGCCCCGGCGGCCCCGGCGGACCGCGTCCCGGCGGCCCCGGCGGACAACGCCCCGGCGGACCCGGCGGACCGCGCCCCGGCGGACCCGGTGGACCGCGTCCCGGCGGACCTGGCGGTCCCCGCCCCGGCGGACCCGGCGGCTTCGACCGCCCCGCTCCCGCGCCGGTGCCCGAATCCGACGACCGCAAACGCCGCAAGGACAAGCGCGTCGTGGAATTCGGCGCGCAGGCGCCCTCCGACGACGGCGACCGTCGCGGCGGCGGCAAACGCCGCATCGGCGAGATCCAGGACCGCACCGGACGCGGCGGCAAGCAGCACAAGAAGAAGAAGAGCGGCGACCAGGTGGCCCAGATCATGGCCGCCCAGGCCCAGGCCCAGCCTCAGAAGGCCGTCAAGCGCAAGATCCGCATGGAAGACGCCATCCGCGTCTCCGAGATGGCGCGCCAGATGAACCTCAAGGCCCAGGACCTCATGAAGGTGCTGCTCTCCATGGGCATGTTCGCCACCATCAACCAGTCGCTGGACTACGAGACCGCCGTGCTCATCGCGGCCGAGTTCGGCTACGAGGTGGAAAAGAGCGGCTTCGACGAGGACCAGTTCCTCACCGCCGAAGAGCAGGACGCCCCCGAGACCCTCAAGCCCCGCCCCCCCGTGGTGACCATCATGGGCCACGTGGACCACGGCAAGACCTCGCTGCTGGACGCCATCCGCTCCACCAACGTGGTCATGGGCGAGGCCGGCGGCATCACCCAGCACATCGGCGCGTACCACGTGGCCACCCCGCGCGGCGACGTGGTCTTCTTGGACACTCCCGGCCACGAAGCCTTCACCGCCATGCGCGCCCGCGGCGCCAAGGTGACGGACATCGTGGTCCTGGTCGTGGCCGCCGACGACGGCGTCATGGACCAGACCCGCGAGGCCATCAACCACTCCAAGGCGGCCGGCGTGCCCATCGTGGTTGCCGTGAACAAGATGGACAAGCCCGGCGCGGAGCCCGACCGCGTGAAGCGCGAGCTCTCCGAACACGGCCTCGTCAGCGAAGACTGGGGCGGCGACACCATCTACGCCCACGTCTCGGCCAAGCAGCGCACGGGCCTCGACGGCCTTCTGGAGATGATCCTCCTCCAGGCCGAAGTGCTCGACCTCAAGGCCAACCCGGACAAGCGCGCCAAGGGCCACATCATCGAGGCCAAGCTCGACAAGGGCCGGGGCCCCGTGGCCACGGTGCTCATCGAGGAGGGCACGCTTAACCAGGGCGACGCCTTCGTCTGCGGCCTCTTCTCGGGCCGCGTGCGCGCCATGTTCGACGACCAGGGCCGCAAGATCAAACACGCCGGACCGGCCATGCCCGTTGAGGTGCAGGGCTTCGAGGGCGTGCCCGAGGCGGGCGAGGTGTTCAGCTGCGTCGAGGACGAAAAGGTCGCCCGCCGCATCGCCGAGACCCGCATGCACAAGCAGCGCGAACGCGAACTGGGCAAGGCCACCAAGCTCACCCTGGAGACCTTCCTGGCCTCGCGCGGCGAAGCCGAGGCCCAGGAGCTCAAGCTGGTGCTCAAGGCCGACGTGCAGGGCTCCCAGGAGGCCATCGCCGAGGCGCTGGGCAAGCTCTCGGGAGACAAGGTCAAGGTGCGCATGATCCACGCGGGCACCGGCGCCATTACCGAATCCGACGTGCTCCTGGCTGCCGCGTCCGGGGCCGTGGTCATCGGCTTCAACATCCGCCCGAGCGTGAAGGTCAAGGAACTGGCCGAACGCGAAAACGTGGACCTGCGCTTCTACGACATTATCTACAAGCTGGTGGACGAGATCAAGGCGGCCATGACCGGCATGCTGGCCCCGGTGCTCAAGGAGCAGTACCTGGGCCAGGCCGAGGTGCGCCAGGTGTTCAGCGTGCCCAAGGTGGGCATGGTGGCCGGCTGCGGCGTGCTCGACGGCAAGATCGGGCGCAACTCGCAGATACGCCTCCTGCGCGACTCGGTGGTCATCTACACCGGCAAGCTCGCCAGCCTGAAGCGCTTCAAGGACGACGTGAAGGAAGTCACCAAGGGCTACGAATGCGGCATGGGCCTCGAAAACTTCAACGATATCAAGGTCGGGGACGTGATCGAAGCCTTCGAGACCGTCGAAGAGAAAGATACGCTGGATTAGCGAGGCATGACCGCGCAAGGACTCAACCGCCTGGAACAGGAGGGTCGGGCACGCCCGTCCCTCCTTTTCGTGTTCAGGGTGTTGCTCTGCGTCGCGGTAATTTCGGTTCTGTCGGCCGCCTACACCAGCCTGCCCCAGTGCGCCTACTGCCAACTGGCCGCACCGTTCAAGACCGGAGTCACGGGGCTGAGCTATCTTCTGGAATGCAGCAACTTACGGCAAAGCGTCCAGAACGTGGACAACCTCGTTGAAGAGACGTCGGAGGTCTCCGGCTGGACCCTCCTGCGCCCTGCCGATCCGTCCCGCCCGGGTCAGATCGTCCTGAAGGTCAAGAAAGATCGCCAGGACTGCATCTTTTACCCTCGCATGTCCGGCGCGGAGGCCTTCGTGGAGGTCTGGGAGGACGGCCAGCCCAAACGCCTGGCCGCCGCCACTGGCGCCGCCGCGTGGAGCCCCATAGGCCGCCAGCACGTGGTCGAACTGTATTGCGCCGAAAACGGCGCCCGCCAGGACATCGACGTAAACCTGCGCATCGTCTTGAACGGACGCTGGGCCCAGCTCTGGATGAAGGATGGACGGATACTCTTTTAGGTCGCTCAGATGGTGGGGCCTCGCCGTACTGACGTCCCTGGCCTGCGCGGCCCTGCCTTACGCCCTGGGCACTTTGTGGCTCAAAGCCTCTTTCGGCTTCGACAGGGCTCAGTATCTGGCGCTTATCTCGGATTCGATCCACTACTGGCACGAGACCCTGAACATGGCCCGTGTGCCCCTGGATACGGGCTTCTACGGCTACCAGGAGACCCATGCGCCCCTGGGCCGCTATGGCGTTCACGCCCCCTGGGTGATCCTGGTCTACGCCCTCGGCGTGAAGCTCTTCGGGGCCGCCTCCACACTGCCCATCACCCTCAACGCCTGGCTGTTCGGCTTGGCGATCCTGGCATATCAGGCCATCACGCGGGCGCGCGGCATCGACATGGCCGCACTGGTCGCCCTTTGCGCCCTCTACGGTCCATTCCAGCTGGGATTGGCCTGGATTTTTCCGGACATGCTCAACGTGTCCCTGGTCGTGGTACTGGCCGCAATGGCGCGGCGCGCCCTCAATGATGAGGGCGACCGCCCCTTTTTCTGGGGCATGTTGGCCGTCAGCATCCCCATGGTGCTCATCCGAAAAAGCTGGCTTCCCCTACTTCCCCTGTTCGTAGCGCTGCACTTCATGAAGCACCGCAGGGTATGGAAAAGCTATTATCTGGCCACGGCCTTCGCCGCTCTGACCACCTGGGCTGCCTACACCTATGCCACTGCCCCCTACCATTTCGCGGAAACGCTGCAGTTCTTCAAGTTCACGGATCTCTTCCGCGGCGGCATGGAACAATTCTCGAAAATGGTTTCCTACAGTGCCACATCGCTCTTGCACATCCACCGCGAGATGTTCTACGGAAATCTCTTCGGGTTGACCATCCTTGCCGCCTCTCTTGCCGGTGCAGCCACCTCCCTGCTCCGTCGCCGTCTGGGCGAGGCGCTCTTCCTGCTGCTCACGCCCCTCACGGCGTTTCTCTATATTTTCGGCCACTTCTTCAACGGCATCATTGCCGTGCGCCATCTTTCCGCCGTTTTTCTCCTGGGCCTTATGACTTCCGTGCTGGGCCGCCAGAAAACGCTTTACGCCTTGTTCCTAGTGGCGAACCTCATTCTGTACCCGGCCTTCCTGGAAGCCTTCCAGAAGCTTACGCTTCCGGAATACGCCGCAAGCGGCGTCCACGAGGCGCTGGCCGAACTGCGCCCGATCCTGGCTCGGGAGATGGTTCACACGGCCGGGGGCGACCCCTGGCTCAACACGGTGGCCACCCAGGACTATTACCGCTCGCTGCTGGCGCTGCCACCCGGTTTCGCCTTCAACGCCGTGCGGCCGCAGCACCCGTCCTTCAAGCCACCCCTTCGCTCGCGCTATGTTCTGCTCTCCGATCCGGAGCTCTTCCTGCCCCTGTTCCCCGCGCCGCCGCGCCTGATCCTGCGTACGTTCGACGGGGCCTACCTCTACGAGAACACTGGGGCCGCCTCGCAAGCCAAGGACACCCAATGATCGCGGGGTACTCTTCCTCTCCAATCCAGGACGCCATGAGCGCTTGCGCAGCCCCGACCGAAGCTCCTCGCGTGGTGGTGCTGCGGCCGTTCATGGTCATGTCGCGGGCCTCCTATTCGGCCCCGGTCACGCCTCCCATCGGACCGGCCTACTTGAGCGCCGTCCTCGAGCAGGCAGGCTACCGCGTGTCCATGATCGACGCCGTGGCCGAGGCCATCCACCAATTGCGCGCGTCCGACTGCGGCCGTTTCAATCTTCAGGGCCTTCGCGTCGAGGAAATCGTCGAGCGCATCCCGGAGGACGCAGCCATTCTGGGCGTTTCGCTCATGTTCTCCCAAGAATGGCCCATGCACCGGGAACTGATACTGGCCGTGCGGGCCAAGCGCCCCGACCTGGTCATCGTGGTCGGGGGCGAGCACCCAAGCGCGCTGCCCGAATTCGTCCTGAACGACTGCCCCGCGGTGGACCACCTCGTGACGGGCGAGGGGGAGCTGCCCTTCCTCCACCTGGTCCACGCCCTGTACACGGGGGGAGACATCGGCCGCATCCCCGGCGTCTGGACGCGGGACGCCGACGGAGTACCGGTCGTATCCGCCCGCCCCGAACGTCTGGCCTCCCTGGCCGGGCTGCCCCGTCCGGCCTGGCATCTGATCCCCGTTCAGGCCTACTTCCTGGACAACTGGACCATGGGCATCGCCATGGGGCGCAACATGCCGGTGGTGGCCACCAGAGGCTGCCCCTACCGTTGCGCCTTCTGCTCCAGCGCCACCATGTGGACCACCCGCTACGTCATGCGCAGTCCGGCCGAAGTGGTGGACGAAATCGAGTGGCTCATGCGCGAATACGGGGCCAACAGCTTCGACTTTCTGGACCTCACTGCCATCGTTCGCAAACGCTGGACCCTGGATTTCTGCGACGAAATCACCCGGCGGGGCCTGGACATCACATGGCAGCTGCCCTCTGGCACACGCTCCGAAGCCCTTGATGCCGAATGCCTGGCAGCCCTCAAGCGGGCAGGATGCCGTTTCCTGGTCTACGCCCCGGAGAGCGGCTCCGAACGCACGCTCAAGGCCATCAGCAAGAAGATCAGCCTGGAAAACATCGAGCGCAGCATCCGCCAAGCCGTGGCGCTCGGCATCACGGTGAAGATCAACCTGATCATCGGCTTCCCGGACGAAACGACGCAGGATGTCCTAGCCACCCTGCGCTTCGCCCTGCGCATGGCCCTTGCCGGCGTGCACGACTGCAACATCTCCCTCTTCTCCTGCTACCCCGGGTCGGCCATCTATCGCGGCCTGCGGGAGCGCGGCATGGCGCCCCCTCCGGGCGACGCCTACTTTCATGAACTGATCGCCCAGTTCGACATGACCCAGAAGACCACCACCTGCGCCCAGGTCCCCGGCGGGGTGCTGGCCGGCGTGCGCATGGCGGGACACGCCCTGTTCTACGGCCTGGCCTACCTCTCCCGGCCCGGGCGCATCCTCTCGCTTGCGGCGCGCCTGGGCAAGGAAGGCTTCCGGGCGTCCAACCTCTTCGAACAACGCCTCTCGGACATGTTCGCACGCATGCGCATGCGCCGCTCCCACAAGAGCAAGGAACGCCACCCGTGACCCCGCGTCCCTCCGGCCCAGTCCTTCTCTCTCTGGTGCTGCCGTGTTTCAACGAACAGGGCGTCATCGCCCGCACCCATCAGACGATCCTCGCCAGCCTGGGCTCCCTGCCTGATGTCGAGTTGGAGATCGTCTACGTGGACGACGGCTCCGGGGACGACACCCCGAAAATCCTGGCCGGGCTGGCCGCATCGGACTCACGCGTGCGCGTGGTCTGCCTCTCGCGCAACTTCGGACACCAGGCCGCTGTGACCGCCGGATTGGACCACGCCCGGGGCCACGCCGTTGCCGTCCTGGACGCCGACCTCCAGGACCCCCCCGGGGTGGTCCTGGAAATGCTGCAGGCCTGGCGGCAGGGCTTCGACGTGGTCTACGCCGTGCGCACCAAGCGCAAGGAAACCGCCTGGAAGCGCGCGGCCTACTCCGCGTTCTACCGCATGCTCTCTCGCCTGGCCCATGTGGACATTCCCTGCGACAGCGGCGATTTCTCGCTCATGGACCGCGCCGTGGTGCAACGCCTCAAGGAACTGCCAGAGCGCAACCGCTTCGTGCGCGGCCTGAGGGCCTGGGTCGGCTTCCGCCAGACCGGCGTGGTCTACGAGCGCCAGGCACGCCAGGGCGGAGAAAGCCATTACTCTTTCTGGAAACTGGTCCGTCTTGCCCTGGACGGACTCTTCAACTTTTCGACCCTGCCGCTCACCGCCGTTTTCGTCATGGGGCTGTTCATCAGCGCCGTATCCTCCCTTGCCGTGCTCGGCCTGATCCTCTTCAAGCTCACCGGCGCGTCCATCATGGGGCACACCGCCCAGGACCTTCCCGGCTACACTTCCGTGACCCTGGCCATCTTCTTTTTCGGCGGGGTGCAACTGGCCAGCCTGGGACTCATCGGGGAGTACGTCGGTCGCATCTATATGGAGGTTAAGGGCCGCCCGCCCTATCTCGTGCGTGAGGTGATGAACGGCGAGGCCCGGCCCGCGGGGGAGAAGGCCCGGTGAGCGAGTTCGACAGGTCCGCCTCCAGTTACGGCCAAGTGGTCGGCCAGGCCGTGGCCTTCAGCGGCCAGGAGCACGCCTTCTTCCTGCGCGTCAAGGCGGACATCCTGGCCGGAATGCTCGCGCGCCAGGGCCTGGCCGGACGCGCCACGATGCTGGACGTGGGCTGCGGCGTCGGCCTTATGGACGCCATGCTTGGGCCCCACTGCGGATCTCTGACCGGCGTGGACGTCTCCAGCGCCTCGCTGGACATGGCCCGGACCAATTGCCCCGACGGCGACTTCCGGCACTACGACGGCCAACGTCTCCCCTTCCCGGAGCAGACGTTCGACCTGACCTTCACGGTCTGCGTGATGCACCACGTGCCCCCCGCCGACTGGCCCGGCTTCGTGCGGGAGATGGCCCGCGTGACCCGTCCGGGGGGATTGGTGGTGGTCATGGAGCACAACCCCTACAACCCGTTGACGCGTTATGTGGTCTCCCGGGTGCCCTTCGACAAGGATGCGGTGCTCCTGCGGCCGGGACGGACGCGCGCCCTGCTGCGCGAAGCCTGTCTGGAGCGCCTGGAAGTTCGCCACTTCCTGTTCACGCCCCTGGGACACGCCCTGGCAAGACGCTTCGACAACCTGCTCGCCTGGCTGCCCCTGGGCGCGCAATACCTGGCCTGCGGCCGGGTTCCGGCCTCGGGAGCGACCGGTGCGAAATGATCGTCGGCGTGCTCACCCTGGAATTCCGCCTGCACGGCAACGACTCCCTCAAGGGAAAACGCAGCGTGGCCCAGCGGCTCAAGATGAAGCTGCGCAACAAATTCAACGTGGCCGTGAGCGAGATCGCCCACCAGGACATGCTGGACACCCTGGCCCTGGGAGTGGTCACCGTGAGCCCGGACGCCAAGCACGCTCAGGGGCTTCTGCAAAAAGCACTGAACATGGTGGTTGCCGCCGACGAGGCGGAACTTATCTATGACGACATCGAGTTGATCGGCCCATGATGAGCCCCTCGCTCCGCCACGGACCGGCCTGCCGCCGCCCCAACATCTAAGAAGGGATTCCAAAGGGCGAAACCCTTTGGCCGCCGGAGGCTTCTCCCACGAAGCCCCTCGCCCGCAAGGATACGATCATGCCCCGCAACAACGAAGGCCCCTCGCGGCGCTCCATGCGCCTGGCCGACCAGATCATGCGCGACCTGGCCTCCCTCCTGGCCATGGAACTGGCCGATCCCCGGCTGGAACTCGTGACCATCAGCGGCGTCCGCCTCAACTCGGACCTCTCCGTGGCCACGGTCTACTACACCATGCACGGCGACGCCGAGCGCTTCAAGGCGGCCGAGTCCGCGCTGTATCAGGCACGGGGCCTCATGCGCTCGCGCCTGGCCAAGGGGCTCAACTCCAAGTTCGTGCCGGAGCTGCGCTTCGCGCGCGACGAGTTCCTGGAAACCATGGTCTACGGACAGCCCCATGCGTGACGTGCTCGACGCCCTGCGCACAGGCTCGCGCTTCCTTGTGGCCTCCCACGCCAGCCCCGACGGCGACGCCATCGGGGCCATGGCCGCCATGGGCCACCTGCTCAAGGCCCTGGGCAAGGAGGCCGTGCTCTACAACGTCTCCGGACTGCCCGAACACCTGGCCTGGCTGCCCATGCCCGGCCCCGTGCACGCCGAACTGCCCCGCGACCTGGCCTCCGGCGGCTTCGACTGGATCGTGGCCCTGGACTGCGGCGACGACCGCCGCGCCGGAAAGGCCCTCCAGCAGGCCATGGCCGAGCGCCCCACCCTGGTGATCGACCATCACATCGACAACCCCCGCTGGGGCCGCGTCAACTGGGTGGAGACCGACCGCTCCTCCACCTGCGAGATGGTGGCCGTCCTGACCGACGCCCTGGGCGTGGAGCTCTCCGGCCCCCTGGGCCAGGCCGTGTACCTGGGCGTGGCCACGGACACCGGGCACTTCCGCTTCGAGAACGCGAGCCCGCGCTCCATGGAGCTGGCCGCTCGCCTGGCGCGCCTGGGCCTGGACGTGGCGGGGATCAACGAGCGCATCGAGAACCAGTGGAGTCTGGCGCGTTTCCGGCTCTGGAGCGAAGTTCTCGGGGGTCTTTCGCTCTCTTTTGGTGGACAACTGGGGGTCATCCGCATTACGAGCGATCAGCTTTCCAGGTTGGGAGCCACAGCGGCCGACACGGACGGGCTCACGAACTTCGTGCTGCGCATCCGTGGATGCCGGGTCGCCCTGTCCCTGCGCGAGGACGGCGAGGGTTCCGTGAAGCTTTCGTTGCGCTCCGTGGCCGGGGTGAACATCCAGCCCGTGGCCGCCGCCTTCGGCGGAGGCGGGCACAAGGGCGCGGCGGGCGCCACCCTGGAAGGCGGCATCGGAGAGATCGAACCTCGCGTGGTTGAAGCCCTGAGCGGCGTGCTCGGGTCCTGAAACCGCGACAAGCCTTTCGCACCGGGATTTCCTGCATCGTGACCGATTCGCCTTCCTCCCCGCGTCCCCCCCAGCAGCACGGCGTGCTGGTGCTGGACAAGCCCAAGGGACCCACGTCGGCGCGCTGCCTTGAAGTGATCAAGCGCCGCCTGGGCCAGAAGAAGATCGGCCACGCCGGAACCCTGGACCCCATGGCCACCGGAGTGCTGGTGGTCTGCCTGGGCGAGGCCACCAAGCTGGCGGGCTACCTCACCGAGGGTTTCAAGGTCTACACGGGCCACCTGCGCCTGGGCCAGACCACCGACACCTTCGACGCCGAGGGCCGCGTCACGGCCGAGGCTCCCTGGGAGCACGTCTCCCCCGAGGCCGCCCGGGACGCCGTGCGGGCCTGGATGGAAAAGACCACCCAGGAGATTCCGCCCTACTCCGCCGTGAAGGTGGACGGCCAGCGCCTCTACAAGCTGGCCCGGGAGGGGCGGGATGTGCCGGAGGTGATCAAGCCGGTGCGAGTTTTCGACGCGGAAACGCTCCATGTGGAGCTTCCGCTGATCCATTTCCGGGTGAAAGTGAGTCCCGGCGCCTACGTACGCTCCCTGGTCCACAGCCTGGGGACGCGACTGGGTTGCGGGGCTCACCTGACCGAACTCACCCGGGAAACCAGCCATCCCTTCGGGCTCTCCGAGGCCGTCTCCCTGGACGACCTCGTGGACAACCCGGACCGGCTGGCCGAACGGCTGATCCCCCTGGAGAAGGCCCTGCCCCACTGGCCCCGCCTGGCGCTTTCCGAAGCCCAGGCCCGGGCGGTGCGAGACGGCAAGCGCCTGCCCCTGGAGGATCTGCCCGGACCGGAGACGCGGGCGGTGCTCGTGACCCCGGACGGCCTGCCGGTGGCCCTGGCCGAACCCCAGGACCTGGATGGCGCGAGGCGCTGGGCCATACTGCGCGGGCTCAACCCCGCATGAGGCCCACGGCAATCGTGCCCCCCCAACGAGACAAACGGAGGATACCGCTGTGGTCATGAACGCTGACGACAAGCTCAAGGTGATCGAGGAGTACAAGACCCACGAGGGAGACACCGGCTCCCCCGAGGTGCAGGTGGCCCTGCTGACCAGCCGCATCACGTACCTGACCGACCATTTCAAAGCCCACGCCAAGGACTACCACTCCCGCACGGGCCTGCTGAAGCTGGTGGGCCAGCGCCGCAAGCTGCTCAATTACCTGAAGAACAAGGACGTCAACCGCTACCGCACGCTCATCGCGCGCCTGGGCATCCGCAAATAGCGCTGCTCCCCGGCCGGCCCGGACCTCCCGGGCCGGCCGGATTCCTCCATCCCCCACGGGCCGCGCGGTCCGCCTAGGGGTCCCGGAGGGCGTAACCCCCTGCCTGCCGAGGCTTCCAGCGAGAAGCAGCGGCAACCGACTGATGCAGGCCGACCCCGAACGTCGTTCGCGCGCCAGGGCCCGGGAGCCCCGGTTCCCGGCCCCCGGCGCGCACATCACGTTCCGGGAAGGCCCCCCCGAAACCATCTACAACTACGAGGTCATTCTATGGGTCTTCTCGACAAAGCCATCAGGCTCGAACGCACCGTGGGCTCCAACGCCATCATGATGGAAACCGGCCGCATGGCCAACCAGGCCGACGGCTCCGTGTGGGTGCAGTGCGGCGGCACCGTGGTGCTCGTCACCGTGTGTTCCCAGTCCCTGGAGTTCGACAAGGGCTTCTTCCCGCTCACCGTCGAATACCAGGAAAAGCTCTACGCCGCGGGCCGCATCCCCGGCTCCTACTTCCGCCGCGAAGTGGGCCGCCCCTCCGAGCGCGAGGTCACCGTGGCCCGGCTCATCGACCGCCCCCATCGCCCGCTCTTCCCCAAGGGCTTCCGCGACGAGGTGCAGATCATCGCCACCGTGCTCTCCGCCGACGGCATCAACGACCCCGACGTCCTGGCCGTGAACGGCGCTTCGGCCGCGCTGCACATCTCCAGCGTGCCCTTCATGGGCCCCATCGCGGCCGGACGCGTGGGCCGCATCGACGGACAGTTCGTGCTCAACCCGCCCTACCAGATCAGCGCCGATCAGACCGATCTGAACATCTTCATCGCCGCCTCCCGCGACGCCGTGGTGATGGTGGAGGGCGGGGGCAACTTCGTCTCCGAGGAGCTCATCGCCGAGGCCCTTGAGTGGGGCCACCAGCAGATCATCCCCCTTATCGACATGCAGGAGGAGCTGCGCGAAAAGGCCGGCAAGGCCAAGATGGCCTTCACCCCCCCCGTGGAGAACGAGGCCCTCAAGGCCGTGGTGGCCCAGGCCGCCCAGGGAGGCCTGGAGGCCGCCCTCTCCATCATCGACAAGATGGAGCGCCGCGCCGCCCGCAAGGCCCTGCGCACCCAGGTGGTGGAGGCCGTGAAGGCCGCCTTCCCCGAGGAGCCCGCCCTGGCCGGCAAGGCCGCCGAGATGCTCGAAGGCATGGAGAAGAAGTTCATGCGCCAGCGCATCAAGGATACCGGCGTGCGCATCGACACCCGCGACACCAAGACCGTGCGCCCCATCGAGATCGAGGTGTCCATGCTGCCGCGCACCCACGGCTCCTGCCTCTTCGCGCGCGGCGAGACCAAGGCCCTCTGCGTGGCCACCCTGGGCTCCACCGGCGACGAGCAGCGCATCGAAACCCTGGCGGGCGAATCCTCCAAGCGCTTCATGCTTCACTACAACTTCCCGCCCTACTGCGTGGGCGAGGTGAAGCCCCTGCGCGGCCCCTCGCGCCGCGAGATCGGCCACGGCCTCCTGGCCGAGCGCTCCATCGCCCCGGTGCTCCCCGCGCCCGGCGAGTTCCCCTTCACCCTGCGCATCATCTCCGAGGTGATGGAGTCCAACGGCTCCTCCTCCATGGCCACGGTGTGCGGCGGCTCCCTGGCCCTCATGGACGCGGGCGTGCCCATCAAGGCCCCCGTGGCCGGCGTGGCCATGGGCCTGATCAAGGAAGACGACCAGTTCATCGTGCTCACGGACATCCTCGGCGACGAGGACGCCATGGGAGACATGGACTTCAAGGTTGCCGGCACCGCCGAGGGCGTCACCGGCATCCAGATGGACATCAAGATCACCGGCATCCCCCAGAACGTGATGCGCCAGGCCCTGGAACAGGCCCGCGAGTCGCGCCTGCACATCCTGGGCAAGATGAACGAGACCCTGGCCGCGCCGCGCACTGAGCTCTCGCCCTACGCGCCCCAGCTCACCGTGGTGGAGATCAACCCCGAAAAGATCCGCGAAGTGATCGGACCTGGCGGCAAGGTGATCAAGGCCATCACCGCATCCACCGGGGCCTCCATCGACATCGACGACTCGGGCAAAATCTCCATCTTCGCCCCCACCCAGGAGGCCATGGAGCGCGCCAAGGAAATGGTGCTCTTCTACGACCAGAAGGCCGACGTGGGCCGCAACTACCAGGGCAAGGTGAAGAAGATCATCGACTGCGGCGCGGTTGTGGAGATCCTGCCCGGCCTGGAAGGCCTGGTGCACGTCTCCCAGCTGGACATCGGCCGCGTGGAGAACGTCACCGACGCCGTGGCCATGGGCCAGGACCTGGAAGTGAAGGTGATCGCCGTGGAGCCCAACGGCCGCGTGCGCCTCTCGCGCAAGGCCGTGCTGCTTGAAGAGCAGGGCGAAACCATCGACCTCAACGACTTCGCGGCGCCCTCGCGCCCGCGCGGCGACCGTGACAGCCGCGGCGGCGACCGCCGGGGTGGCGACCGCGGCGGCCGCGACCGGGGCCGCCGCTAGGCGACCCGAGGCCGGATACGGATAGATACGAAGGGGGGCGAAAGCCCCCCCTTTTTGTATTACTTCTTCCCCCGGGTTCGGGTTGGGCTAGGCAGCCACCTGCTTCCAACTGGAGGAGTGCGGGGACAGGCTACAGCTTCTTCATTTCTTTATTTTTCTTTTGTTGCCCCTCAAGCTTTGACAATTCTTTGGAGTCATACTCTACTCCTGATTCAATCTCAAAGTTATTTCCAGAGATATAAGCTATAATTCTTGTGCTTTTTGTTTCCCACTGGACATACTCTGAATATCCACCAGTAGCTATTGCCATACCAATTTCACTTGGCCGCCCCTTGTAAAGTGAATTTTTCCAGAGCTTGTCATGCTTATTAGGCTTGCCATACTTTTCTGTCAAGGAACTGACGAGCGGCTGAAACGATTCATAATACTTGTTGCTTTTATTTGTAAAAACCTTGAGCAGCGTGTACCTTGCTCTCGTTAGTTTGTCGTCGGTAAAGTAATACACCAGAAGTGTTTCTTCATCGAGAATTTCCGTCAAATACCCAACCCGCCCAGAGTCTTCTTTGAATACACTTCCATGTTCAGTGGACATCACCTCGGACTTTGACATCCCCCATTTTACGCCTCTAAAGTCCATCTCCTCTGCGTATGCCATGGTGGCGATGAACAACACAAGGACAATTACGAATGCACTATTTTTCATACAATCCTCCATACTTTCTCTCGGAAATACCGCCACCACGGCTGTCTTGGCAACAGAATCCAAAGCCCCATGCAACATCGCTGTCAACAATTGATATCATACGACTTAATTCAAACACTTAGCTATCCCCATAGGGGCATCACTGCACAAACAGCCTCTTGTTTATCCCTGTTCTACTCCTCTCGCTGAATGTTTCTGACAGTGCATCCTTGATCTTTTCCCATTGATCATCTGAAAAATGGATGCCGCCGTCACATGCATTCTTCCTTTGCATATCAAAGACTCGGGCATTACAACCCACACCGCGTCCTGAACATTCACCAAATTCTGAGAGCATATCATCCTCACGTCCTTGACAGCGGACACGGTTTTGTCATGATTCCGCGATACTGTTCACGCAGGACGCCGGGCGCATGGGCTCCCGCGACGCCGTACGGAGGAGCCATGCTGCTCAAGGACAAGACGCTCATCATCACCGGAGCCTCCATGGGCGTGGGCCGGGCCCTGGCCGAGGCCCTTGCCGTGCTGGGCTCGCGCCTGGTGCTCAATGCGCGCGGGGCGGAAGACCTGGAGGACGCCTGGCACGCCTGCGACATGGTGGGCGCGCAGGCGGTTGCCGTGCCCGGCGACGCCTCCAAGGCCACCACGGCGCGCGCCCTGCTGGAGGCGGCCCAGTCCCTGGGCGATTTCGTGGGCTTCGTGCACTGCGCGGGCGTGCTCAACCCGGGCCCCCACGTCTGGGAGATGGACTGCGCGGGCTTCGACGAGGTGTTCTCCTCCAACGTGAAGGGCGGCTGGATTCTGGCCCGGCACTGCGTGCCTGTGCTGCGCAAGGCGGGCTCCGGGCTGGCGGTGTTCGTGGGGTCGGGAGCGGCGTCGGTGGTGCAGCCCGGAATGGGGCTCTACTGCGCGGCCAAGGCCGCCGAGGAGCACCTCTGCCGCCAGCTGGCCGCCGAGGCCCCGTGGCTCACCTGCTTCGTCTACAGGCCGGGGCTGGTGGACACGCGCATGCAGCACCAGGCCCGCAACGCCCTGGGCGGCGGCGCCGAAGCCCTGCGCGCTCTTTTCCGCCCCTGGAAGGAGCGCGGACGCCTGATCATGCCCGAAGAGTCGGCCATGGGGCTCATGCGCCTGCTCCTGGGCGAGTGGAAAGACCTCTCGGGCCACACCTTCGACATGCGCGACAGCGACGCCCCGGTGTTTTAAGGCGCGCCCGGGCGCTCCACGCTAGATGTTCTGCTGCCTGGGCACCTTCTTGGGCGCGGGCAGTTCCGACTCAGGAGCCTTGGCCGGGGCCTTGGCGGGGGCCGTCTCGGCCGCGGCAGGGGTCTGGTCGGCCTGGGGCCGGTCGGGCCGGTAGTCCTGCGGCAGGGCCACGGGCAGTTCGCGCACGGTCATGCCTTCCCCTTCGCCGTTGCGCACCGTTACGCGCAGGGACTCGATGCCCATGCCCTCGGGCAGGAAGATGTAGCCCGTGCGGGTGGCCCCGGGCGGGATGGGGTCTTCGTTCCAGACGTTTTCCTGAAGGTCGGCCCGCACGATCTCGCGCATCTCGCGCGAATCGTGCTGGTGTGAGGCCACTCCCACGATGGTTCCGGCCGAACCGCCGAAGATGGTCCCTGTCCAGATGAGGGCCGGGTCCTTCACGGGGCTGAAGAGGTAGGCCAGCAGTCCGAAGCCCGTGCCGATGGCCGCCCCGATGGCCGCGCCCTTCGCGCCGTTGGTGAACATGTTCTTGGCCTGGTCGCTCAGGGGGAGCTTCGCCATGGCCAGGCGCATGGCCTCGCCAGGGGAGTAGACCAGGTATTCGGCGTCCTTGGCCACGCCGCGCACGTCTTCGAGGAGCACCTGCGGCTGCCCGGGCCCTTTGTTCTTGAGCACCAGCACCACGGGAAGCAGCTTGGTGCGCGTGAAGTCGTAGCCCGCCGAGTTCTGGGTGGCGCGCACGGCCGCGGCGTCCCACTCCGGGGTGACGGCGGCCTGGGGGAATCCGGCGGGCTCCATGGCCACCTTCACCGTTCCGGGAGGCAGCTGCGCATTCTTGGCGGCGCACCCCGCCAGGGCCAGGCAGACCAGCACGAGGATCAGGGCCTGAACAACGGCCGGACGTCTCACGGGAACCGGTTGGGTATCCATGCACACCTCCGTCGATATATTACGACACGATGAATAATCGACAAAACAATATTCCGCAAGATTTTCCCGTCATCCCCTGCGGCGCGCCAGCGCGGGCAACACGGCACAGACGGCCAGGAGCCCCATGGCCAGGGCGAAGTCCGAACTGGCGAAGTCCGAAACCGTGCGCACCTGCTCCAGCCTGCCGCCCGTGAGGGCGTAGATGAAGGAGCTTGGCAGCACGCCCAGGCCCGTGGCCAGCAGGAAGCGCCTTTTGCGGATTCCCGAGAGCCCGGCCGCCACGTTGACCAGGAAGAACGGCGTGACCATGAGCAGCCTGGCCGAGAGCACATACCAGAATCCGTTGCGGGCCATCTCCAGGCTGGCCTTGGCCAGCGTTCGCCCGAAACGGGCGTGGAGGGAGCGGTAGAACAGATGGCGCGTGGCCGCAAGCCCCGCCAGCCCCCCGGAGAGGGACATGGCCACGTTGAGGGCGACCCCGGCCTCCAGCCCGAAAAAGAAGCCCGCCAGCACCTTCAGCAGGGCGGCCACGGGGATGGGGCAGTTGATGGCCACGCTCCCCGCCGCCAGCATACCCAGCCAACAGGCCGCCGCATTGGCCTGCACAAAGGCCCGGTGGCGCAGGGACCACTCGCGGGCCGCGTCCAGAACCTCGTCGGCGCTGGCCCCCCAGGCCGCGAAGGCCAGGACCAGCACGGCCGCCAGGAGCCACCAGGGCAGGGCGCGACGCCAGGAACCCATCGGACGAGCGCCGGACGGGCGCACGCGGGCCTTGGCGGCGTCCGCGGGGGAGCCTGGCGGGGAGACCGGCCGGGAGTCGGTGGGATGATGCGGGGGCGTCTGTTGCATGGGGTCCATCGGAAGACGTTGCCGACGAAGGAGCCGGACTGCCGGACTGCCGGACTGCCGACCAAGGGGAGCATGCACGCCCGCGTCCGTTCGCGCAACCTCCGCCTAGCCCCGCCCCGTGACGGCCCCGTGACGGCCTTCCAGCGCCCTCAGCTCACCAACACGCCCGCATAACCCACCACGCTGGAGAAGTCGCCCGTGACCTCGCCCGAGTTGGCGTAGGCCGCCAGTTCGGCCCGTTTCGCCCCCAGCTCCAGGGCGATCATAAGGCCCAGGGTCATGGGCAGCACCCCGCACATGGTGATGCCCTCGGCGCGCACCACCTCGTGGAGCCCGGCCGGATCGAGACGCAAGACCGCCTCCAGGGCCATGAAATCAAGGCTTTTGGCGCGTTCGGCGTTCTCGAAATGGCTCATGTCGGAGGAGACCACCAGGCTCGCCCCGCCCGGCAGGGCGCGCAGCACCCCGGCCATGGCGGCCGCCGCCCGGGAGAGCGCGGCCAGTGAGCGCTCGGCCACGCACAGGGGCACCCCGCGGAAGCCGGGCTTCACCTGGCCCAGAAAGGGCAGAAGCACCTCCAGGGAATGCTCGCGCTGGTGCGCCATGGCGTCGGAAGCCAGCCGCGGCTCGGCCTCCAGGAGCGCGCGGGCCAGGGGCTCGTCCACATCCATGACGCACGTGGGCGTGATCCAGCGCCCCTTGTCCCACACGGCCAGGGAAGCGCCCAGGCCGGTATGGTTGGGGCACAAGAGCAGGAGGTTGTCCGAAAGATTGGCCTGGGCCAGGGTGAGCCCGGCCACGCGGCCCGAATAGACGTAGCCCGCGTGGGGGGCCATGGCCAGCAAGGTGTGTTCCTCCCGCCTGGGAGGCGCGCCCCGCAGGCAGGCGCGGACCTCGCGCTCCAGGGCGTCGGGCTGAGCGGGGTAGAACCTGCCCGCGACGAAGGGTTGGCGGATCATGGACCTGACCTTCCGTTGGTTGGAGATGCTCACGGCACTCCTCCCTAACACTTCGCCCGAGCGAGGCAAGCCCCGCCGACGGGCGTGGATCAGGGAGGTCCGGCCAGCCTGCCCGCGCTCTCCTGCAGCGAGCGCGCGGCCAGCTCCGAGGCGGCCATGCGGCCGTAGAGGCCGTTGGGATCGGCGTCGCGCAGCTTCTGCAACACGGAGCGCCAGGAGTCCAGGTCGCCAAGGGCGCGGTGCAGGGCGGCGGTCTTGAGTCGGATGGCCCCCCACTGCGGCCCACCCTGGGCCACTTCGGTTTCATACTCGGCGCACAGGCCCAGGGCCTCGCGGTTGCGTCCCAGGCCCTGGCTGGCCTCGATCATGGTGAGCAGGGCGTCCTGGGCCATGCCCTGGTCCTTGGCGGACTCCTTGAAGAGGAAGCGCGCGTCGGTGGACCAGAGCAGGGCCTTCTCGAAGTCCTGGCGCTCCAGGGCCGTGCGGGACTGGTAGTAGACGGCGTAGGCGCGCTTGGCCGGATCGAGCTGCTGGTCGGCGGCGAGCCTGGCCCAGAGCAGGCGGGACTTGGCCTTCTGGCCCGTGTGCTCCAGGGCCATGGCCTGGGCGAACTCCAGGGCGCGGCGCGGGTTGTCGGCCATCTTCCAGGAGGCGACCTTCTGGAGCGTCTCCAGGACGGCGGGCCAATCCTGGTGCTCGCGCAGGATGGTCAGAACGAGGGCCAGGGCCTTCTGGGCGTCCGGCGTGGGGCCTTTGTCCAGGTAGGTTCTGGCCATTTCCAGGGCCTGCTTGGCCTCGCCCTGGTAGTACAGGGCCAGGGCCACGCCGAGGCGGTCGCGATCGGAGAGGATGTTGCTGCGCTCGGCCAGGAAGGGGTACTGCCTCCAGAGTTCCAGAATGCGCTTGTAGTTCATCTCCTCCAGGAGCGGCCCCACCATCTTGGCGTAGGCCTGAGCGCCCAAGTCCAGGGCCTGGCCCTCCAGGACGTCGCCGGGGAAGGTCTTGGCGAAGCGCCGGGCCAGATCGAGGGTTTCGGGATACTGCTCCTTGTAAAGCCGCCACATGGTCAGCTTGAGCAGGGCCAGGGGGGCCAGCGGGCTCTTGGGATATTCGTTGATGATGATCTCGTAGATGCGGTCCGGCCGGATGTCCGTGGGGTCCGCGAAGGCCTTGAACATCTCCTGGAGGGTGGGGGCGTCGTTGATGCCCTGCTCCGCCAGGCGCATCATGGCCATGAGCGCGCCTTCCTTGCCGGGGTAGTTGCGGATGGCCATGTCGTAGAATTCGCGGGCCGCATCACGCTTGCCGAGCTTGGCGTTCACGTCGCCCAGACGGGCGAGGACGAGGTCGTTGGCGCTGTCATCGGGGACGAGGTTGTAGAACCAGAGGTAGTCGTCCTTTGCCTTCTCGAACTCGCCCAGCTTGTAGGCGATGTCGGCCGCCACGCGACGCATGGAGGGATTCTCCACGTAGTAGCGCGGCCAGCGCTTGTCCACGTAGTCCACGATCTTGGAAGCCTCGCCGTATTCGCCCAGTTCCAGGAGGGTGCGCGAGAGGCCCAGGGCCGCGTCGCGCGCGAAGCGGCTTTCGGGGTGTTTCTGGAGCACGTCCTTGTAGGCCTGGGCGGCGCGTTCGTAGTTGGCCTTCGCGTCGCCCTTCTTGGCCTGTTCGAGGTAGTGCTCGCCCCAGTACACGTCGATGAGGGGGATGTCCTCGTCGAGGCCGTACTTGTTGCGCATGAGGTTGAAGTAGGCCCTGGCCTCGGGAAGGTTTCCCTGCTTGAGGTTGATGGCCCCCAGCTTGATGAGCGCGCGCGGGATGCGCTGGGACTTGGTGTTGAAGTTCAGGGCCTGCTGGAGGGCGTCGTTGGTCTCCACGAAGGCCTCGGGCATCTTGTCCTTGTTGCGGGCGAAGAGCACTTCGGCCTGGAGATAGAGGGCCTGCTCGCGCAGGTCGTTGGTGATCTCGGTCTCGGGCTTCTCCAGGGTGAGGCGGGCCACTTCCATGGCCTTGTCCAGGTCGCCCCGGGCGAAAGCCTGCTCGCCGGTGATGAAGAAGGTGGTGTTGGAAAGGGTGTCCTTGGCGGGCGGCCCCTGTTGCCCGGCGGCAGGCGGCGGCGCATCCTGGCTCTGGGCAGGGGGCGCGGGCAGCGGCGACGGGCCGCCCTGAGGCTGCTGGCCGTCGGGGGCGGCGGCCTGCTGCCCTGGAGCGGGCTGCGCCGGGGCCTCCTGCACGGGGGGCTCGACCTTGGAAAGGTCCAGGGCCTGCCCGATGCTGCCCTTCACTTCCGCCGGAGCCGGAGCGGCAGGCGCGGCCGGGGTCGCGGGCTGCGCCGCCTGCCCGGGCGCGGCGGCCGGGTTCTGCTGCCCGGATTGCTGGACAGGCGCTTGAACGGGCTGCGACGCTGGGGCCTTGGAGTCGGCCGCTCCCTGTGGCTGCCCGGGCGCGGGCAGCGGGGTATTCTGGGAGGTTTGCAGCTGCGGGGCCTTGGTCCCGGCCGGGGTTTGGGGCTTCTGAACAGCCGGAGCTGCGGGTTGCTGGGCGGCCGGGGCTTGGGGCTGCTGGACGGCCGGGGCTGCGGGAGCGCCCTGAGGGGCGGTGCGCGAGAAATCGATGGCCCCGCCCACGTTGCCTCCGACGGCCTGGGGGGGGGCCTGGGACGGAGCCACGGCCTGAGGGGCGGCGCTGTGGGGGGCGGCCGGGGACGGCGCGGGGGCGGCGGGGCTCGGGCCAGGAGCCGGAGCAGCGGGCGTGGCGGGCTCGGGAGGCTGCACCGCGCCGCCGATGCTCCCTTTGACGCCGCCCGCTTGCGGCGGGGCGGCCGGGGTGGGTTCTGGGTCGGACGCCGGGGCCGGCACGGCGCCCGGCGTCGGGACAGGACCCGTGGAAGCCGGGGCCTGCCTGGCGTCGCGCCACGCGCCGGGACCGGCGGCCTGGGGCGCGGCCACGCCGATGGCCCCCGTGGCCTCCCGCGTGGGGGCGGCGGAAGTGGGAGCCTGAGAAGGCGCGGACGGAGCCTGGGCCTGCACGGGGGCTTGGACAGGAGCCTGCACGGGGGTCTGGATCGGGGCCTGCACGGGCGCGGGCGGCCGGGGCTGCACCTGAGCCTGGGAGGGAGCGGGACCGGCCGGGCCGGACGGCGACGGCTGGGCCGGAGCCTGCACGGGCGCCTGTGCCGAGGCTGTCGGCTGGGGCGGCACGGGCGCGGGCGCGCCCGGCTGTTCCAGCCCGGCGATGGGGGCCGTCACGGAGGCCCGGGGCTGGGTCTGCTCCTGGGCCTGGGGGGCCTGTCCGGTCCCGCCTGGCGTTTCCGGTGCGGGGGCCGGGGCCTCCCCCGGCGGGGCCTGTCCGGGCTCCGGCGCGGGAGGCTTCCACTTGGCCCCTGCCGGATCGAAGAACACCTGGATGGTCAGGCCCTTGTCGCCGGAGGGGGTGGTCACGAAGCCGAAGGATTCGTTGGCGGTTTCCAGCACGAGCACGTTGTCCGCCGCCGCGAGGGCCGCCACGTGGCGCGTCCTGCCCGTCGGCTGGGGCGGGGCCTTGAGCTTCACCCCTGCCGGGAAGAGGGCCTCCACGCGCCGGGGGCCGGTGCGCACCACCACGGGGGCCGGGGCCTTGCGCGGGAACGTGAGGGTGATCTGGTCGGCCAAGGGTCCGGCCGTGAGGGCGTAGGTCTGGGCTCGAGCGCCGCCGGGGGCCGCGAGGAGGAGCATACACAGGCAGAGGAACCAGGCGATCCTGGCAATGGGGCGCGCCATCACGGACACCCAGCAAGCAAGAAGCGCACCAGGCCTCACGGGGCGCGCCTTAGGCCCCCAGCATGTTTTTCTTCTTGAGCTTTTCGATGAGCGTGGTCCGCTTGATGCCCAGGATCTCGGCGGCCTGGTTCTTCACACCCCCGGCCATCTCCAGGGACTCGGCCAGCAGGCGCTCCTCGATTTCGTCGAGGAACTCCTTGAGGCCCATGCCCTTGGCCTTGAGGTCGGCCACCACGGGCCAGTCGAACCCGGCGGGCCTGGCCGCCGGGACTGCTGCCGGGGCGGGCGGGGCCTTGCCCACGTCGTCCCAGATCTTGCGGGGCAGGTCCTCGGGGCGGATGTGGTCCTCGTCGCAGAGGATGGAAAGGCGCTCCATGAGGTTTTCCAGCTCGCGCACGTTGCCGGGCCAGGAATAGCTCAGGAACACCGAGGACGTTTCGGCGGGCACCGCCAGCACCGGGCGCTCCTTCTGGGCGCAGAAGCGCTCCAGGAAGCAGCGCGAAAGCAGGAGCACGTCCTCGCCGCGCTCGCGCAGCGGGGGCAGGTGCAGGGGGATGACGTTCAGGCGGTAGAAGAGGTCTTCGCGGAAGCGCCCGGCGGCCACCTCGGCCTCCAGGTCGCGGTTGGTGGCGGCCACGATGCGCACGTCCACCTTCATGGTGCGCGTGCCGCCCACGCGCTCGAACTCCTTCTCCTGGAGCACGCGCAGGATCTTCACCTGGAGCGAGAGGTCCATCTCGCCGATCTCGTCGAGGAAGATGGTGCCGCCGTCGGCCAACTCGAAGCGGCCCGCGCGGTTGCGGATGGCGTGGGTGAAGGCCCCCTTCTCGTGCCCGAAAAGCTCCGACTCCAGCAGTTCCCTGGGGATGGCCCCGCAGTTCACCGGCACGAAGGGCTTGTCTCGGCGGCGGCTGTTGGCGTGCAGCGCCCGCACCAGGAGTTCCTTGCCCGTGCCCGACTCCCCCGTGACGAGCACCGTGGAATCCGTCGGGGCCACCTTGGAGAGCACCGTGAACACGCCGGTCAGGGCCGGGCTCTTGCCGATGATGCCCGAGGTGTTCAATTCCATGCGGAATCCCCTTGAAGAACGTGCATGGCCGAACGGTGTCAACATTATGACGCAAAGTCAAGGGGAATGCGCTGAAAAAGACCGGCCCGCGCGGATTTCCGGGCCATGGGAGGGCGGTTCAGGCCATCAGGTCCAGCACGGAGCCGGTGGTCTGCTCCAGGGTGCGCACGGCCACTGCGTTGGCCTGGAAGGCGCGCTCGGCGGAGGAGAGGTTGACCATCTCCCGGGCCACGTCCACGCTTCCGCCCTGATAGGGCTGCACCCAGGCGCGTTCCTGGGTTTTCTGGTCGGTGGCGATGTCGAAGGAGGGCTCGGCCATGGTCTGGCCGAAGGCCACGGAGTGCTCGGAGATGGCGTTGATGGTCGCCGGTCCAGAGGAGATCACGGTGCGCACGGGCTGGTAGCCGTCGGTGGAGAGGTTGGCCAGGTTGCGGGCCGTGTCCTCGGCGGCGTGGGTGAGGGCCCCGAGGGCCTGCGCGTTGAGGTTGGGGATGATGCTCATGGCCGTCTCTCCCTTCCTTGCACTGTGCGCACTCCGGTGCGGTCTGTCAACGGCTGCCGGGCTCTCTCCGGGGGGACTGCCGGAGAGGGCACCGGGCGGAGCGCGCCGGGTGTTGCGAGGGCGCTCCGTCCGGGATAACGTGGCCCCATGCGCCCCCTCGCCCTCACGGCCTGCCTGGCCGCGTGCCTGCTGCTGGCCGCCTGCGCCCAGGAGCCCCCCGAGCGCCGCTCCTACCGCAACGACGCGGTGGGGCTGCGCTTCCACCCCGCCAAGGGCTGGACCGTGGCCGAGACCACCGAAGACGGCTGCACCTTCGCCGTGGAGGCCTCCAACGGGCCGGACCTGCGCTTCGTGATCTGCCTGAGCCCGCCGCGCACGGACATCCTGCTCACGCAGAACGCGTTCGTCTCCTGCGAAAACGTGAAGCAGTACGTGGCGGAATCGCTCAAGGGCATCAAGCCCACCTGCATGCGCGGCGGCGCGGGGGACCACTTCGGCTACGACACGCTCTACGCGCGCCTTTTGCGCGGCGGCGACGGCAAGGTGCGCGTGCAGTTCGTCAACCACGTCTTCGCGCCCGTGAAGGGACGGCTGCTCCAGGTGATGGCCTACGCCGTGGCCGACGACGACAAGCAGGCCCACGCGCTCTTCGACGCCAACCGCGCCGCCCTCTTCGCCATGATGCAGTCCGTGCGCCTGCGCTGAGGCCGCTACCGGCCGCGACTTACGCCTTCTCGCGCTCGATGCCCGCCACGGCGCAGTGGTTGTGGATGGACTCGAAGCTCTCCACCTCCACGGCGTACCAGGTCACGGCGGGATGCTCCTCCAGTGCTTTGGCCATGGAGCGGGCCACGTCCTCCACGAAGCGGGGGTTGTCGAAAGCCGCCTCGGTGACGTGCTTCTCGTCCTCGCGCTTCAGGAGGGCATACACCGGGGAGGACCCGGCCGCCTCGGCCATGTCGATGAGTTCCTCCAGCCAGACGAAGCCCTTATAGCGGCAGCGCGCGCGCACCACGGCGCGCTGGCTGTGCGCGCCCTGGTCGCTGATGGCCAGGGAGCAGGGGCACACGGTCATCACGGGCGCTTCCACGCCCAGGGTGATGCGGAAGCGCTCGCCGATGAGGTCGCCCTGCACGGTGCAGGCGTAGTCCATGGTGGAGGCGGCCCCGGAGGCGGGAGAGGAGCGGCGCACGAAATAGGGAAAGCGCACGGTGACGTGGGCGTTGCGGGCCTCCAGGCGGTCGCGCACGCCGGCCACCAGGCCGCGCAGGCTCTTGTAGTCCAACGCGCCGCCCAGGCTCTCCAGGGCCTCCACGAAGCGCGACATGTGCGTGCCCTTGAACTCGGCGGGCAGGTCCACGGCCATGTCCACCTCGGCCACGGTGTTCTGCGTGCCGTTGGCGCGGTCGCGCACGGTGAGCGGCAGCCGGATGGAGCGGATGCCCACCCGGTCGATGGGGATGAGCACCTCGGAGGGGGAGGATTGGATGTCTTTCATGGAGTCTCGCGGGCGGGCTGCCTGGCGCGGACCGGAGGGACTTCCGTCCCGCCGCCCTACACCAGCCCCCGCCCCGTGGTGGTGAGGGTGAGCTTGCCGTGCTTCACGCCCTTGGTGGCGATGAGCCGGTCGGCCAGGCGTTTGATGGCCTCGCCCGCGCCCTTGAGGATGAGCACTTCCAGGCAGTTGTGGTGGTCCAGGTGCACGTGCACGGTGGTGAGGATCACGTCGTGTTCGTCGTGCTGGATCTCCACCAGGCGCTGGGAGAGGTCGGAAAAGTGATGGTCGTAGACCAGGGTGAGCACGGCGGCGATCTCGCCCTCGCCCACCTGCTGCTCGCGCTCCACCAGCACGCCCCGGATCAGGTCGCGGATGGCCTCGGAACGGTTGGGGTAGCTCTTTTCCTCGCAGAGCGCGTCGAACTTCTCCAGCAGGTCGGAATTGAGCGACACGCCGAAGCGGATGGTCTTGCCCATGGCGACTCCCTTGATCCGCCGGGCCGCAAGACGTGGCGCTGCGGCCGTACGCGGCGGTTGTTGCGCGCACCATTCCGGTTTCGCGCAACAAAATCAATGCCCCCGTGACGGTTTCACTCCGGCAGGGACAGCTCCCAGAGGTTCACGGTCACCTCGTAGCCCTCCACGGGCACGGGCTCGGTGAGGAGCTTGCGCACCGCGAAGCCGTCGCCCGCCAGGCGCTCCCACACGGGACGCGAGACGCTGCGCCGGGGCTCCGCCAGCCAGATGCGCCCGCCCGGGGCCAGGTGGTCGCGGAAGAGCCGGGTGAGGGGGTGGTAGAAGCGCGTCTCGTAAACGATGTCGCCGCCCCACATCACGTCGAAGGCCCGGGGCTTGAAGGCCGGGGCGCACCAGTCCATGCGCGTCCAGAGCGGCCCGTCCACGCCGTTCAAGCGCGCGTTCTCCCGGCTGAAGTAGACCGCGGGCCATTGGTGGTCCATGCCCACCACCCGCGCGCCCAGCCACGCGCCCACGATGCCCGTGAGCCCCAGCCCGCACCCGATGTCCAGGCAGGCCTTGCCGCGCACCAGCTCCCGGTTGCGCCCCAGCCAGCGGCAGAGCAGCATGCTCGCGGGCCACAGCTCCGCCCAGTAGGGCATGCGCTCGTCCTCTCCGAACTCCTCGCGGCCCAGGTTCTCCCAGAGGGTCTCCATGTCCGCCGTGCGGTGGAGCTTCCAGGTGCGGCCCAGTTCCTCCACGTGGAGGCACTGGCGCTCGCCCCGGGTGTAGTCGGGCTGGCAGGGTGCGGTCTGCGGGGCCTTGGCGGCCGTCTCGGGCATGGCGGTCTCCTCCGAAGGCGGCCCTGATACCCGCAAGCGCGCCCCCGCGCAAGGCCGGGGCCACCCCCGCCCCGCGCCTTCTTGCGGCGAGGAAAACCTTGCCCCCCGAAGCGCCAGGGGCTAAAGTCCTCCGGTTTTCGGCGCACAGCCCGCGCACACCCCTGAAGGAGACAACATTTTATGTATCCCGCAGACATCAAATACACCCCCTCCCACGAATGGGCCAGGATCGAAGGCGACACCGCCACCGTGGGCATCACCTCCTTCGCCCAGGAGCAGCTGGGCGACATCACCTTCGTGGACCTGCCCGCCGTGGGCGCGCAGGTCACCCAGGGCTCGGAGTTCGGCTCCATCGAGTCGGTGAAGGCCGCCAGCGAGCTGTACTCCCCGGTCACGGGCGAGGTGGTGGAGGTCAACGAGGCCCTGGAGGGCGCTCCCGAACTGGTCAACCAGGACCCCTTCGCGGGCGGCTGGATGATCAAGGTGAAGCTCTCGGCCGAGCCCCAGGGCCTGCTGGACGCCGCCGCCTACGAACAGACCGCCGTCTCCTGCCACTAGAAGGAACGCCCATGCCCTACGTCCCCCACACCCCGGAGGACGCAAGGGCCATGCTGGAGACCGTCGGCGTCTCTTCCGTGGAAGAGCTCTTCGCCGAGATCCCCCTGGCCCTGCGCCCCAAGAGTTTCGACCTGCCCCCGGGCCTCTCCGAGTCGGACACGCGCGCCAAGCTCGAAGACATGGCCTCGCGCAACAACACCGCCCTGGTGAGCTTCCTGGGCGCCGGATTCTACGACCACTACGTGCCCTCGGCCGTGGACGCCCTCACCGGACGCGGCGAGTTCTACACGGCCTACACGCCCTACCAGCCCGAGGCCAGCCAGGGCACGCTCCAGGCCATCTTCGAGTACCAGACGGCCGTGAGCCGCCTGCTGGGCATGGACTGCGCCAACGCCTCGGTCTACGACGGCGGCACGGCCCTCTGCGAGGCCGTGATGATGGCCGTGCGCCAGACCAAGCGCACCAAGGTGCTCATCAGCGAGACGGTGAACCCCATCTACCGCATCCTGGTGGACACCTTCACGCGCAACCTGCACCTGTCGCTGGTCACCGTGCCCCACCGCGAGGGCGCCACCGACTTCGCCGCCATGCAGGCCGCCCTGGACAAGGAAACCGCCTGCGTGGTGGTGCAGAATCCCAACTTCTTCGGCCGCGTGCAGGACGCCTCCGCCCTGTTCTCCGCCGCCAAGGCCGTCGGCGCGGTGTCCGTGCTGAGCGCCTATCCCGTGCTGGCCAGCGTGCTCAAGACGCCCGGGGCCATGGGCGCGGACGTGGCCGTGGCCGAGGGCCAGAGCCTGGGCCTGCCCCTCTCCTTCGGCGGCCCCTACCTCGGCGTGATGACCTGCACCAAGGCCCTGGTGCGCCAGATGCCCGGACGCATCGTGGGCCGCACGGAGGACTCCAAGGGCCGCACCGGCTACGTGCTCACGCTCCAGGCGCGCGAGCAGCACATCCGCCGCCAGAAGGCCACCTCCAACATCTGCTCCAACCAGGCCCTGTGCGCCCTGCGCAGCCTGGCCCACCTGTGCCTGCTGGGCGAGGAAGGCCTCAAGCGCACGGCGCTTCTCTCCATGGAGAACGCCCGCTACGCCGCCGGGAAACTCACGGCCATCAAGGGCGTGAGCCTGCTGGGCCAGGGCCCCATCGGCAACGAGTTCGCCGTCACGCTGCCCCGCGCCGCCCAGGACGTGTGCCTGGCCCTCATCGGGCGCGGCCTCGTGCCGGGCTTCCCCTTGGGCCGCTACTACCAGGGCCTGGAAAACGCCCTGTTGGTGTGCTGCACCGAGAAGACCTCCAAACGCGACATCGACATACTGGCCGCCTGGCTGGAGGACGAACTATGAGCACCGTGTTCCAGCAGTCGCGCCCCGGCCGCGAGGGCGTGTGGCCCAAGACCCCCTCGGGACAGGCCTCGGACCTCCTGCCCCCGGACCTCCTGCGCGACGGCCCCTCCGGCCTGCCCTCCCTCTCGGAGCTGGACGTGGTGCGCCACTTCACCACGCTCTCGCGCAAGAACTTCGGGGTGGACGGCAACTTCTATCCGCTGGGGTCGTGCACCATGAAGTACAACCCCAAGTTCTGCGAAAACGTGGCCGCCCTGCCCGGCTTCGCCCGGCTCCACCCCATGCTGCCCCAGCTGCCGCGCGGCGACGAGCTGACCCAGGGCGCGCTGGAGGTGTTGTACGAGACCGAGCGCTGGCTCTGCGAGATCACCGGCATGGACGAGTTCACCCTGCATCCCATGGCCGGGGCGCACGGCGAGCTGACCGGCGTGCTGATCATGGCCGCCTACCACGCCGACAAGGGCAACAAGAAGACCAAGATCATCTGCCCGGATTCGGCCCACGGCACCAACCCGGCCTCGGCGGCCATCGCCGGGTACGAGGTGGTCAGCGTGGCCTCCAAGGACGGCATCGTGGACCCCGAGGCCCTGGCCGCCGTGCTGGACGACCAGGTGGCGGGCATGATGATGACCTGCCCCAACACCCTGGGCCTGTTCGAGCAGAACCTGCCGCGCATCGTGGAGCTGCTGCGCTCCGTGGACGCCCTGCTCTACTACGACGGCGCGAACCTCAACGCCGTGATGGGCAAGATGCGCATGGGCGACGCCGGGTTCGACATCGTGCACGTGAACCTGCACAAGACCTTCGCCACGCCCCACGGCGGCGGCGGTCCCGGCGCAGGCCCGGTGGGCGTGTGCGCCCGCTTGGCGGACTACATGCCCATCTCGCGCGTGGTGAAGGACGCCTCCTGCCGCTTCCACCTGCGCTACGACTACCCCAAGTCCATCGGCTACGTGGCCCCGTTCTACGGCAACTTCGGGGTGGTGCTCAAAGCCTACGCGTACATGGTGCGCCTGGGCCGCGAGGGCCTGATCAAGGTGAGCGAGAACGCGGTGCTGGCGGCCAACTACCTGCGCAAACGCCTGGACGACGTGCTGGAGGTGCCCTACGACCGCATCTGCATGCACGAGTTCGTGGCCTCGGCGGCGAAGCAGTCGGAAAAGGGCGTGCGCGCCCTGGACATCGCCAAGGCGCTCCTGGACAAGGGCTACCACGCCCCCACGGTGTACTTCCCGCTCATCGTGAAGGAATGCCTGATGTTCGAGCCCACGGAGACCGAGTCCAAGGAGACCCTGGACACCTTCGCGGACGACCTGCGCGCCATCCTGGCCCAGGCCGAGACCGACCCGGCCGCACTGCTGGCCGCCCCCGTGACCCTGCCCGTCACCCGCCTCGACGAGACGGCCGCCGCCAGGGGCATGCACATCACCGAAGACATGTAGCGGCGACGCACGAACCGACCAGATGAACGACGCCGCCCGGATGCGAGTCCGGGCGGCGTTTCGCGTCCTGGCGGACGTGAACGGCGCGGCGGTCCGCGCTCCACGCATGCCCGCGCTACGCGGGCGGACGCACGGGAGAGGCCGCGGGCCTGTGCGGGGATGCCCTGGCGCGCCCGCTCCTCGTTCCCGCAACTAATCCTTGCCGCCGGGGCGTGGGTGGTTCATAATCCTACGTTGCCGGGGCAACGAACGCTCGCGCCCGAGGCGCGCACGTCCCCCCGGGACTCCCAACACCCATCACGAAGGACCATCCATGGCGAAGAAGCCCAACTATTCGTTCGAGAAGCGCCAGAAAGAGGCCGCCAAACAGAAGAAGAAGGAAGAAAAACTGCTGCGCAAGCAGGAAAAGAAGGCCTCGGGCGAGGAAGGCCAGGAAGAGCCGGGCACCGAAGATTCCGGACAGGCACACCCCGTCCAGGAGTGATCCCGGAGCGGCCCGGCCGCTCCGCCATCGCCGTGCGCCCCCCACGCAGGCCCGGCCCCGAACGGCATGGCGCGGCTTCACGTCCGCGTACGAAGCGCGCCGCAAGGCCTGATGCCAGCCGACGCCCTCTCCGGCGCGGGGCTTCAAGGCGGCGTCCGTTCCGGCTGCCCCCAGCGGAACCGCCTGCCCGCTCCGCCCAGGTGGCGGGTCCGGGGTCGTCCGAAGAGGCCTGCCGCCCCGCAGCCGTCAAGACCGCCCGCTGACCGGGAGTGCACCCGCATTCGTCCCGCGCTCATCCCGTGGCCGCCAGCCCGAGGCCGCGCATCCAGGGATCGGCCGCCACCGGCCGTTGCACCTTCAGTAGGATCGGCCATTCAGCCTCCGCAGGGAGACGGCGCGCCCCGTGCCGCCCGAACCGGGAGTACACGGCCGACGTCCTCCGCGCCGTGGCGTGCGCCGGGGCCGCCGCGACAGGCAAGGCAGGCGCTACGCAAAAAAAACGGGCCGGGATCGCTCCCGGCCCGCGGTCAGGCATGTTCTCCCGAAGGAGTTCTACCAGCGACGGCCGCCGCCACCGCCGCCGTAACCACCGCCGCCTCCGCCGGAGCGGGGCTTTTCCTGGGCCTCGTTGACCTTCAGCGTGCGGCCGCCCACCTCGGTGCCGTTGACGCCCTGGATGGCCGCCAGGGCGCCCTCGTCGTCCATCTCCACGAAGCCGAAGCCGCGCAGGCGTCCGGTTTCGCGGTCGGTGATAAGGGCCACGCTCAGCACTTCGCCGTAGGCGCTGAACACCTTGCGGATATCATCTTCGGTGGACTTGAAGGACAGGTTGCCGACATAAAGCTTCTTGGCCATGGGCATTCGCTCCCGGGTTTTGGCATGTCTTTTCTCATCGGCAGGAGCTGGCGTTCGGACGAGCCCAAGACCCAATGAATCCATGCGCGTTGAAGGTTGAGAAGTCCATACTATCATCCGCGCTCCGGGCGCAAGGAGCTTCCGGGGGGAAACATCGATTTTTCTGCCGGTTTTCGGGCCTTCGAGCACGTTGTCCGGCGTGTCGACGCGGAGCTGCCCATCGAACCGGAGCCCGTCCGCCCCTGACCGGGCATCACCTGAGCCGACCGCTTCGGCCCTGACTGGCCCAGGCCTGACCGGCCCCGGGCCTCTCCCCCCTGATCCGGCCGCCTCCACCGGGGCCGCATCCCTACCCGCCCGCCACGTAGGGCTTGGTCATCTTGGCCGGGTCCACCACCCTGTCGAAGGTGGCGGCGTCCACGAAGCCCAGCTCCAGGGCCGCCTCGCGCAGGGTCAGGTCGTGCTCCATGGCGTGGTGGGCGATCGCCGAGGCCTTGTCGTAGCCGATCACGGGCGAAAGCGCCGTCACCAGCATGAGCGAGCGGCCCACGAACTCACGGATGCGCTTCTCGTTGGGCCGCAGGCCCTCCACCAGATACTTGCGGAAGCTTTCCATGCAGTCGGCCAGCATGCGCACCGAGCCCATCACGTTGTGGATGATCAGGGGTTTGTAGGCGTTCATCTCCAGATGGCCGCCCGCGCCGCCCAGGGTGACGGCCAGGTCGTTGGCGGTCACCTGGATGGCCACCATGGTCAGGGCCTCGCACTGGGTGGGGTTCACCTTGCCGGGCATGATGGAGGAGCCCGGCTCGTTTTCGGGAAGGATCAACTCGGCCAGCCCCGCGCGCGGCCCGCAGGAGAGCAGCCGGATGTCGTTGGCCAGCTTGCCCAGCGAGGCGGCCAGGGTCTTCATGGCCCCGGAGAGCTGCACCAGGGCGTCGTGGGAGCCCTGCACGGCGAACTTGTTGGCGGCGCTCTCGAAGGGCAGGCCCGTGAGCCTGGCGACGTGCGACACCGCGGCCTCCGCGAACCCGGGCGCGGCGTTGATGCCCGTGCCCACCGCCGTGCCGCCCAGGGCCAGCCTGTAGACGTGGCCCAGGGCCTGCTGCAGGCGCTCCTCGCCGTCCTCCAGGAGCTGCACGTAGCCGGAGAACTCCTGCCCCAGGGTGAGGGGCGTGGCGTCCTGCATGTGCGTGCGCCCGATCTTCACCATGTCCGCCCAGGCGTCGGCCTTGGCCGCGAGCGCGGCGCGCAGGGCGCGCAGCGAGGGCAGAAGGCGCCCCGTGACGCCCATGGCGGCGGCCATGTACATGGCCGTGGGGAAGCTGTCGTTGGTGGACTGGGCCATGTTCACATGGTCGTTGGGGTGCACGGGCTTCTTGGAGCCCAGCGCCGTGCCCGCCATCTGGCAGCAGCGGTTGGAGACCACCTCGTTGACGTTCATGTTGAACTGGGTGCCGCTGCCTGTCATCCAGACGTGGAGGGGGAACATGTCGTGGCGCCCTCCGGCCAGGATCTCGTCGCAGGCGGCCACGATGAGGTCCGCGAGCTTCGCGTCGAGCCGACCCTGTTCGCGGTTGGCCAGGGCGCAGGCCTTCTTGAGCACGGCATAGGCCCCGACCAGCTCCCGGGGCATCAGCTCGCCGCCGATGCTGAAGTGTTCCAGCGAACGCTGCGTCTGCGCGCCCCAGAGCTTGTCCGCCGGGACCCTCACCTCGCCCATGCTGTCGGATTCGATGCGCTCTTCCATGAACCGGACCTCCTGATGGCCTGACGCGGCCTGCGAATAGGGATTACACATGACCGTAACACCCGGTGCCCCTTGCGCGCAAGAAAAAGCCCCGCAAGATGTCCGCCCCGCTCCGATCCGCGATTTTGCTTGCCTTGAAACCGCACCCGTTCTAGCGTGGTCCTCTTCGCACTTGTGATGTTTTCAGAACGCACCTCTAGCCAACGGACGCCATGGAAACCGAACTCTTCATCGTCGGGGGAGGCCCCGCCGGGTACGATGCGGCCCTCGCAGCCGCCCGCCGGGGCATCAAGGCCATCCTGCTGGAGAAGGAGCACCTGGGCGGCTCCTGCCTGAACTGGGGCTGCATCCCCACCAAGTTCCTGCTGGCCGCCGTGGCCCCCCTGGCCGAAATGGAAGGACAGGAGCGCCTCAAGGTGGCCTCCGGGCAGTACCGCGTGGACCTCCCCGCCCTGGCCGACCGCAAGAAGCGCCACATCGAGGCCACCCGCAAGGCCATGGCCGCCCAGTTGGAAAAGCTGGGCGTCACGCTCCTGCGCGGGGAGCTCAAGATGATCGGGGCCGTGAAGTCCGTGGTGGAAATCGAAGGCGAGCCCAAGACCGTCTCCTACAAAAGGTGCATCCTGGCCACGGGCAGCCGCCCCGCCGCCAAGCCCGGCCTCAAGGCCGACCACGACGCCGTGCTCAACTCCGGCGACATCCTGGGCCTGCGCGAGGTTCCCGAAAGCCTCGTGGTGATCGGCGCGGGCTTCATCGGCCTGGAGCTGGCCCAGTTCTTCTCCCGCATGGGCAGCGCCGTCACCCTGCTGGAGGTGGCGGAGCGCATCGCGCCCGCCGAGGACGAAGAGGTCAGCAAGGCCCTGGCCCAGAGCTTCAAGCGCCAGGGCTGGGCCATGCACACCGGCGTGCGCGTGGCCTCCCTGGCCACAGTGGACGGCCAGGCCCGCGTGGAACTGGAGGACGGCCGCGTCATCACCGCCGCCAAGTGCCTGCTCGCCGTGGGACGCCAGCCCAACTCGCGCAACCTCATGCTGGAGATGCTGGGGGCCGAGGTGAAGGGCGCGGGCTGGGTGCATACCGACGAACACCTTCTGGCCAGCCCCACGGTCTACGCCGTGGGCGACGTGAACGGCCGCACGCTCCTGGCCCACGCGGCCTCCAGCCAGGGCGAATGGGCCGTGCGCCACTTCGCGGGCGAGGAAACCCGGCCCTACGAGCCCGGCCCCATCCCCGGCTGCATGTACGGCGCGCCCGAAACCATGCGCGTGGGACTGCTGGAAGCCGAGGCCCGCGCCCAGGGCCTGGAGGACGTGACCGTCACGCGCGCCCAGCTCATCGCCAATCCCATCGCCCAGGCCCACGGGGCCACGGGCGGCCTCGTGAAGTGCGTGTGGAGCGAGGGACGCCTCAAGGGTGTCACGGCCGTCGGCCACGGCGTGGCCTCCCTGGCCACCCTCTCCACGGTGCTGGTGGGCCAGGGTTTCACCAGGAAGCAGTGCGAGGACGTGGTGTTCCCCCATCCCACCCTGGACGAGGCCCTGCGCGCCGCGCTCCTGGCCTGATTCCGGGGCCGGGCCGTGTCCGAGCGAACCGTCCGGAGCGCCTGCACGCGCCACTGCGGCGACGGCTGCGCCCTGCTGGTGGACGTGGGGCCTGAAGGCGTCCGAAGCGTCCGGGGCAACCCGGACCACCCCTTCACGCGGGGGCGCATCTGCGCCAAGACCGCGCGCTTCGCCCAGCGCCTCGCCAGTCCCCGGCGCGTCACCACGCCCCTGGTCCGCCATGGCGCGGACTTCCGTCCCGCCTCCTGGGACGAAGCCCTGGAGCTGATCGCCCGGCGCATGGACGCTCTGCGCCCCACGCCGGAGCGCATGCTCCACATCCACTACCACGCCTCCTTCGGGCTGCTGCATCAGGCCGGAAAATTCCTCTTCAACACCCTGGGCGCGTCGGGCTTCTCCGGGGCCATCTGCCTGGGGGCCGGCGCCGAGGCCATCCGCCGGGACTTCGGGGCCATCCGGCAGGGGCCGCTCGAAGAATCCGCGCAGGCCGCCCGCATCGTCAACTGGGGCCGCAACGCCCGCGCGCAGTCCGCACACCTGGCGGCCATGCTGGGCCAGGCCCGCGAGAACGGCGCGCGCGTGCTGGCCATCCACCCCGGCGACGCTTCCTACGACCGCGACCACGAGATCATCCTGCGCCCCGGCACGGACCGCTTACTGGCCGCCGCCGCGCTCAAGCTGCTGGCCGCACGCGGCCAACTCTCCCCGCTGGCCCTCGATCGCTGCGCCAACGCCGGGGCCTTCCTGGAACTTCTGGACCGCTGGCCCCTGGACGACCTGCTGGAAGCCTGCGACGTCCCCCTCGAACAGGCCCGGACCCTCGCGGACTGGTACGCCCCCGCCAACGCCCCCTGCCCTCCCGGACTCCTCGACGCCACAGCCACCCACATCGGCCGGGGCCTGCAGCGCTACGCCCACGGCGGGGCCAGCGTGCGCTTCGTGGACGCCCTGGCCATGCTCTCGGGCAACGTGGGCCGCCCCGGCGGCGGCGTGTGGTTCCTCTCCCCGGACCCCGGCCTCGCCGCCTGGGACTGGACCGGCGTCCCCCCCGGACCCTCCCGCCGCTTCCCCATCGCCGGACTGGCCCGCGCCGTGGAGGCCGCCGACCCGCCCGTGGACTTCGTCTGGGTGGAGGGCATGAACCTCGTCACCCAATGCCCGGAGAGCCTGGCCCTGGAGCGCATGCTCCGGGAACGCTTCACCGTGGTGGTTGAGCCCTTCCTCACCGACACGGCTCGCGCCGCCACCGTGGTGCTGCCCCCGGCGCTCATGCTTGAATGCGAAGACGTGCTGCGCCCGGGCGAACACGCGGGACTGCTCCACGCGGCCAAGGCCGTGGACCCGCCCGGGGAGTGCCTGCCCAACTTCGAGATAGCCGCCCGTCTGGGCGCGCGGCTGGCCGATCCCGTGATCCTGCCGGACGCCGAGACTGTGATGGAAGCCGCCCTGCGCGACGGCAAGGCGGGCTGGACCCTGGAGACCCTGCGCCGCGAGGGCTGGCTGGCCGCCCCCGTCGACCCCGCGCCCTGGTCCGGCGGCATCTTCGCCCACGCCGACGGGCTCTACCATCTGCCGGACGCCCTGCCCTCCTACTCCCCTGTGGACCCGGACTTCCCGCTGCGCCTGCTCTCGCCCGTGCGGCGCGAGCACCTGCTCTCCCAGATCCCCGAGGACGAGCAGCAGGCCCCGCCCACGCTCTATCTCTCGCCCCGGGCCGCGGCCTTCGACGCCCTGGACCTCTCCGGCCCCGTGCTCCTGGAGACGGCCCTGGGCTCCATGACCGTGCGCGTGGAGTCCCTGCCCGGCCTGCACCCCGAGACGGCGGTCTACCCGCGCGGCGACTGGCTCTCGCACGGAGGCTGCGTCAACCGCCTGATCCGGGGCCGCACCGCCGACCTGGGCGGGCAGGCAGCCTACTACGAAGAACGAGCCCGCCTGGTGAACGCCCCGGTCGCCTGACCCGCTCCCGCCTGAGCCACAGGCAGGGACGGCCGCGGCCCAGCAAGAGGAAGAGCCTCCGGCGGCCAGGGCTCCGCCCCGCACCCCGGCAAGGCTCTGCCCTGCACCCGCCGGGGGGAGAGCCTCCCCCCGGACCCCGGCAATTGCTTCGCGTCGGTGGGAGGGGCGGCAGGGCCGGGCGTCCGGGGTCTCTCCGCCCCCTCTCACACAGCCCTACCCGGTGAAACCCGCAAAGCAACTTGGGATTCCAAAGGGCGTAGCCCTTTGGCCGCCGGAGGCTATTCCTCCTTCCTCCTTCCCACCACCGCCGCAACCGAACCGTACGCCACCGCGAAACGGAGCGGGATTCCAAGGGCGCAACTCTCTTGCCGCCGGAGGCTCTTCCTCCGACGGCTTTCCTCCCCCAGCCGCAACGTCGGCGGGCGTTTCGTTTATTGCAGGCCTGGCACGGGGAATCCGGCGCACATCGTCGCCACTTCAGCGCGCACTGTCGCGCGCAGGGCAGCGTCCCGGGGGTTGCGCAACAGGGCGTCGATCCAGCCTGCCAGGCGGTCCATCTCCTGCTCCATCATGCCGCGCGTGGTGGCTGCCGGGGTGCCCAGGCGGATGCCGCTGGGTTTGAGGGGCGGATTGGGGTCGTCGGGGACGATTTGTTTGTTGGTGGTCAGGCCTGCTTCGTCGAGGAGTTCTTCGGCGGTTTTGCCGTCCAGGTTGTAGCCTTGCTGGGTGTTCACCACGAGCATGTGGTTGTCGGTGCCGCCGGTGACGAGGGGCGCGCCGCGTGCGGCGAGCGCGGCGGCCAGGGCGCGGGCGTTAGCGAGAACCTGTCGGGCGTAGACGGCGAAGGCGGGCTCCAGGGCTTTGCCCAGGGTGACGGCGATGCCCGCCACGGCGTTCATGTGGGGGCCGCCCTGGAGCCCGGGGAACACGGACTTGTCGATGCGCTGGGCCAGTTCCTTGCGGCAGAGGATGATGCCGCCGCGCGGGCCTCGCAGGCTTTTGTGGGAGGTGGTGGTCACCACGTCGAAGCCCGCGTCGAAGGGGTTGCGCATCACGCCGCCGGCCACGAGTCCGGCGTAGTGGGAGGCGTCGCACATGGTGAAGGCTCCTGCCTCGTCGGCCACGTCCTTGAAGGCGGCGTAGTCCAGGTCTCGCGGGTAGGAGGTGTAGCCGCAGAGCACCAGCCTGGGCTTGTGGGCGCGGGCCATGGCGCGCACGGCGTCGAAGTCGATGGTCCCGTCGGCGGGGTCGGTCTTGTAGCGCACGAAGTTGAAGAGCCTGCCCATGTGGGAGACGGGCGCGCCGTGGGTGAGGTGTCCGCCGTGGGAGAGGTCCATGGCCAGGATGGTGTCGCCGGGTTCCAGGAGCCCCAGGTAGACGGCCTGGTTCATGGGCGAGCCCGAGAGGGGCTGCACGTTGACGTGTTCGCAGCGGAAGAGTTTGCAGGCGCGCTGACGGGCCAGCTCCTCCACCTGGTCGGTGTAGCGCTGTCCGCCGTAGTAGCGGCGTCCGGGGTAACCTTCGGAGTACTTGTTGGTGAACACGCTGCCCAGGAGGGCGAGCACTTCGGGATAGGTGTAGTTTTCGCTGGGGATCAACTCGATGCCGGAGGCCTGGCGGGACTCTTCCCCGGCCAGGGCGGCGAAGACTTCGGGATCGGCGGATTGAAGCAGGTCACGGTGGGCGCGCATGGGCTCCTCCTTTGCGGGAAGGTTGGCATCGCGGTCGCGATGCAGCCCAGGCGAGCGGCTTGCAGACGGTTGCGCGCTCCCCCGTGGTTGCCCACGTTTCTCGCCAGTCACGCGCTCCGGTGTGTGGGAGGCGTGTAGCGCCGGGCCGGGGGTTGCGTCAAGGGTCGGGCTGGGGCAAGGAGGAGTGCCCGCGCGGCAGGCGCGGTCCGCAAGCAAAGGAGCAGGACGTGAGCAACGGAGCATTCGTGGAGAGAGCCGACATCGTGCTGGCGTCGGCTTCGCCCCGGCGCAAGGAGCTGCTGGGGTCGCTGGGCATCGCGTACCGGGTGATTCCCTCCCTGGTGGACGAGCCCGACCCGGACCCGGCCGAGACGCCGGGCGGCTACGCCCTGCGCATGGCGCGGCTGAAGGCGCGCGACGTGGCCTGGGGTCATCCGGGCTCGTACGTGCTGGGGGCGGACACGGTGGTGGCCGTGGGGGGGCACATCCTGGGCAAGCCCCGGGATCAGGCCGATTCCCGGCGCATGACCGCCATGCTGGCCGGGCGGGAGCACACGGTGGTCACCGGATGCTGCCTGATTGGCCCTGGCGGCGCGGCGCTCTGGGAGGAGGCCGTATCCTCCAGGGTGACGTTCGCGCGGCTCACGGAGGAGGCCATCGCGGCCTACGCCGCGACCAAGGAACCGATGGACAAGGCGGGCGGCTACGCCATCCAGGGCCTGGGCGCGTTCATGATCGAGCGCATCGAGGGTTCGTACACGAGCGTGGTGGGCCTGCCGCTGGCGGAGGTTGTGGCGGTGCTGGCGGCGCACAAGGCGATCGCCGCCAGGGGCGTTTAAGGGGCACTCGCCGGTCAGGCGGGCTTGATGCCCATGGCCCAGATGTCCAGAAACGGTTCCGGGCGCGTGGTGGTGCGCACGTTCGTGAAGCCCGCCTCTTCGAGCAGGCTTTTCAGCGTGTCCGGGGTGAAGCCCGTGCGGTGTGCCATGTGCTGGTTGCCCCTGGCCAGGCTGGGCCGGTAGCCGTAGACCATGTCCAGGGGAGTAACGGGTCCGGCAGGCGGCGAGAAGACGGGCTCCAGGATGCGGCCCTCGACGATGAGCCGGGCCACCTGCTGGAGGTCCGGGCAGGTGACGAGCGCGTGCCCCCCGGGCGCGAGCACGCGGTAAAACTCCCGCAACGCAAGGGGGACCTCGTGCGCATGAAGGTGCTCCAGGTTGTGCGAGGAAAACACGGCGTCCACGCTGCCGTCGGCGATCACCGGCATCTCGCGGATGTCGCCCACGAAGTCCGGCTCCGCCGCCGGATTGATGTCCAGGCGGATTTCCCGCCAGGCGGGCGGCCGGTAGTCGGGCGGGAGTTTCTCCGGGTCGCGCGTTCCGCACCCCACGTGCAGGATGAGCCGGGGGCCGGACTGGGGAGAGGCGTTTTCCATGGCCACAGCGAGTAGCCCGGCGGGAAACGCCCCGTCAAGACGATCGACGGGACCGCGCCCCGGAGCGCCCGGGCGTCGCCGGGGCAACGGCCCGTGGAGCCTAGATCGTCTGCCGCAGTCCGGTGACGGTGACCTCCAGCACCCGGGTGAGGAAAGGGAACCGTTCCTTCATCATCGCGAACTCCTCGCCCCGCTCCACGAAGCGCGCCGCGCCCTCCAGCAGGAAGCCCGTCCCCGGACCCATGCGCCCTTTCACCTCCCGGCTCCCGAGTGTGAGCAGCACCTTGGGGTTTTTGAGCACCTTCTCCTCGGTCTTGCGCATCTTCCAGGCCGGGATGAGCAGCCTCACGCCGTCGGCCATGACCAGGTAGGAGTTCCAGGTGTTCGCCACGTGGGCCTCGCCGTCCGCACACGACACGATGGACACCACGCCCTCGTGTGCCGCCACTTCCCTGAACGTTTCGTTGAACATCAGCCCGCTCCTTGTTTGACACAATTACAGATAAAAGCTATCCAGGATATCGCTAGTCCATAAAGAGGAGCCCGTCAAGACAAAACCTCCGGCATGGAGTAGTCTGCGTGAACACGCGGGAGGAGGAACAGGGTGCAATTCAGCGTCGGCGTGGAGTACGCCTTTCATTCGCTTTTCTATCTGGTGGACCTTCCCGAGGGGAAGACCGTCGGGATCAGGCGCATTGCGGAGTTGCACGGCATCACCGAGACGTACCTCTCGAAGATTTTCGCCAAGCTCCGCAAGGCGCAGATCGTCACGTCGATTCCCGGCGTCAACGGCGGGTACGCCCTGGGCAGGGACGCGGGCGACATCTCGTTCTGGGACATCATCGAAGCCGTGGAAGGCCCGGCCTCCATGTTTCAGTGCGCCGAGATCCGCAAGCGCAACCTCTTCGTGGACGATCCGTCGGTCTTTTCGGATCGCTGCCCCTGCCTGATCAAGGTGGTCATCCAGGAGGCGGAGGACCTCTTCCGCGACCGCCTGCGCGCGAAATCCCTCCGGTGGCTCTTCGAGCAGGTTCGCGAGGGTTTCGCTCCAGACAAGAAGGCGGCCATCGCCCAATGGATCGACACCGTGTAGCGCTCCGCCGCGAATGCTCCGCCGATCGCCCGGAGCGGCTTCCCCGAGGCGCGGTCACGCCTGCTTCGCCCGGATTGTCCGCGCAAGCCTGCACGCGAAACGACCGCCCCGAAGGGTCTCTGGCCCGGACACCGCCGCACTCTACGGAAGCCCCCACCCGGCAGGCCCCCGGGATCACCAGGGACGCGCCGAGGGCGTCGGTCCCGTGCGACACCCTTGACAGAATCGGCGTTTAGCGCTCTTAGTTGTTGCGGATATTAACGAGTTCAGAATGGCAGCGGTTTTTCAGGGCGTAGACGCCATCATCGCGGGGAGGCATCCCCATCTTGGAGCGGCTCCGGCATCGGCTGGGAGGCGGCGTGTTGTCGTGCGCCAAGCCGCCAGCTTGAAGCTAGGAGGCTTACCGTGTTTCGCAGGATCAAAAGCATCAACACCGTCATTTCCATCATCCTGACCGTTCTGTTGCTGGCGGGCATCGGCGCCATGGTCGCCGGGGTTTCGGCATCGGTATATTCCAGCACCTTCGACATCCAGACCGGCGGCATGCGCGAATCGGCCCGCGCGCTCCTCTCGGAGACCGACGAATACATCGATTCCTGCCTCGCCGTCGTGCGCACCCTGGCGCAGCAGGAGCAGGTGCGTGAACTGCTCTCCGGGAACCAAGCCCTGCACGGCACGGTGAAAGACCAGCTCGGCGCCTCCTTGAAGGCGCGGCCGAACCTCAACAGCGTTTTCCTCATCGACGCCAGCGGCAAAACCGTGGCCGGACAGACCGCCCAGGGCGGCTCCATGGACGAAACCGACCTCTCCGGCAGGCCCTACTGGACGGAAGTGCTCCAGGGCCGGGAATCACTCGGCCGCCAGATCAGCAAGGGGGCGTCCACGGGCGTGCTGGTCTTTACCGTGGTCGTCCCCGTGAAGGACGCCAACGGCCGGGTCATCGGCGGCGCGGGCCTGGCAGTGAACTGGTCGCGCTTCATGGAACGCTACATCCTGCCGGTGAAGATCGGCAGCCAGGGCTACGCCTACATCCTGGACGACAAAGGCGCGATCATCGCCCATCCGGACCAGGCCAGCGTCCTTCGCGACGTCTCCGATCTCGGCTTCGTGCGCGATACGCTGGCGCGCAAGAACGGCGTGATGCGCTACGAATACAAGGGCGTGGAAAAGGTGCAGGCCTTCGCCCAGGTTGAGCGCACCGGCTGGATCGTGTGCGTCAACGCCACCGAGGAGGACCTTGCCGCTCCGGCCGTCCGGCTGCGCAACGCCCTCATCCTGGGCGGCTTCACGGGCTTCGCCGCGCTTCTTGTCCTGATCCTCCTGCTCATGCGGCGTCTCGTGATCCGGCCCTTGCAGAACGTGCAGGCCTTCACGGGCCGCATCGCCCAGGGCGACTATGCGGCGACGCTCCAGGGCTCCTTCCGCTACGAACTGGGCGATCTCGCCCGCGACATCACCCGCATGACCGGAGAACTCAAGGACAAGCTCAGCTTCTCCCAGGGAGTGCTCCAGGGCATCGCCTCGCCCTTCTTCATCGGCGACAAGGACTGCAAGCTCGCCTACGCCAACAAGCCCCTGCTCGACCTCATGGACCGCCCCGGCGACGCCGAAAGCTACCGCGGCCGCAACCTGGCCGAATTCCTTTTCGGAGATCCGAACCGCGACACCATCACCGCGCGCACGCTGCGCGAGAACAAGGTGTTCAACGACGTGGACGCCGATCTCGTCCTCCACAACGGCAAGAAGCTCCACGTGCGCGTGGACAGCGCGCCCCTCTACGACCTGGACCGCCAGGTGAGCGGCGTCATCACCTCCCTCATGGACGTGACCAGCCTCAAGGACCAGCAGGAACGCATCGCCCGGCAGAACGAACGCATCACCGAGGCGGCCCACACCTCGCAGACCGTCTCCGGGGCCATGACGCAATCCACCGAGGGCCTTGCGGCCCAGATCGAACAGTCCAGCAAGGGCGCGCGGCTCCAGTCCGCGCGCATGGCCGAAACGGCCGCCGCCATGCAGCAGATGAACGCCACGGTGCTCGAAGTGGCCCGAAACGCCTCGCAGGCCTCCGAGACATCGGGGAGGGCGCGCGGACAGGCCGAGGCTGGGGCCAAGGTGGTGGGCCGAGTCATCGAATTCATCGCCCAGGTAAAGCTGAACGCCCACCAGTCCCGCGAGGACATGGGCATGCTGGGCGATCGGGCCCAGGGCATCGGACAGGTGCTGGACGTCATCTCGGACATCGCCGACCAGACCAACCTCCTGGCCCTTAACGCGGCCATCGAGGCCGCCCGCGCCGGAGAAGCTGGCCGGGGCTTCGCGGTGGTGGCCGACGAGGTGCGCAAACTCGCCGAAAAGACCATGACCGCCACCAGGGACGTGGGCGAGGCCATCCGCAGCATCCAGGAAGGCGCGCGCAAGAACCGCGACAACGTGGAACTGGCCGTGAACGCCAGCGAACAGGCCACCGCCCTTGCCGGACAGTCCGGCGAGGCCCTGGCCGAGATCGTGCGGCTCGTTGAACTGGCGGCCGATCAGGTTCGCTCCATCGCCACGGCCTCGGAGGAACAGTCCGCCGCGTCGGAGGAGATCCACCGCTCCGTGGAGGAGGTCAACCGCATCTCCGAGGAGACCGCCGCCTCCATGGACGAGGCGGCCCAGTCCGTGCGCGACCTGGCCGGACAGGCGAGAAGCCTGCTGGAGATGATCGCCTCCATGCAGGGCGGCGAGCCCGACGCCCGCAAGGCCCTGGCGGCAGGGACTCCCCGCTCCCTGGGTCGCTGAAGGCGCGGTCGGCGCTCCCGGGCCTGCCCGACGGGCCACGCGAAACTCCCGGGGGCTCGGCCCCGGGAGGCCCGGAAGCCTGCGCCGGTCATTGACGGCGAACCCAGCCGGCCCTAGGCTGTCCTCTTTGCGCCAACCCCAGCCAGCGAGTATCCCATGTCCCTCATCGACCGAATCGCCACCTGTTTCGCATCCCTCGGCCCCCTTGGCCGCCTGCCGGCCTCGGGCACCTGGGGCTCCGCCGCCGCCGCGCTGACCGCCCCGGTGTTCTTCATGCCCGCGCCCTGGGCCGTGCGTCTGCTGGTGCTGGCCCTGGTGTTCGTGGGCGGCGGCCTGGCCTGCGACATCGTGGAGCGCAACACCGGCATCAAGGACCCCGGCCTGTGCATCATCGACGAAGTGCTCGGCCAGTGGATCACCTACCTGCCGTTCGCCGCGCTCACGCCCTGGCAGCTTTTCTGGGGCTTCCTGCTCTTCCGCGTGTTCGACATTCTCAAGCCCGCGCCCGTGCGCGCCTCGGAGTGCTGGATGCCCGGCGGTTACGGCGTGATGCTCGACGACGCCCTGGCGGGCGTCTACGCGGCCATGGCCCTGGGCCTGCTCCTTGCCCTCGGGCTTTAGCCGCGGCGCGGGGCGTCCCTGGAAGCGGCCGGGCCATCCCGGAGATCCGGCGCGACCCGTCGCTCAACTGCCCGCCAAAAAAGCCAGGCCCGCGCGGCGTCATCGTCCGCGCGGGCCTGGCCATTCACCGCATGCCGGATCGTCCGCTCGCGCAGGCCGCAAGCGGTTTCGGTCGACGGGGCCGAAGGCGTCAGGCGCGCTTGCTGCCCTCGCGCTTCTTGGCTTCCTCGAAATCGAGCTTGAGCATGCTGCGCTTTTTCTCGCGCGTCTGAAAGGTGAGCCTGGCCCCCAGGTAGAAGCAGACCAGGATCACGACGCCCCAGAAGATGTATGCGTTCACGCTGCCGACCTTCCCTGCCCCCATGGGGCTCCACTCTTCGATGTCGAGACGCCTCTCGCGGGCGCGCGCTCATCGTCTATGCGCTCCGCCAGGGGCGCGGTCAAGGCGCGCCAACGAAAAACGGGCGCGGTGAGCACACCGCGCCCGCACCATGCGTCCGGCGGCCGATGATTATTCGCAGACCCCGCTCTTGCGGGCGTTTTCCATCATTTCACAATCGCCCTTTTCGCAGGCGGCCTTGAAGTCCGCGCACATCTTATCGGGCTGGTTGAGCTTCAGATAGGCCGAGCCGCGCCCCTTGTAGACCTCGGCGTCGGTGTAACCCATCTGGATGGCCTTGTCGTAGTCCTGGATGGCCCGCGTGAAGTTGGCCAGCTTGTAGTAGGTGTGGCCGCGCATCACCACGGTGAGGGCGTCCTGCCCGTTGAGCGCGAGACATTTGTTGTAGTCGTCCAGGGCCTTGTCGAGGTTGTTGAGCATGAAGTTGGCGTGCCCGCGCCCGGCGAAAAAGCTGGGATTCTTGGAATCGAGCTTGATGGCCTGGTCGAACTGGCTCAGTGCCTGTCCGTAATTGTTCTGGCGGCCCAGTTCCATGCCTTTTTCGTAGAGTTCCTGGGCGACGCCTCCGCCCGGCTCTTTGGCCGGAGCGGGCGTGCCCGCCGACGGCGCGGCGGGGGGAGGAGTCTTGCGCAAAGCCTCATCGGCCTTGCGCTCGGCCTCGGCATTGGACTGCACGAATGCCGGATTCTTCTTGTGGCGGCGCGACTCCTTCTTGGACTTGGAGGACTTGGACGAGCCGCTTTTGGCCTCCTGCTTGCCCTTGACGTCGGCGGTCTTGCCGGATTTGGCGTCCTGACCTTTGGCCGGGGGAGCCGTCTTTGCATCGGCCTTCTTCCCCGCCGCCTTGGCGTCCGCCTTCTTGTCCTGGGACTTGGAGGCCGGGGCCTTCGCGGACTTGTCGCTCTTCTGTTCCTTCTTGGCCGGTTCCGCCCGAACTGCGGAGATGCCGACGCAAAGCGGCATGGCCGCCAACACAACAATAAGATAGATGATGTATTTCAAGCGCATGAGTCTATCCAGCTTCCTTGCGGCCACCTTGTGGCCGTTGCAGACACTAGCCGCTCGACGCCTGAGCGACAAGAGGCGCGGCCCCCTGGAATCATGAAGATTAGTTCATGTTGCCGGGGGCGGTTGGCAAGCCCTGCAGAACGTGGACGTGCGCCCGGCCACGCGGGCGGACTCCATGGCGCGGGCGCAGCGCGGACAGGGCTGCCCGGCCCGGCCGTACGCCTGGAAGGACCACTGGAAAGACCCCTCGACCCCATGGGCCGTGCGGTAGTCCCGGATGGTGCTGCCCCCGGCCTCGATGGCCCGCTGGAGCACCTCCTGGAGCGCGGCCAGCAGGGCTTCGAGCTTCCCGGGCGCGATGCGGTCCGCCGGGGTTTCCGGGTGGATGCCCGCCCGGAAGAGGGCCTCGTCGGCGTAGATGTTGCCCACGCCCGCCAGGACGTGCTGGTCCAGGAGCAGGGCCTTGATGCGTCCGGCGCGTCCGGCCAGGGCCTGGCGGAAGGCTTCCGGGGCGAGGCCGATGGGCTCGGGGCCGAGGTCGCGCACGAAGCCCCAGCCCTCCAGTTCGCCCGGGCCGAAGGCGCGGCAGGAGCCGAAGCGGCGCATGTCCTGGAAGTGGATGGCCCGGCCGTCGTCCAGGGGCACGAGCAGGCGCAGGTGACGGTGGGGCTGGGCATCGGGCCGGGCCACGAAGACGCGACCCGTCATGCGCAGGTGGAAGGCCAGGCAGCCGCCGTTCTCGAGTTCGAGCAGCAGGAGTTTGCCGCGACGCCCTGTCCCGGTGAAGGCCAGCCCCGTACAGTCCTTGAGGAAGGCCTCCGGGTCGCCGGGGAAGGCGCGGCGATCCAGCACGTCCAGGCCCGCCACGCGCCGCCCGGCAAGAAGGGGCGCGAGCCCCCTGGCGATGGTCTCCACCTCGGGGAGTTCGGGCATCAGGAGTCCGTCTTGGCCTGGGGCAGGGGCACCACGATTTCCACGGCGCGGCCTTCGCGCAGCACCTCCAGGCGCAGGGGGTCGCCCCGGCGCATGGCCTCGATGCCCGCCTCGTGCAGGTCCTTGATGTCCTTGAGGGGGCGTTCGCCAGCCCTTGAGAGCACGTCGCCGGGCAGGACGCCCGCGGCCTGGGCCCGGGAGCCCTCCTCCACGCGCTCCACGCGCGGCACGCCCTCGCGCGTTTCCAGGAGGATGCCCAGGCGGGGCCTTTTGGGCTCGGGGCAGTAGTAGAAAGCGTTGGCCATTGCGGGATCGGGGGTCTCTCCGCCGCGCCAGGGCATCACGAGCAGGCGCTGCCCCTCGGGATCGAAGGCGGCCAACCGTGAAGCGATGCCCCAGCCGTACTCGACGTGGCCGCCCCCGGCCACCACGGCCACGGGCCTGCGCCAGGCCACGCGGGCCTCCACGGCGCGGCGCGCCATGGTGGTGTCCCAGAGGGACTGCACGTCCACGAAGCTCTTCCAGAGGGCCTTTTGCGAGGCGCCCTTGCGGGGCTGGTGGGCCTCGAAGACCTCCTGCAGGCTCTTGAGCTGTTCGGGGGGCGGCGGCACGAGACGCGCGGGCAGCCCGAGGCGTTCCATGATGGAGAGGCTTTTGAGCCCCGTGCGCCCCACCTTGCGGGCTGTCTCCCGGGGGGCGTTGAGGGCGAAGAGCGGCAGCTTCATGGCCTGGGCCACCTCGAAGATGGGGCGATAGGCCGCGAAGGGGAAGCCCCAGGTCTTGTCCCACTCCAGCTCGGCCTCAAGCTCGTCAACGCCGATGAGGCCGTAGTTGAAGCGGTCCAGGACGATCTGGCGGTCCAGGCTGACCATCTCCAACCCCACCACGGGGGGGGTGCCGGCCAGGGCCATGAGCTCGATGATCCGGGCCTGCGCCTGATGATCGCAGGCCGAGGCGTGGGATTCGCCAAGAAGCACGTAGGCGGAGCACACGGCCTGGGCGGCCAGCCAGGCGGGGTCGAGGGCCTCGCCCGAGGCGCTGGCGAACTGTCCGGGCTGGACGGGCTGGGCCTGGCTCTGTTCGGGCGCGGGGTCCACGTCGGGAGGCCTTTGCTTGCAGCCCGGCGCGGCCGAGAGAAGGCAGGCCACTGCCAGGGCGGCCAGCAGGGAGCGGGCCGGGCCGCGACGCCCCGGGGGGGGCGTCGCGGCCTGGAGGGATGGTCGGGGGGTCAATCCCACTTGCGCTTGTCCTCGATGGGCCTGATCTGGGCCGGCAGGGTGCCGGGGGCCAGGATCTTCAGCTCGGGGCGCAGCTTGATCTTCTCGCGGAACATGTGCAGCAACTCGTCCTCGCGCTTGAAGTTGGAGGCCTCGATCATGAGCGTCATTTCGTCGATGCCGCCCGGGTTGGTGACCTCGATCTGCCAGCGCTTGATCTCTTCGAAGCGGGCGATGACCTGCTCCACCTGGTGGGGGTAGACGAACATGCCCTTGATGCGGGCGGTGGTGTCCACGCGGCCCACGATGTTGCCCAGGCGCGGGGAGGTGCGCCCGCAGGAGCAGGGAGCGCGGTCGATGTAGGAGAGGTCGCCCGTGGCCAGACGGATGAGCGGGTATGTCTTGTTGAAGGCCGTCACCACGATCTCGCCCACCTCGCCGTCCTTCAAGGGGATGCCGGTGTCGGGGTGGCAGATTTCCACGAAGGCGCGGTTGGCTATGTGCAGGCCGTTCTTCTGGAAGCACTCGTAGCCGATGCAGCCCACGTCGGCGGTGCCGTAACCCTGGCGCATGATGAGGTCGAACTTCTTCTCCAGGTTGGCGCGCATCTTCTCGGAGAATTTCTCGCCCGTGACGAAGGCCACTTCCAGGAAGAGGTCCTTGCGCAGGTTCAGCCCCGACTCCTCGCCCTTCTGGGCCAGGTGCATCAGGTAGCTGGGCGTGCCCACGAAGCCGGTGATGCGCAGCTTCTGCATCACCTCCAGCTGGGTGGCGGTGTTGCCGGGGCCTGCGGGCATCACGGCGCAGCCCAGGTTCTTGAGGGGCTCCTCGAACATGAGGCCCGTGGGCGAGAGGTGATAGTTGAAGGTGCACTGCACCACGTCGCCGGAGCGGAACCCCGTGGCGTAGAAGCCTTCGGTCCAGCCCCAGTAGTCGTCCTCGCGGTCCTCGGGGTCGAAGATGGGCCCGGGGGAGAGGAACACGCGGCGCAGGTCGCCCAGGTCCTTGGTGAGCAGCCCGCCCAGGCGCGGCCCCATGGACTGGAGGAAGATCAGTTCCTTCTTCTTGAGGATGGGGATGTGCTTCAAGTCCGAGAGTTGCTTGAACTTGCCCACCTGGAACTGGGCGCGGTCGAAGCGCTTTTTCACGTCCTCGGAGTAGCGGTAGGCGTAGCTCAGGAGATCCTTGAGCTGGATCTGGTAATACTGGCGGCGTTCGGATTCGTCGAGCACCTCGCGGCGGGAATAGATGCCTTCGGTGCGGTCCTTGCGGGTCATCGGGGGGCTCCTTGTGGGTGGCGGGATTGCCTCAGACTAGCAGAAAAAGAAGGTTTCAATAATCCCTTCGCTCAACAAAATCAAGTGCTGCCGTCCGGCCGCGTGGGGCGGAAGTGCCCTGTCCTGCTTCCGGCAAATCACCCCCCGCAACCAATCGCCGACCATCCCGAAACTGAATAATTCCTAGCCACCCAAGAGATTTGACGCGCTCCGGCAAATCTCCTAAAGATGATTCTCACGGGCCATGCGCAAGGGGCACCCCCACGCCCGACACTTTACAGGTGATTCAGATGGATTGACGTTTCCTTTATGCAGTCCGCCTCTCGCTTCACAAATCCGGCACGGATCCTTCTACTTGCCTGCGTCCTCCTGGCGACCTGGACGAACGTCCATGCGCAATCGCCTCGCCGGGAACTCTTCGCTCCCCGCGTGACCGACGCCCCCGACATCACGAACCCCGACGACCCCGCATGGGCCGCTGCCGCCGCCCTCACGGTGCGAGACGCCGTCGCCGACATCCCCGTGACCCTCAAGGCCCTGCACGACGGCCAGTACGTCTACATCCAGACCATCTTCCCGGACCCGGACGAGAGCCGCCAGCACCGCACCCTGCGCTGGGATCCGGGCCGCAGGACCTATGTGGACGGCCCCGAGCGCGAGGACGCCATGGTCCTCAAATGGAGCATGGTCTCCCACGCAACAGGCCTGACCCTCCACGAGAACGCCCCCTACGTGGCCGACGAATGGTACTGGAAGGCCTGCCGCTCCGACCACTCGGGTCACGCCGACGACAAGATCCAGATCTATTCCGCCTATCCCGACCCCACCGCCAAGGCCCTGCTCTCGGAGAACGGCAAATTGTTCTACCTCACCCGCAAGGGCGACGAGGGCGAGGAGGCCGTGAAGGCCTTGCTCTACGCCAACTATTCCGGCGAAAGTGTCCCCAAGTTCGCCTTCGCCCGGCCCTCGGGATCGCGCGCGGACGTGCGCGCCAAGGGCCACTGGCGCGAGGGCCGCTGGACCGTGGCCTTCGCCCGCAGGCTCGTCACCGGCCACGCCGACGACGTGGCCTTCTCCCTGGACGGGGCCTACCCCTTCGGCGTCTCCCGCTTCGAGATCGCCGGGCGCGACCCCGAACCCGGAGCGGAAGAGCCGCTCTTCGGCTGCGGCGACGTGGGGGAAATCCTCGTGCTGCGCTTCGGACGATGAGCATGTCCGTCACGGCCCTTCATCGCTGCGTCATCGCGCTCCTGGTCGCCTTCTTCACGGCCACCACATGGCTCTATGTTGACAACTCCGCGCGCACGGCCGATGCGGTCATGACCTTCATCCGCCAACAGGCGGGAACCAGCGCCCGGCTCCAGAGCGCCGGGGAATCGCTCATCCAGGCCCGGCAGCTCTACACCTACATCGCCACCGACCGGTCCGCTCAACTGGGCGATCCCGTCAACATCATCGACGCCCTGACGCGCCGCGCCCTCGGCCTGGTTCCCGAACACCGCGCCGCCTTCGCCCCCGTGGAGACCACCCTGTCCACCCTGCGCGCCGGTCTGCTGCGCATGGACGAAATGCGCCAGGCCGACGAGTTCTCCGACGCCATGACCGCGCTGACGGACGAGGTGAAACGCCATCTGGCCCTGGCGCTCATGCAAGGCGAAATGGCCGCGGCCTCCGGCGAGTTTCCCGAGGGCTTCTCCACCTTCCTGAACAACGCGCTCCAGGCGCTGGGGCGCATCGCCAACGCCTACCTGCGCGCGCGCCCCGACAGGCTCCCCGTGTTCACGAACCTCATGGGAAAGATCCAGGAAGACGTGGCGAGGCTCCTGGACGACCACGAAAACGGCCTGGATCAGGCCGCCCTGGAGACCCTGGCTGCTGACCTGCTGACCATCCGCACCAACGTCCCCCGCATTCGCGACACCAACAACGACCCCAATTTCCAGAACTACACCAACAAGAGCATGGCCGACGAATTGCGCCGCCGCTGGGACTCGGCAATGCTCGCCGTGCAGAACGCCCGGCAGGACCACGCAAGGCGCATGGACGAGGAAGCCCTGATGCGCGTGGCCCGCATCCGCTCCGCCGTGAACACCTTCGAGCTGGCCTCCGGCGCGATCCTGGTCCTGGCCTTGGCGGCCCTCTTCGCGGCCGGCCGGGCGGTGTCGCGGCGTGTCCGCGAGCTGCGGCGCGGCGCGGCCCTGCTCTCGACCGGTCACCTGGATCACCGCATTTCCCAGGCCGCCCGCGACGACTTCGGCAAGCTGGCCGAAGAGTTCAACGCCCTGGCCGAGGGGCTGCAGTCCGAAAAGGAGCGCACCCGCGAGGCCTTGCACGCCCTGGAGCTCTCGCGCGGAGAACTCGACGCCCGCGTGCGCGAGCGCACCGCAGAGCTGACACGCGCCCTGGAGAGCCTGCGCCTGATGGACTCCGTGTTCTCCCACTCCTCCCAGGGCGTGGTGATCTGCGACGCGGACCTGCGCATCGTGGACGCCAACCCGGCGGCCTCGCGCATCACGGGGCACCCCCGGGAGGACCTCCTGGGACGCCTCCCCGGCGACTTCTGCGTCCCCGGCGAGGTGGACCGCCTGCGCGCCGCCCTGCACGACGCCCTGGACCGGCAAGGACGCTTCGAGGCGGAGCTCGACATCGTGGCAAGGGACGGCCGCCGCGTCCCCCTGCACTTCCTCATGGCCCGCCTGGGCGGCGAGGCCGAAGGCCCAAGCCACTCCATCGGCATCTTCCAGGACCTGTCGCTTCAGCGCGAGGCCGAAAAGCGCCTGGCCGTCCAGTCCATGCGCGACCCCCTCACGGGCCTGCCCAACCGGGCCCTGCTCTTCCGGGAGAGCGCCCGGCGCATGGTGGCGGCCGATCCGGAGCACCCCGTCCTGGCCATGCTGCTCATGGACCTGGACAACTTCAAGACCCTGAACGACAGCCTGGGGCACGCCGAAGGCGACCGCCTCCTGCGCGAAGTGGCCCACCGGCTGACCACGGAAGCGGGCGCAGGGGCGCTGGTGGCCCGCCTTGGCGGCGACGAGTTCGCGGTGCTCTCCGAACGCCTGGAGGACGAAGGCCACGCGCTGGAACTGGCCAGGCGGCTCCACGCCAGCTTCGCCCCCCTCTTTCAGACCGCCGAAGGCCTCTACCGGGCCAACGCCAGCATGGGCATGGCCGTCTTTCCCAAGGACGGCGACTCCCCAGACCTGCTCTTCAAGAACGCCGACATGGCCCTCAACCGCGCCAAAAGCCACGGCAAGGGCCTCATCGAGGTCTACACCCGCCAGCTGGCCGACCAGGTGCTGGCCCGGGCCGCCCTGGAGCGAGACATCCACGCCGCCGTGGCGGGACGCCATTTCGAGGTGCACTACCAACCCATCGTGCGGGTGGACCAGCCCGTCATCGCCGGGGCCGAGGCCCTGCTGCGCTGGCGGCGCGAAGGCGAACTCATCTCCCCGGGCGTGTTCATCCCCATGTGCGAGGAGATGAACTTCATCCAGGACATCACCGTCCTCCTCCTGGACGCCGTGGCCCGGGACGTGGCCGCCTGGCGCGCCGAGGGCCAGACGCCCCACGTGAGCGTGAACATCTCCGCCGTGCAGTTCTCCGACCCCTCCTTCCACGAGCGCCTGGCGCACATCCTGGCCGCGCGCTCCATGCCCCGGGAGCAGCTGGGCCTGGAGATCACCGAGACGGCCATCATGAGCAAGCCCGAACTGGCCGCCAACACCCTGCGCCACCTCCGCGAGCAGGGCCACACCGTCTCCATCGACGACTTCGGGACCGGCTATTCCTCCCTGCGCAACCTCCAGCGCTTCCCCCTGACCACCCTGAAGATCGACCGCCAGTTCATCAGCGGCCTGGGTTCCCGGGAGACGCGGGCCATCGTCAAGGCCTCCATCGCCATGGCCAAGGGCTTGGGGCTCTCGGTGGTGGCCGAGGGCGTGGAACGCCCCGAGGAGCTGGACTTCCTGCGCGACTGCCGCTGCGACTTCTACCAGGGATTCCTCTTCAGCCCCGCCGTCACCGCCCAGGATTTCCTGGCCCTGCTCCTGCGCCAGCAGTCCGGGACGCTCGTGCAGGAGGAGACGTTCCTCCTGCCGCCCCTGCTGCACTGAGCATCCGGCCGACGCGCCGGACAAAACCCCGTCATCGGAACGCCATCGCCTCCGGATAAACGCTTGCCCGGCAGCGGCAACGCGTTTTCCACCACAACCGGAGAGACACCATGGCTTCCCTGAGCCTGCGCACCTTTTTCGCGGGCATCGTCTGCGTCGGCGTGCTCGCCGTCATGACCGCGATGACCCTTTACGTGGTCTACAGCTCCAAGCGGTCCACCCTGGAGATGCAAACGGCCACCATGCGCACCATCAACACGAACCTGGCCGACTCCCTGGGCGATTTCGTGGAGCGCGGCCGCAGCGAGGCAGCCTTCCTGGCCAAAAGCCGTTCCACCCAGCAATACCTCTCCGGCGCCGACCCCGAGGGTCTGCGGGTTCTCCTGGCCAATTCCGCGGGGCGCTCCGGGCTCATGGATTCGGTCTTCGTCTTCGACACGAAAGGTGTCGCCTCGATGGTGCACGACGCCTCCGGCCGCGAGCAGCGGCCCGTGGACCTCTCCGACCGCGAGTACGTGCGACGGGTGCTTGCCGGGGAGGACGCCACGACGCTCATACCCCTCAAAAGCCGCATCAGCTCCAAGCCGGTGGTGATCTTCGCGGCCCCCGTACGCCTGGACGGCGGCATCAAGGGCGGAGTTGCCGTGGCCATGAGCGTGGAAAACCTGCTCGCGCGCCAAATCGACGGCATCAAGGTGGGCGGGCGCGGCTATCCCTACGTTCTCGACGGCAAGGGCATGGTGGCCCTCCACCCGAAACGGGACCTCATGGGGCGCGACTTGTCCACCATGCCCTTCGTGGCGGCCTCGCTCAAGAGCCCTGAAGGATATCAGACCTACGAGTGGGAGGGTCTGGACAAGATCCAGGTGTGGCGCAAGGTGCGCGACTCGGACTGGGTGGTGGTCACCTCGGCCTACGTTGAGGATCTCGCGGCCGGGGCCAACGCCCAGCGCGACGCCATGATCTGGGCCGGACTGCTGGCGGCGGCGCTGCTCATCGCCGCCATGGCCTGGGCCGCGAACCGCATCGTGATCGCGCCCCTGCGACGCCTTTCGGAGCACGCGGCCCGTATCCGCGAGGGCCGCTACGACGCCGCCCCTGAAGGCCGCTTCCGCTTCGAGTTCGCCCCCCTGGCCGACAACATCCAGGCCTTGGCCCTGGAGATCAAGCAGAAACTCGGCTTCAGCCAGGGCGTGGTGGCCGGACTGACCACACCCTTCTTCATCTGCGACGAGAACGACCGCGTGGTGGCCTGCAACCAGCCTCTCGTGGAGCTCTTTGCCCTGGGCGGCACCTCCGGGGACCACATCGGAACCGAAGCGGCCGCCCTGGTGGGCAAGCCCGCCGAAACGCTCCTCGCCCGGCGCTGCCGCCTTTCCGGCCAGTCCATCCGGGACCACGAACAGGTTCTGACCAACAGACGCGGCGAGACGCTCTCCGTCAAGGCAGACTGCGCGCCCATCACCGACCTGGACGGAGCGTTCATCGGCACCATCACCCTCGTCACAGACCTCACCGCCATCCGTCGCCAGCAGGACGAGTTGCGCCTGCAGCGCGACGCCATGGCTGACGCGGCCATGCAGGCCTCCGAGGTGGCGGGACGCCTCGGAGCGCTCTCCCGGGAGTTGGCCGTGCAGGTCGGCCAGGCCAGCAGGGGGGCCGCCGACCAGAACTCGCTGGTGGAATGCGCCTCGACCGCCGTGGAACAGATGGGCGAGGCCGTGCGGGACGTGGCCCGCAACGCCGAGGACGCCGCGACGACGGGCCAACAGGCGCGGGAAAAGGCCCTGTCCGGAGCCAGGGTGGTTTCGAGCGTGGGAGCCGCCGTGGAGGACGTGCTCGGGGCAGCGGAGGCGCTCAAGACCGACATGCGGGAACTGGGCGTGCACGCGGAGGGCATCGGGAGGATCATGGCGGTGATCTCGGACATCGCCGACCAGACGAACCTGCTGGCTCTGAACGCCGCCATCGAGGCCGCCCGCGCGGGCGAGGCCGGGAGGGGTTTCGCCGTCGTGGCCGACGAGGTGCGCAAGCTGGCGGAAAAGACCATGAGCGCCACCCAGGAAGTGGCCCTTGCCGTGGACGCCATCCAGCAGGGCACGCGCCGTTCGCTGGCAGGGGTGGACCGCACGGGCGGCTCCGTGCAGGCGGCTTCGGAACATGCCGGACGCTCCGCTGAGGCGCTGGCCGGAATCGTGACGCTGACCGACGCCTCCGCCGAACAGGTCCGTTCCATCGCGGCGGCGGCGCATCAGCAGTCGGCAGCGGCGGGCGAAATGCGGCGCAGCGTCGAGGCGGTGCGCCAGCTTAGCCAGGAGGTGGCGAAGGCCATGTCGGCCGGAACGGAGGCCGTCGAGGATCTGGCCGGCCAGGCCGGGTCCCTCGAACGTGTGGTCGAGCGCCTGACGCTCCTTTCGCGGGAGGACGCGGCGCTCGCAACCGGCGCGGTCCCTCCGAGCCGCAACGTCGGCCGTCTCATGGGCGCGCTCCCGGCAGGGCCCAAGCAGTAACGACGGTGCCGGCCCGGGTCTCCCGGGAAGGTCCGCCGCGGTGAGCGGTGAACGCACCGGTCCGGCCCGACGCCGGACCGGGGAGATCCCGCAGTGGTTCGCTCAGATGGGCGGGGCGATGGTCACCAGCACGCGCATGTCCGTGACGGCGCGAACGCCGTGGGGTTCGGCGATGTCGCTCACGAGCACGTCGCCCGTCTTGCAGGGGATGGCGTCGTCCTCTGAGAGGAACTCGCCCTCGCCCGAGAGCACCACGATGGTGAGCTGGCCCTCGATCTCGTGGGAGTGCACGGGCATGTGCTGCCCGGCCTTGAAGTTGAAGTTGATGATCTTGAAGTGCTCGGAGTCGTGCACCAGGAAGCTGTGGAAGGTCAGGTCGGTGAATTTCGCCTCGTCGAAGACGCTCACTTTCTTCATCATGGCGTGCCTCCTCGGGAAAAATGAGTGGATTCCCACCCTACCCCATCGGCCGCGCCGCGTCGAGCCCCGAGCGAACGATCAGTGCTTACCCTGGCCGCGCGACGCCATGCGGCGCACCGCCCCGGCCAGGTCCTCCACGCGGAAGGGCATGTCCATCACCTCCGTGGCCCCGCGCCAGACCGGCGGCGCATCGTGGGAGGCCACGGAGCGCACGAAAACCAACCCCGCTTCGCCCAGACCCGCCATGCGCCGGGCCAGGCCGTCGGGGTCGCCCCGCCAGTAGACCACGGCAGCCTCGGTGCGCCCGGCCCCGTCCGGGTTCACCTCCATGCCCGAGGCCCGAAGGCTCTCGGCCAGGATCTGCCCGATGGACTCGTCGGAGCTGATCACCGCCACGCCCGCGCCGTCGCGCCCCCCGGGGCGCTCCCGGCGCGCGGGAAGATCAAGGCCCGTGCGCGCCCGAACCACCAGGGCGCGCAGGCGTTCCAGGTCACCCGGCCCGGCCGCCGGGCCAAGGGAATCCAGCAGAGAGAGGGCATCGTCCAAGGCGCGCACGGCATCCGGCCCGGCGGATGGCGCGCCCGAGGCCTGGGCAGCCTCCCGCATGCGCACTTGCAGGGCCTTGGCGAAGGCCAGGGCTCCTGCCGGGTCCGTGCCCGGGGGCGCGCCCGCCGTGTCCAGGCGTCCGGCCAGTTCCATGAGGGCGCGGGCCGCCGGGGCCGCCGGGAAGAGCTTCACCAGGGCCCGTTGGCGCGCGGCGGCGGCGGCCACGTGGTGGTCGCGCGGCACGTGGCCGGCATAGCGCAGGTCCAGGGAGAGGTGGCGGGCCATGGCCCGGCGCAGGCGCTCGAAGATGTCGCGGCCCTGCTCCGGGCCGCTCACGCGGTTGACCACCAGGGACGGGGCGCGGCGCAGGCCGTTGCCCGAGAGCACCTTCACCAGGGCGTAGGCGTCGGTGAGGGCCGCGGGGTCGGGGTTGGTCACCAGCAGCAGCTCCGGGCAGGAGAGGAACAGCGAGACCACCTGGGCCGAGACGCCCGGCGAGCCGTCCACCACCAGATAGTGGTAGCCCGCCAGTTTGGAAAATTCGCGGGCCATGGCCAGGCGCGCGGGGCGGTCCAGGTCGGCCAGCCGGGCCACGCCGGAACCGCCTGGGATCACGTCCACGCCCGGGGCCGCAGGTATGGCGGCCTGCTCCAGGGGCACGCCGTCGAAGAGCACGTGTTCGAGGGTCCACTCCGGGGTGACGCCCAGGAGCACGTCCACGTTGGAAAGGCCCAGGTCCGCGTCCAACAGGCAGACCCGGCGGCCAAGGCGTCCCAGGGCAAGGGCCAGGTTCACGGAGACGCTCGTCTTGCCCGTGCCGCCCTTGCCGCTGCCCACGGCAAGGACGCGGTTCATCCGCCGCGTCCCGTAAGCCGCTCCACTTCGGCCAGCAGGCGCTCCACCTGGAAGGGCTTGCGCATGCAGGCGGCCGCTCCCAGCTTGATGGCCTGGGCCTGCTCCTCCTCGGTGGCCATGCCCGTGAGCACCAGCACGGGCATGTCCGGCCCGGCGAAGGTGGCCGATTCGCGCAGGAGCGAAAGCCCGTCGCGCCCCGGCATGCGGATGTCCAGGATGAGCAGGCGGTAGCGCCCCTCGCGCAGGAGGCGCAGGGCCTCCTCGCCGTCGGAGGCCGTGCGCGTGGCGAAGCCCCGGGACTCCAGGGATTCGCGCAGGATCTCGCGGATGTGGGCCTCGTCGTCGGCCACGAGCACGGCCGCCTCCTCGCGGCGGGCGGAGGTTTCGTCGGCCAGGACGGGGCGCGCCGAGAGGTCGCGCGGGAGGGTTACGGTGAAAAGGGAGCCGCGGCCGGGCTCGGTGTCCACGGCGATGGTCCCGCCGTGGGCCGTGACGATGCCCCAGGCCGTGGAAAGCCCGAGTCCCGTGCCCTTGCCCTCGGGCTTGGTGGTGAAGAAGGGGTCGAAGATGCGCTCCAGGTTGCCGGGGGTGATGCCCGTTCCGGTGTCGGAGACGGTGAACGCCACGGCGTCGGAGGCCGTCAGGCGGCGCAGTCCGGCGCGCAGCACGCCCCCGCCCTCCTCCATGGCGTGCTGGGCGTTGAGGGCCAGGTTCAGGAGCACCTGCTCCATCTGGTGGGCGTCGGCGCGAATGTCGGGCACGTCGGGGGCGTAGTCGCGCTCCAGGCGGATGTTCTGGGCGGCGAGGCCGCTCTCCACCAGGGCCAGCACGCGCTCCAGGCACTCGCGGGGGTTCATGAGTTCCATGCGCGGGGGGGCCGGGCGGGCGAAGTCCATGAGGCTCGTGAGGATGGCCCCGATGCGATCGATCTGCTCCACCATCTGGCGCAGGCCCTTCTTTTTGGCCGGGTCGGACTCGCGCATCTCCAGAAGCTGCGCCCGGGCCGAGATGATGGCCAGGGGGTTGTTGATCTCGTGGGCGGCCCCGGCCGCCAGCTGGCCCACGGCGGCCAGGCGCTGGGTTTTGAGGAGCTTGTCGTTCATCTCCTGCATGGAGCGCATCATCAGGGCCAGGCGTTCGCCCCTGCGCTCGCGGCTGTCGGCCAGGTCCAGGCGGCGAAAGGCCTGGGCGGCCAGCTGGGCCAGCAGGCCCACGGCCCCGCGCATCTCGGGCTCCACATGGCCGGACCCCGGGGCGAAGAGCAGCTCGCCCGCCCCCAGGCCGTTCTCGCGCACGGCCACCGTGGCCACGCCGTGCTGGAAGTGCACAGGCGGCCCCTCGGGACCGGGCAGCGCGGCGGACCGGATGCGCATGCCGCGCGCCAGTTCGCCGTAGGGCCAGGGGAGCGCGCCGGGCTCCTGGGGTGCGCCGGAGTCGTCCAGTGGCACGCGAACCGGGCCTTCGCCCGCCTCGCTCCAGAGCCTGCCGCGCAGGACGCGGCCGTCGTCCTCCAGGAGGCAGGCCAGGCCGGAGGAGGCCCCGAAGCGGTCGCGCAGGCAGCGCGCCAGGGCCTTGAGCACTGCATCATCGCTCTCGGCCTTGGCCAGCTCGAGGCCGGCCTGGGCCACATGGCGCAGGGCGCGGGCGTCGCGCTCCTGGGAGCGGGCGCGCCCGGCCAGCCCCAGGCCCGTGTCGCCAAGCCTGCGGTTGGCCCGGGCCAGGGCGTCGAAGTAGAAACCCGCCGCGTCCTGGGGCATGGCGAAGAGACCCGAAAGTTCGGCGAAGCGCCTGCCCAATCCGCCGCGAATCTCCGCCAGGGCGGCTTTGTCCAGGCCCAGTTCGCGGGCGGCGGCCAGGCTCTCGCCCTCGTCCTGGGAGGGCGCGGCCAGGCCCATGGACTCGTGGGCGATGCGATCGGCCAGGGCGGTGAACAGGGGGATGAGCCCCGCCGCCCCCGCCGCGAGCAGGGCCTGCGGCGGCTGGTGGTGCATCCAGGCCGACTCGGCCAGGCTGGCGGGCAGGCCCCAGCGCTCCAGGAGCCACTTGCCGGCCAGGCAGTGGTCCGCCCCCAGGGCCTCCTGCTCGGCGCGCACCAGGCGTCGGCCGGAGAGGAACTCGTCGGCGTAGAGCTTCGCCGTCTCGCCGGGGGCGCAGGCCAGGAGCGCCAGCTTGCCGCAATCGTGCAGGAGCCCGGAGGCGAAGGCCGCGCCCGCCAGATTCGGGCGGACCTTTTCGGCAAGCATGCGCGCGGCGCAGGCGCAGGCCAGGCTGTGGCGCCAGACATCGGACACGGCAGGATCGCCCGCGCCGAAATCCTTGAAGAGCCCTTCGCGCACGCACACGCACAGGGCGGCGGTGCGCACGGTCTCCGCGCCCAGGAGCATCACGGCCTGGCGCACGTCGTCCACCTTCTGGGCGCGGTTGAACTCGGCGGAGTTGGCCAGGCGCAGGATGTGCACGCTCACTGCCGGGTCAGCCTCCACGGCCTGGGTGAGATCCTTGGGGGAGGGAGCGTCGGAGGCGGCAACTTCCAGGAGGCGGGAGGCGGAGGCCGGGGCCGAGGGAAGCCTGTCCAGGCCCTCCACCAGGGCTCGCACCCTGTCGGCCTGACGCCTGGTGTCGGGTTGATCCATGGGTTGATCGCCGTCGCTGGTTCGGGTGTGGGGGCGTTTCGGGCTCACTACATCAAAACCCCGGAAAGGCAAACCGCAACGGACACAGGATTTCTGGATGCTCCCAGATTCACTGGACATCCCTGTCTTCAACGATGTAATATGTCCCTGAGGGTCTGTTGTGCCCATCCTTTCGACCGGTAGGCGCGCATGCAAGGCCTTGGGCCGAGAATCCTGCTCGTGGACGACGAGCCCGGCGTTCTGGAGGTTTGCGCGGAGTCCCTGGCCGATCTGGCCCAAACCGTCAGCACGGCCCGCGACGGCCTCCAGGCCATGGAGCACCTGCGCGAGGGCTCGTTCGACCTCGTGGTGAGCGACCTGCGCATGCCCGGAGCCTCCGGGGTCGACCTTCTGCGAACGATGAACTCCTCGGCCCCGGACACGGACCTCATTGTGCTCACGGGATACGGCACCATCGAAAGCGCGGTGGAGTGCGTGCGCCTGGGCGCGGTGAACTACCTGCTCAAGCCCTTCAAGGTGGAAGACCTGCGCGCCGCGGTCATCAAGGCCTTCACGGAGCGCTCCCTGCGCGTGCGGGCGGGCGCGGGCGGGCTTTCGCGCATGCTGGCCCTTTCGGCCGCGCTTTCGGCCCGCCAGGAGGCCCGGGCGCTGGTCAAGGAGTTCCTGGCCCAGGTGAGTCAGGCCTTCGCTCCCGACGGCATCGCCTTCTTCTCCCACGGGTCCGACCGCTCCGACGGCCAGCGCCACATCTTCCTGGGCCCCTACTTCCGGGAGAATCCCGGCGTGCGGACCTGGTTCGAGTCGCTTTCGGCGGGTCTTGCGCGCAAGGGGCGCCCCATGCTCTTCGAGGAACAGCTGCTGCGCGACGCCTTTGCCGCCCAGGAGGCGCGCCCGCCCATTTCGGCCTTGGGCGCGCCGCTCACCTTCTCGGAGGGCTCCGGGGCGGTGGTGGCGCTTCGCGCGGCCGGCTCGGCCCCTTACGGAGTGGAAGACCTCAAGCTTTTCACGCTCTTTGCCTCCCACGCCTCGGTCTGTTTCGAGTCCACGCGGGCCTGCACGCGTCTCAAGGCCGTCAACGAGGAGATCGTCTTCTCCCTGGTGCACGCCGTGGAGGCCAAGGACACCTACACGCGGGGCCACTCCGAGCGCGTGAGCCGCTACGCCGTGAAGCTGGCCCGCCACCTGAAACTGCCCACCCGGGAGGTGGATTTGGCGCGCACGGCGGGCATGCTCCACGACATCGGCAAGATCGGCGTGCCCGACAACATCCTCAACAAGGCCGGACCGCTCGACGAGTCCGAGCTGCCCGTGATGCGCCAGCACCCCGCCATCGCGCGCACCATCCTGGGCAAGGTGGAGAGCCTGGGGTCCGTGCTCCCCGTGGTCTACCACCACCACGAGCGCTTCGACGGCACGGGCTATCCCGACGGCCTCGCCGGGGAGAGTATCCCCTTCCTGGCCAGGCTGGTGAGCGTTGTGGACGGCTTCGAGGCCATGACCTCCGACCGCGCCTACCACAGGGGCCGCGCCCTGGAGACCGCCCGCGACATCCTGCGCCAGGGCGCGGGGAGCCAATGGGATCCGGTGTTTGTTCACTCCTGGCTGGAGCTTCTGGACAAGCCCTCCGCGGCCTGAGCCCTCCGGCAACGCGAAAGCCCCTCCCGCCCGTGCGGAAGGGGCTTGATGGCGCGGACGCCCCGCGCTCGGGGAACGCGCCGGGCGTTCAGCCGCCCGTGCCTACGCCTCGACCTTCTCGAAGAATTCCTTTTCGGCCCCGCACTTGGGGCACACCCAGTCCTCGGGAACCTCTTCCCAGGGGGTGTCCGGCTTGACGCCGTGCGCCACGTCCCCTTCGGCGGGATCGTACACGTAGTCGCAGGGGCATTCCCATTTGTCCATGACGGCTCCTCCATCGAGTTGTTCAGCCATGCGCGCGTCCCGCGCGAGCCCGACAGCCCCCAGCATAGACTGATTCAGCGGCCTGTACAACAACCTCGCCGGAGAGACGCTTGCGGGCCGGGCCCGAAGCGCCCCCGGGAGACGCCCCGGGAATCGCCGAAGGCGTGGCCCGACGCTAACCCACCGAATAGAAGGCCTTGGCGGCCGCCTGGCAGACAGGGCACTTCTCGGGTGCGTGGTCCTCGCAGGTGTAGCCGCAGACGCTGCAGACATAGTATTCCGTGTCCTTGAGGCCGGCGGGATCGGCCAGGGCCTTGGCGTAGAGGTCGGCGTGGACCTTTTCCACGGCGTTGGCGTAGCGGAAGCTGCGCTCGGCCTTCTTGTTGCCCTCGGCCACGGCCGTCTCGATCATGGGGGGGTACATGCTCTCGAACTCGTGGGTCTCGCCGGCGACGGCGGCCTTCAGGTTCTCGGCCGTGGTCCCTATGCCGCCCATGGCGGCCAGGTGCGTGTGGGCGTGGATAGTCTCGGCCTCGGCGGCGGCGCGGAACAGTTTGGCAACCTGCTTGAAGCCCTCCTTGTCGGCCTGCTTGGCGAAAGCGAGGTACTTGCGGTTGGCCTGGGATTCTCCGGCGAAGGCTTCCTGAAGGTTCGCGTCGGACTTTGACATTGATCGCTCCTTTTTAGCCGGTAATTCCGACTTAGTAATTTTTCTGAATAGAATGATAAGCCAAAGCGCTCGGACTGGTCAAGCGCTTTGAAAGGAAAAAACTACTGCTCGCCCATGCAGCGCGTGCACACGCCGCGCAGCACCACCCGCCTGTCGTCCGCACGGCCCAGGGCCTCGGAGTCCAGCGGCAGGGTGAGACGGTCGAACTCGTCCCAGAAGAAGTCGTAGATGGCCTTGCACCGCGAGCAGACGAAGTGGTGGTGCGGGCTGGTGTCGGCGTCGAAGCGCCCCTGGTCCCCGGTGACGGGCACGCGCATGATCAGGCCCAGTTCGTCGAAGGTGGACAGGGTGCGGTACACGGTGTCCAGGGAAATGGTGGGCAGCCTGCGCCGAACGCGCCCGAAAACCATCTCCGCGCTGGGATGGTCCTTGGCTCCCACGAGTTCGCGCAGGATTTCCAGGCGCTGGTGGGTCAGGCGAAGACCTTTGTCCAGGGAGATGGACTTGAAGCGTTCCAGGGCGGAATCGAAGTCCATGACCGTTGATTGCGTCTGCAGCATAGGTTCCTCCCCCGCAGTCGGTTCGTGTTACGAATAGATTATTTCCTGCCGAAGTCAAGCGCAACCAGGAACTATTCCCACAAAGTACCGCCACGCAGGCAGTCGGTTTGCTTTCGCCCCCCACTTGCGCTACCTCACGGTCATTTCCCGTAAGGAGAGCCAATGAACGTCCTACTGGTGGGCTCGGGCGGCCGCGAGCACGCCCTGGCCTGGAAACTGTCGCGGAGCCCCCTGGTGGAAAAGCTCCGCGTGGCCCCCGGCAACGGCGGAACGGCCCTGGTGGCCGAGAACGTCCCCATCGGGGACACCGACGTGCAGGCCCTGGCGGACTACGTGCGCGACAACGCCATCGACTTCGTGGTGGCCGGCCCCGAAGCCCCCCTGGTGGCCGGACTCACCGACGCCCTGGCGGCCCTGGGCGTGCCCTGCTTCGGCCCGGACGCCTACTGCGCGCGGCTGGAGGGCTCCAAGGCCTTCGCCAAGGAGGTCATGGCCGTCTCGGGCGTGCCCACCGCCGCCTTCCGCGTCTTTACGGACCTGGAAGCCGCCCGCGCCCATGTGGCCGAACGTTCCCTGCCCATGGTGGTCAAGGCCGACGGCCTGGCCGCCGGCAAGGGCGTCGTGGTGGCGAAAACCCGCCAGGAGGCCCTGGACGCCCTGGAGGAGATGATGGCCCGCCGCGTGTTCGGCCAGGCCGGAGACACCGTGGTGGTGGAAGACTGCATCCTGGGCGAGGAGGCCTCCTTCCTGGCCTTCTGCGACGGCGCGACCTGCGCCCCCATGCCCTCCTGCCAGGACCACAAGGCCGCGGGCGAGGGCGACACCGGGCCCAACACCGGCGGCATGGGCGCATACTCCCCCGCTCCGGTGCTCCCCGACACCGAGTGGGAGCGCATGGCCGACCTGGTGATCCGCCCCATCCTGCGCACCCTGGCCGAGCGCGGCCACCCCTTCAAGGGCGTGCTCTACGCCGGGCTCATGATGACCCCGGACGGCCCCTCGGTGCTCGAATACAACGTGCGCTTCGGGGACCCCGAGTGCCAGCCCCTGCTCATGCGCCTTGAGTCCGACCTGGCCCAGGTGATGCGCGACTGCGTGGCCGGAAAGCTGGACCCCGCCTCCCTGCGCTGGAGCCCCAAAACGGCCCTCTGCGTGGTGCTGGCCGCAAAGGGCTACCCCGGCGACTACCCCAAGGGCATGGAGATCCGGGGTCTGGAAGCGGCCGACGCCCTGCCGGACTCCAAGGTCTTCGTGGCCGGAGCGGCCCTGAAGGACGGCGCCCTGCGCGCCACGGGCGGACGCGTGCTGGGCGTCTCGGCACTGGGCGAGGGCCTGGCCAGCGCCCAGGAGAACGCCTACCGCGCCGTGTCCGCCGTGGGCTTCGAGAACTCCTATTTCCGCCGCGACATCGGCTCCAAAGGCATCAAGAGGATTTCGCAATGACCAAGGTCGCCATCTTCATCGGCTCCATCTCGGACAAGGACGTCATGAGCCCCTGTTCGGAGGTGCTGGGCCAGTTGGGCATCGAGCACCTGTTCACCGTCACCAGCGCCCACCGCACCCCGGAGCGCACCGAGCGCTTGGTGACGGAACTGGAGGCCAAGGGCTGCCAGGTGTTCATCTGCGCGGCGGGCATGGCCGCGCACCTGGCCGGAGCCGTGGCCGCGCGCACGCTCAAGCCCGTGCTGGGCGTGCCCGTGAACGCCTCGCCCCTGGGCGGCATGGACGCCCTGCTCGCCACCGTGCAGATGCCCCCGGGCTTCCCCGTGGGCACCCTGGCCATCGACAAGGCCGGGGCGCGCAACGCCGCCTGGCTGGCCGCCCAGATCCTGGCCCTCACGGACAAGAGCCTGGAGGAGAAGATCCGTCAGGCGCGCGAAGGCTTCGCCCAGAGCGTGGAAAAGGCCGCCAGGGAGCTGGAGGTCTAGCAGGCCGTTGATAAAGTCGATTTTTGCAGCCTGTTCAAAAAAACCGCTGGCAAGGCGCGGGGAGAAAGCCAAGCCCGAAGCGTATTTCTCATACGTGAGGGTCTGGTATTTGCCCTGCAACGCAGCCAGCGTGCCTTTTTCAACAGGCTCCTAGCAGGCCGGACTTCGCGCCGCCGGGAACGCCCCGCGCCGGGAGTTCCCGGCGGCGTCCCCCCCCCGCGAGGCCAACCGGCCCGCGACGGCAAAGAGCCCCGATCCAGGACGTCGCGATGACCGCGCGTCCAGGTCCCGGGGCTTTTTCGCGGGCCGCAGGCGGCCCGGAGATCAGGAGACGGCCCAGTCCTTGACGCGCAGTTCCACGCTGGCCAGGCCGTTGTAGGTGTCGAGCTTGGGGGTGAAGGCCAGGGTCAGGGGCTTGCCCTGCACCTCGGGCCCCAGTTTGTCGGCCATGCGCCAGGCCTTGGCGCGAAGCGTCACGCCGGCGCCAGGGTCGCGCACTTCCAGGACCACGTGGTTGGCCCCGAAGGTGCGCCTGCCGCGCACGTCCAAGGGCGGCGAGGAGAACACGGGCTCGGGGTTGCCGCAGCCGAAGGGTCCCAGCAGGTCCAGCTCCTTGAGCAACTCCTGGTGGATGTCGGCGAAGGAGAGTTCCCCGTCCAGGCGCAGGCTGGGCACGGGGTCCGTCTCGCCCAGCTGGGCGCGCACGGCCTCGCGGAAGGCCGCGCCCAGGGTCTCCAGGTTCTCCGGGGCGAGGCTCAGCCCGGCGGCCTGGCGGTGCCCGCCGAAACCCAGCAGATGCCCGCCGCAGGCCTCCAGGGCCGCGTAGAGGTCCACCTCCGGGATGGAACGCCCCGACCCTTTGAGCTTGCCGTCGCACGCGGTGATCACCAGCGCGGGGCGGTAGTGGTTCTCCACCACGCGCGAGGCCACGATGCCGATCACCCCCTGGTGCCAGTGGGGCGCGTGCAGCACCAGGGCGGGCGCGCCGGCCTGGAGCCGGGCCTGCTCCAGGGCCTCGGCGGAGATGGCCTCCTCCTCCTGGCGGCGGCGGACGTTAAGTTCGTCGAGCTGCTTGGCCAGGGGCCGGGCCGCGCGCAGGTCGCTCGCCAGGAGCAGGCGCAGGGCGTCGCCCGCATGCCCGAGGCGACCTGCGGCGTTGATGCGCGGGGCCAGACCGAACGTGACCTGGGAGGCCTCCAGCGGGGCCTTGGGATAGTATCCCGCCGCCTCCTTGAGGGCGAAGACGCCCGGGCGCGCCCCCTCCGCCAGCAGGAGGAGCCCGTTCTTCACCAGGATGCGGTTCTGGCCCGTGAGGCTCACCACGTCGGCCAGGGTGCCCATGGCGGCCAGGTCGAGGAACTGGCGGATGTCCAGGGGCTCGCCCGGCAACATGCGGTTGAGCGCGGCGGCCAGGAAGAAGGCCACGCCCACGCCGGCCAGGTCGCGCCCCGGGCCGTCGGCCAGCTTGGGGTTGGCCACGGCCAGGGCGTCCGGCAGTTCGGGGCCGGGCAGATGGTGGTCGGTGACCACCAGGTCCAGGCCCAGCTCGCGGGCGCGGCGCGCCTCGGCCACGGCCCCGATGCCGCAGTCCACGGTGAGCACGAGCTGCGTTCCGTCCCCGGCCAGGCGCTCCAGACCCGCGCAGGAGAGTCCATAGCCCTCTTCCATGCGCGCCGGAATGTGGCTGGCCGCAGCGTAGCCGCGCTTGGCGAAGAAATCCAGGAGCAGGGCCGTGGAAGTGACGCCGTCCACGTCGTAGTCGCCCCAGACGGTGATCTTGCGGCCCGCCTCCAGGGCCTGGGCCACGGCGCGGGCCGCCGCGTCCATGCCGGGGATCTCCTGGGGGCGCATGAGGTGGCGCAACCCCGGGCAGAGGAACACGTCCATGGCGTCCGGCGTCTCCAGACCACGATTCCAGAGCAGACCGGCCAGACGGGGGGAGACGCAGAGTTTCCCGGCCCAGTCGTTCAGGACCTCGGGCGCGGGGACCTGGCCCCGGGGACGCCAGAGCTTACGCACGCGGCGCGTCCCCACGGGCGGCCCGGCGCGCGCCGGGTATGGCGGATTGGAAAGCGGACGAAGGGCTCATGCGGCCAGCCCGGAGGCGAAGACGCCGGGGTCGTGGCGCTCCAGGAGGGCTTTGACTTCCGCGAGCAGGTCCTCGGGGATGAGGTTGAACTTGTGGAGCACCTCGCGCCAGGGGCAGGCCACCAGGGCGTCGGGGTTCACGGCCACGTGGGCCACGGCGTCGGCCACGCAGAGGGCCAGGGCCTGGCGGCGGTGCCCGGGGGAGTGCATGGGGGCGTGGTGCCAGTTGACGGGCTCGGTCAGGTCGGCGGGGAGGTTCCACGCGCCCATGACCATGGAGCCCAGCACGCCGTGCTCGATGCCCCAGTACTCCTCTTCGGCCTCGGAATAGGGGATGGCGCGTTCGGCGGCCAGGGCCTCGATGGCGCGCCAGTCGTCCGGGCGGTGCAGTGCGGTGAGCAGCTTGCCCAGGTCGTGCAGGACGCCCGCGGTGAAGAGATTGTCGCCGTCGAGGCCGCCCATCGCCGGGGCCAGGCGGCGGGCCACCAAGGCCACGGAGAGCTGGTGCTCCCAGTAGGGGGCGAGGGGGAAGTCCTTGGGGAAGCCCTTGACGCTGGTGAGCCCCTTGACGCCCACGGCCAGCACCAGGGAGCGCACCTCGTTGAGCCCAAGCACGGCAATGGCCCGGCCGACGGTGGTCACTTCCTGCTGGAGGCCGTAGAAGGCCGAGTTGGCCATGGTGAGCACCTTGGCGGTGAGGCCCTGGTCGCGCGAGAGGGTCTCGGCGATCTCCTCGATGGGCGTGGCCGCGCCCTGCCCCGTCTGGCTGTAGAGGGTGGTGAGCAGCGCGGGGGAATAGGGCAGGTCGTGCCGCTGGCCCGGCAGGTCGAGGAGGAATTGCTGGCCGCGTTCTTGGCTCATGGCGGCCTAGATGCCCACGTTGATGGGCTGGCGGGAGGGATCGTCCCTGGGGAGCAGTTCGCGCACGCCGGGCAGGTCGAGCGAGACCTTGTTCTGCTCCACAAGATATTTCACGAACTTGCGCGCTTCCACCAGCTCCGGGTTCAGGCGCAGGGCGTTCTTGAGGTATTCAAGGCACTGGGTCGCGTTGTCTTTCTCGAAGTAGGCCCGGGCTATGTTGTAGAAGAGGTTCTCGTCGGATTCGGTGAGGCTCTCGGCCTTGCGGTAGTAGTCGAGGGCCTGGTCGAGCATCTTGTTCTTGCGCAGGCTGATGCCGAAGTCGTTGAAGAGGTGCTTGTGCTCGGGCTCGAAGGCGGCGTCCAGGCGCACGAGGCGCTCGAAGATGTCGTTGGCTTTGTGGGCCTCGCCCCGGTCGAGGTAGGTGAGCCCCAGGCCGAAGTTGGCGCGCACGTTTTCCTCGTCCACCTTGAGGGCCTGGCCGAACTCCAACTCGGCGCTGAAGATCTCGCCCTTCTCGCGGTGGCGCTCGCCCTTCTGGATGGTGCGCGAGAGTTCCTGGAGCTTGGGGTAGACCGTGGAAATGTAGAACTCGGGCTCCGGAGCGAACTTGGCGAGCAAGTCCTCGATGGTGATCTTGCGTTTGGGGCCGGAGGGAATGTAGTTCTTGTTCAGGGGCTGGATCTCGAGTTGATTCTCTTCCAGCTCCTCCACGAACCAGTAGGTCTTCTGGATGGTCTTGCGCGTGGTGGTGCCGGTGCCCACCTTCTGAATTGACTGCGTGGAAAAGATGCCCTTGATCTTGTCCCGGGGGCGGGAGGCGACGCGGGGCGACTGCCCCCCCTCCTGGATGTCCATGGACTCGCTCATGACGTTGGCTCCCGTTCGGGATGCGAGACCCTTCCAAGGCCCCGCCTTCCTTCGCATACCCCGAAGAGCCTTCCGCCGCAAGCGATCATCGATCTATCACGTCCACTGTGAAAGAAGCGCATCCACAAGTTCCGGGTGCAGGGCCGGGGCGCTGCGTGCGGCCAGGTAGACGGCGCGCAGTTCGTCCACCGCGCGCTCCAGAACATCGTTGACGATCACGTGCTCGAACCAGTCCGCCTGGGCGATCTCGCCCCGGGCGTTCTCCATGCGCAGGGCCACGGTTTCGGGGGAGTCGGATGCCCGGCCCTGGAGGCGGCGCAGGAGTTCCCCGCGCGAGGGGGGCAGCACGAACACCGTGTGCCCCAGGCCCAGGTTCGCCTTGAGCGCCCTGGCCCCCTGCACGTCGATGTCGAAAAGCACGTCCCGGCCCTGGGCCAGCATGTCCAGCACGGCCTGCTTCGGGGTGCCGTAGTAGTTGCCGTGCACCTGAGCCCACTCGGCGAAGTGGCCCTGGCCGATGAGCTCGCGGAAGCGCTCCTGGCTGGCGAAGAGGTAGTCCACGCCGTCCTGCTCGCCCGGGCGCGGGGCGCGCGTGGTGCAGGAGATGGAATAGCCGATGTCCGGGAACTCCCGGCGCAGGGCCTTGATGAGCGTGCTCTTGCCCGCGCCCGAGGGGGCGCTTACGATAAGGGCCAGTCCCAGCCGTCTACTTGTCGTCATCGTCGTCGTCCTGGCTGAAGCGTTGGGAGATGGTCTCGGCCTGGATGGCCGAGAGGACCACGTGGCCCGAATCCGTGATGATGATGGACCGGGTCTTGCGGCCCTGGGTGGCGTCCACCAGCCGCTGGGAATCCTTGGCGTCCTCGCGCAGGCGGCGCATGGGCGAGGACGCGGGGTTCACGATGGCCACCACGCGCGCGCTGATCACGTAGTTGCCGAAGCCGATGTTGAGCAGTCCTGTTTTCTGCACGCCACGGTCCTATTCGATGTTCTGCACCTGTTCGCGCACCTTTTCCAGCTCGGCCTTGAACTCCACCACGATGCGGCTCACCTCGATGGACTGGGCCTTGTTGCCGCAGGTGTTGATCTCGCGGAAGGCCTCCTGGAGCAGAAAGTCCAGGCGCTTGCCCACGTCGCCGTCCTGGCCCAGCAGTTCGCGGATCTGGTCCAGGTGGCAGCCCAGGCGGGTGAGCTCCTCCGACACGTCGAGCTTGTCGGAGAGCATGGCCACCTCCTGGAGCACGCGCTCCTCGGGGGCCTCGATGCCGACCTTTTCGAGAAGGGCCGACAGGCGCGTGCGCAGGGCCTGGAACTTCTCCTCCTTCACGCGCGGGGCCAGGACCTTGATCTGGCCGTGCCAGCCGGCCAGGCGCTCCAGGCGGCGCAGGATGTCCGCGGCCAGGAGCGCCCCCTCGCGGGCGCGGGCGGCCTGAAGATCCTCCAGGGCCAGGGCCAGTCCCCGGCGCAGGGCCTCGGCCAGCTCGTCGGGAGCGTCGGAGAGCCCCTCCTGCCAGAGGTGGGAGATGGTCATGAGCCGGGTGAAGTCCGGCTCGAAAGAGCGGCCCATGTCGCGCGCCAGGCCCTCCACCGACTGGAGCATGGCCCGGGCCAGGGGCTTGTTCAGGGCCACGTCCAGGGCCTCGGCCCGGTGGGGCTGGCAGTTGCAGCTCACCTCGATGCGGCCGCGATCGGCGTGGGCGCGCACGATCTTCTCCAGGTCGGCTTCCTGGGAGCGCAGGAACAGGGGCAGACGCCACTTGAGGTCCAGGTAGCGGCTGTTGACGGAGCGCGCCTCCCAGACCACGCTGGCGTAGTCGTTTTCCGTGACGGAGCGGCCGAAGCCGGTCATGCTTTTGGGCATAGGGTTCCCTGCCGGGCCGGGCGCGAGGCCGCGTCCGGGCGGCGCTGCTTTGGATTGGCGGCCCGGGGCGGGCGCGCCTGAAGCGTTCACTCTACCTTTTCAAGCGGGCGTTCGTAAAGGGGAGGCTCCACGCGGGGAGCCGCCTCACCGTCCGCCTCCCCGCCGTGGGGACGCGACCGGGGAGACTCCAGAGGCTCGGCCAGCAGGAGGGCCCCCTCGGCGCGCACGGGGCGCACCTCCACCAGCGCGCCGGGGCGCAGGCCTGCCGCGCCGGCCCCCTCCAGGCGCACCTCCACGTAGTGCTCGCTGGCCCCCGAGGGCGGGTCGTCGCGCTCCAGGGCCACGGTGAGGCGCGGCGCACGGGCCAGGCGCGCCACGTAGTCCTGCTCGCGGCGCAGGGCCTCCTCGCGCAGGGCGCGGGCGCGCGCCTTCTTCACCTCCCGGGGCAGCTGACCGGGCGCGCGGGCCGCCACGGTGCCCGGGCGGCGCGAATAGGGGAACACGTGGGCGTAACACAGCCCCGCCGCCCCCACGAAGTCCAGGGTGGCCCGGAAGGCCGCCTCGCTCTCCCCGGGAAAACCCGTGAGCAGGTCCGCCCCCGCCGCTGCCAGCGGGTTCTCCCGGCGTAGTCCCTCCAGGAAGCGCCGCACGCCCTCCGGCCCGTAGTGGCCCCGACCCATGGCGCGCAGCACGCCCTCGTCGGCGCTTTGCAGCGAGATGTGCACGTGCGGACAGACCATGCGCGAACCGGCCAGAACCTCCAGCGCGCGCGGGCCGAGCATGCCCGGGTCCAGCGAGGAGAGGCGCAGCCTGGCCCGGCCCGCCCACTCGGGGGTCAGGGCGGCCTCCAGGCGCGCGAGCATGTCCCAGAAATCCCCGCCGTCCGCATCGAACTGGCCCAGATTGATCCCGGAAAGGATGAGCTCCCGGCTGCCCGAACCCAGGAGTGCCCGGGCCTCGTCCAGGATGCCCGCGAAGGGCCGCGAGCGCGCCCCGCCCCTGGCGCGGGGCACGATGCAGTAGGTGCAGCCGTGGGAGCAGCCGTCCTGCACCTTGAGCACCGGGCGCGAGCGCTTGAAACGGCGGATGGCGAAGGCGGGCCAGTCTCCGGCGCGGGGGGGCCGCGCCGCGCCGTCGGGCAGGGCGCACAGCCCCTCCTTGCGGGACTGGGGGATCACGTTGTCCCGGCCCGCCAGCTCCACGAAGGGGCCGGGCTCCACCTGGGAGGCGCACCCGGCCACGAGCACGCGCGCGCCGGGGGCCTCGCGCAGGGCGCGGCGCACGGCGCCCCGGCTGTCGGCAACGGCCCCGGCCGTGACGGCGCAGGTGTGCACCAGCACCACCTGTGCGTCCGCGGCCTGCCGGGACTCGCGCCACCCGGCGTCCTCCCAGGCCTCCCGCACGGCCTGGGACTCGTACTGGTTGATCTTGCAGCCAAGGGTTTGAATGAAGAAGCGCATCTCCGCCCCTACCCCAAAGCGTCCGCCAGGTGAAGCCGGGCCATAGTCCACTTTACAGGACGACAGTCCCATTCAAAGGACACAATTCGCCCTTTTCTCAGGAACGCACAGGTTGCCACAAAACGTAACACTTTGTTTTATTGGATGTAATTACAAAGAGCACCATGGCATGCAATTTGCCAGCATGCGAGCCATGCACGCATTCATCTCCAACGCGAACGCTCAGGGCGGCTTTCATAACTCCCCCACGCTCTACTGCCCCCTCTACGAGCTCGCGGACGAGACCGTCGCCGCCGTGGAGTTGAGCCCCGCCGTGCTTCGTTCACGGCTGCTGCCTGGATTTTCCCATGCCAAGGCCCTGCTCCGGGGCGAGCACGCCCTCTTCGCCAAGGATGCCTTCGCCTGCGTGCGCCTGGGCACGCGCGAACTGGCCGACCGCGAGGCCCCCGCACGCCTTTTGCGCGCCGTCCGGGACATGGACCAGGACGCGGCCCGCTTCTGCCTGTTCTTCTCCGACTCGCTCTGCAAGGCCCTGGGATTCCGCACCATCGAGCAGCTGATGTCCTTCAAGCGCAGCGGGTTCCGCCTGGGCATCGACATCGACAGCCTGGACGCTGCGGCCGGCCCTTTCCTTGAAATGCTCCCGGCCGACGTGCTGCGCCTGGGCGCGCTGGACACCGTGGCCCTCACCAGCGACCCGGACGGCGCGGCCGAACTTGCGAGCTTCACGCACTTCGCGGACAACCTCCTGATGATTCCAGCAGCCAGTGGCGTGCGCAACAGGGCGCAACTCTCCATGCTGCGCCAGACCGGCATGCGCTTCGGCCAGGGCCCCCTCTTTCCGCCTCACTCGGAACGCCTTGCGATTGTCTAGCGCCCTCTGGCATCCGCGGTCTCTCAGGGCCCCTGAGAAAAAACAGATTTACAAAACTATAAATTCAGATAGATTCAATCCATCTATTTTGCTGGATTGTTTCCGTTGTTTAAGGAGACCTCATGGACGACTATTTGAAGGAAGCACTGGAGATTGTCAGGGCACAGGCTAAAGTCCGCGTGATGACCTCCCAGGAAATCGTAAGCATGGTGCGCAACCTCATGCACGGACTCAAAGCCGTCGTGCAGGGAGGTTCGGGAGCATCATCGCCAACCGCCCAGGAAGACGCCAAGGGCAAACCCCTGGACGCCAAAAAGGCCATCAGGGAAAAGTCCATCATCTGCATGGAATCCGGCAAGTCCATGAAGGTGATCACCAAGCGCCACCTGGCCAAGTATGGCCTGACCCCCGACGAATACCGCGCCAAGTGGGGCTACTCCAAGGACACCCCCCTGGTCTGCAAGGAACTCCAGCGCGCCCGCCGCAAAAAAATGCAGGACATGCGCCTGTGGGAGCGCCGCAAGAAGCCCGAGTAGGGCTTCGGATACTTTGAAAAAAGCCCCCGTGCATGCGCGGGGGCTTTTTTCTTGGCCGGTCCCGGCCATCCGGCCCAGCGCTTTACATCATTTTGAGCTTATGACATATAATGGGGGAAGTGCTCCGTCGGCTTGAACTTCGCCAACCGGGAGGCCGTCATGTCCGCCAGATTCGATCCTTCCCTGCTTTACGCCGAATGCCGCCGTTGCAAATCGCCCGTGCTCTCCCTCCTTCCCCCCGACGAAACGGTTCTTCAGATGGGCGTCCCGCCGGAACTCCTCGACGCGGACTGCCTCCTCCTCTATGAGGGCTGCCCGCATTGCCAGCCTGGTCGCGCCGCCTACCAGCCCCGCCTCGTCCGCCTGCTGCCCAGCGAGGGACACCGCGCCGGCCTCCATTGAGCCGGGCCAAGCCCCGGTCCCGACCGCCCTCCCAAGCGCTTGAGCGCCGCGCACGCCCCGGCCGCACGCCCGCCGCGGCCGCCTGCCTCCATGGCCCGTCGCTTCGATCCGCCCCCTGGCCGACAAGGCTCCTGTCGGCCCGGAAGCCGGGCAACTCCCCACGGCCGAATGCCCTGCTCATCGTGTGCCCGAGATGCCCGGGACGGCTTGACCATGACAATCAGTCTCAATAGTATCCTCTTCCAGAACATTCACACCTAGTGGAAGAGATGTGTGAATGCCGACAACCTGCTGAATTTACAACACGCCCATTCTTTCACAATGGATGCGCATTAACAAAAACGTCATTCGATTTGACTTGTCAGCAGGATGTTTTCAATTTACACATCGTTTGCCCGTGTTACGGATGCGCGTCATCATCCGATCCGACGGCCTGGGCAGCAAGGCGCGACGCCACGCGCCGCCCCGGACGCCTTCACGCGGCAAGGGCATGGAGGGAAGAGGCCCCGCTCTCGGGCGAGGCCGGGCGGCTTCCCGCCCTGTGCCATGCTCTCCTGGCAGTGGCAGCGTTTATCAACTCGAGGAGGAGGATCAAACCTTATGAAACGTTTTCTGGCACTGGCCCTGCTTGTGAGCATGGCCCTTTGCGCCGCCGCCGCTTCCGCGGCCACCGAGGTCAAGATGACCGGCGACGCCCGCATCCACGCCAACATGTGGAGCAAAGCCAACTACACCGGCTGGGACGGCACCGGCACTCAGACCTACGACGCCTTCACCATCTGGGAGCGCTTCCGCCTGCGCACCGACTTCATCACCAACGAGAACCTCAAGTTCCGTTTCGGCATCCGCGCCAACAACACCCCCTGGGGCAACGGCACCTACACCGTGGACAACCCGCGCGTGGCCATCGACGTCTACCAGGCCTTCCTGCAGTTCAAGTGGCCCGGCACCGACGTGGAGTTCACCATCGGCCTCCAGCCCCTGGCCATCGCCCACGCCTCCTTCTTCGCCGGCAGCTCCCTGATCATGGACACCCAGGTCGCCGCCGCCATGGTGAACATCCCCGTGGTGGACGACAAGGTGAAGATCGTGGGCGGCTTCATGCGCTTCCTGGACACCAACCGCGACATGGACCCCACCACCACCCAGGTGCCTGACGAGTTCGACGGTTACTACCTCTCCGTGCCCATCACCCTGGACGGCTTCAGCGCCACCCCCTGGGGCCTGATCGGCGTGGCCGGCCGCAACGCCAACTACGGCGTCGGCGCCGGCAACTGCGGCCTCTACAACGCCACGCTGCAGCAGAACCTGATGGCCGCCGGCACCTTCGCCCTGGCCCCCGGCTTCCGCAACGCCCAGAACATCTACTGGTGGGTCGGCGGCGCGTTCGAAGTGACCGCCCTGGATCCCTTCAAGTTCTACGCCGACGTGATCTACGGCGAGGGCAACGGCAACGACCGCTCCCCCAACCGTCGCAAGGGCTTCTTCTTCGACGTGGCCGCCGAGTACACCGGCCTGGACATGCTCACCCCCCAGATCGCCTTCTGGTGGTCCACCGGTGAAGACGCCTCCCTGCGCAACGGCTCCGAACGTCTGCCCACCATCGCCGGCACCTGGGGCTCCAGCACCTCCTTCCTGTTCGACTCCGACCAGGCCTTCACCAGCACCTACGTGGGCGTGAACCCCGTGGGCTCCTGGGGCTTCACCGCTTCGCTCAACAACATGTCCTTCATGGCCGACCTGAGCCACCGCCTCACCTTCGCCTACGTGCGCGGCACCAACTCCGCCGCCGGCCTGCGCCGCGCCAACGCCATCCTGGGTTCCGGCCAGTTCTACCAGATGGGCCGCGACCTGGCCGAGACCGAGTACCTGCTCGGCATCAACTTCGACAACACCTACAACATCTACGAGAACCTGGCCGCCATCGCCACCTTCGGCTGGTCCCACGGCGAGTTCGACAGCTCCGTCTGGGGCCGTCGCTTCGTCAACCAGGCCCGCAGCGGCGACATGTTCATGCTGGGCATCGGCCTCCAGTACAAGTTCTAGGACTTGTTTCCGATCGCCTTCCTGGCGGCCGGGGGAAACCCCGGCCGCCTTTTTTGTCGCTCCTCTGAGAGCCTCGCCACCGGAGACGCCCACACCGCCATGGCTGCCCCCCCCCCCCGGCCACCCGCTTGCCAGCCCGGATGTTTCAGGATATCCGTCCGACATGATGGCGTTCCTTCCCAGCGTCCCCCCGCGTGGCAGGTCCCCGTTTCCGGCTGCAACGCTCCTGGCTTGCGCGGCCCTGCTGGCCCTGGCGCTGGCGGGCTGCACCTCCAAGCTCACGGCCGCGCATCTCGTGGTGAAACCCTGGGAGGATGGCGGGTCCCTGAAGATCTACGCCAAGTTCATGCACTTCGACCTGCTCACGCAACCCCACGAGGGGCAGTTCGAGGTCAAGGGCACGGCCTGGCCCATCAAGGAGAACCTCCCGCTTTGGGCCGACACCGTGGAGGACCTCACCCTGGCCGCCTACCTCTGCGACGAAAAAGGCAACGTGCTCGTCAAGGCCCAGAAAACCTACCCCACCCAGGCCATCACGCCCTCCGGCTTCGCCTTCGACCTGCTCATGAAGCACCCCAAGGACCCCTCCGGCGGATACTTCGTGGCCGTCGGCTACAGCGGCATGTTCACCGCCTCAAAGCCCCCCGCCGCCGTGAGCCCCGGCAGCGGCAGCATCGCCGGGAACTACGTCTTCTTCGCAAGCGAGAAGGCCGCGCTCTCCAAATAGCCTCTCCGCTGGCCCGCGCGCCTGCCGTCCAACCTGCCTTGCTCCTCCCGACTCGGCCCTGCGTTTCGGGGCCGCCCGAACCCGTTCCGGCCACGGCGCGCCTTATCCGGCTTCCTTCGTGCCCCGCCCTCCCGGCACGTCCCGGCGCGCCGCCCCGCCCCCGACACAGGACCGCCTCCAGCTGTCACGCAATCCACCGCCTGGCGTCACGACGCACAACCCCGCGCATGCTAGCCCTCCCGGAACAGGGAGGACGCAGGCCTTGGCAGCACAGCCACCATCATCCGCCGACGCAAGCCGCCGCCAAGCCCGGCGCACGCCGCGCCCGTCCGTGCGGACGCGCCGCAGCGCCACCCGCACCACCCTCTCCAGCCTTCATGCGGCCCGGTCCGCCCGGACGCTCCCCCCCGCCGCCCGGCGCGGCCACTCGCCGGACAACCCCAGAACCACACGCCGGATCGGCCCCACGGGGCCGATCCGGCGTTTGAGCCTCAATCCAGGAGCCAGGCCATGAAAATCGACCTCCACGTCCACTCCAAGCACTCCACCCGCCCCTCCCAGTGGTTCCTCCAGAAGCTCGGCTGTCCCGAAAGCTTCACCGAACCACGCAAGCTCTACGAGATCGCCAAAAGCAGGGGCATGGACCTGGTGACCATCACCGACCACAACACCATCGCCGGAGCCCTGGAGATCGCCCATCTGCCGGGGACCTTCGTGAGCGAGGAGGTCACCACCTATTTCCCCGAGGACGGCTGCAAGGCCCACGTGCTGGTCCTGGACATCGACGAGGCCATCCACCAGGACATCCAGAAAGTCCGAGAGAACATCCACGATCTCGTGGCCTACCTGCGCGGGGAGGGCATCGTCCACGTGCTGGCCCACCCGCTCTTCGGGGTCAACGACAAGCTCACGCCCTGGCACTTCGAGCGCATGCTCCTGCTCTTCGAGACCTTCGAGCTCAACGGCACCCGCGACGCCTACCAGAACGACACCCTCCGAAGCCTCCTCACCGGGCTGACGCGCAAAGACATGGAGCGCTTGGCGGACCGCCACGGCCTGGAGCCCGTGGGCGCGACCCCGTGGGTCAAAGGGCTCACCGGCGGCTCCGACGACCACAGCTCCCTGGGCATCGCCTCCATGCACACCCACGTGCCGGACGCGAAGGGCCTGCCGGCGTTCCTGGAGTCCGTGGCCCAGGGCCGCGCGCGCCCCGCCGGGCGCACTTCCTCCCCCAAGGCCATGGCCCACAACCTCTACGCCATCGCCTACCAGTTCTACAAAGCGCGCTTCGGGCTGGAGCGCACCGTGGACAAGGACGTGCTGCTCACCTTCCTGGACCGCTTTCTCTCGGGCGATCCGGGCCGCAGGGCGGGCGTGGTCTTCCGGCTCCAGGCCCTCTGGACGGCCGTGAAGCGCTCGCGGCGCGCCCCGGCCTCGGGCTCGCTGCCGGACATGCTGCGCCACGAGGCCGAGCGCCTGATCCACGAGGACAAGGCCCTCTTCGCCATGGCCAAGTCCGGGACAGCGCCCGGAGCCGCCCCGCGCTCCGGGGAGCACGCCGGGGCCAGCCTGGAGGACGAATGGTTCCGCTTCGTCACCCGCGCCTCCGACAAGGTGCTTGCCGGGTTCGGCGACAGGCTGCTGCGCCAGCTCTCCGGGGCCAACCTCTTCGACGTGTTCAACGGCCTGGGCGCGGCAGGGGCGCTCTACACGGCCCTGGCGCCCTACTTCGTGGCCTACACCGTCTTCACCAAGGACCGCGCCCTCTGCCGCCAGGCTCACGCCGCCCTGCGGGGCGGAACGGAAGGCCAGAACGTGAAGGTCGGCCACTTCACCGACACCTTCCACGACGTGAACGGCGTGGCCCTCACCCTCAGGATGCAGGTGGACATGGCCCTCAAGCACGGCAAGGAGCTGCGCGTGATCACCTGCTCGCGCCAGGACGGCGCGGACATCGAGGGCGTGCGCCAGTTCGCGCCCATCGGCAGCTGCGAGTTGGCCGAGTATCCCGGCCAGACCTTCCACTACCCGCCCTTCCTGGAGATGCTCGAATACGTCCACGAGCAGGGCTTCACCCACCTGCACTCGGCCACGCCCGGCCCCATCGGGCTCGCGGCCCTGGGCATCGCGCGCATCCTCAAGCTGCCGGTCTACGGCACCTACCACACGGCCTTCCCCCAGTACGCCAAGGCCCTCACGGGAGACGACGCCATGGAGGAACTCATGTGGAAGTACATGCTCTGGTATTACAATCAGATGGATAAGGTCTTCGTGCCCAGCAAGGCCACCGGGGACGAGCTGGCCGCAAAGGGCATCGAGCGGCGCAAGATCACCCTGTTCACCAGGGGCGTGGACATCGAACGCTTCACCCCGGCCAAGCGCGACGGCATCCTGGAGCGCTGGGGCGTGCGCAAAGGCCCCGCCCTGCTCTACGTGGGCCGCATCTCCCGGGAGAAGAACCTGCACCTGCTGGCCGAGGCCTTCCTGGAGCTGCGCCGCACCCTGCCCGAGGCCAACCTTGTGGTGGCCGGAGACGGACCCTACGCCCGGGAGATGAAGCAGGGGCTCGAAGGCAAGGGCGCGGTGTTCACCGGCTACATCCAGGGCGACGACCTGGCCCGCCTCTACGCCTCCTGCGATCTCTTCGTGTTCCCCAGCGCCACTGACACCTTCGGCAACGTGGTCCTGGAGGCCCAGGCCTCGGGCCTGCCCGTGGTGGTGGGCGCGCAGGGCGGCCCACGGGAGAACGTGGAGGACGGCGTCACGGGTGTCGTCGCGCCCCGGGGCGACGCGCAAAGCCTCTGCCGGGCCATGGCCGAACTGCTGCGCGACGAGCCCCGCCGCAAACGCATGAGCCGCGCCGCCCGCGCCGCCATGGAGGAGCGCTCCTTCGACAAGGCCTTCATGGAAACCTGGGAGCTCTACCGTTGCGCCTGCTGACCCGCCTGGCACGGCCCGGCACCAGACGCAGACCCGGGTCGGCGTCCGGGGGAGACGTCCGTTGCGGGATTCCCCGTCCGGCGCGCTCACCTGACGCGCGGCGCTTTACCGGCGCGCCCGGAAAGTGTAGCGTTCTGGTGGGCGAATGCGTGCCGCGCCCGAGTCCAAGCAGAGAAGCGGGCCAGACATGCTCAAGGAAATCCCCATCGACCAGCTCGTCCCGGGCATGTACGTGGAGCGCGCGGGAGAAGGCACCCTGCGGAGCCCTCTCGAATCCGTGCGCGACTGGATGCACGACACCGAGCGCATCCGCGCCCTGAAGGATTCCGGGGTCCGGACCGTCACGGTGGACACGGAAAAGACCCTCGCCCCGCGCCCCGGGAGCGCGCAGGCCTCCGCCCAGAGCCCCGATCCGGCCCCCGTCCAGACGCCCGGCCAGCATTCCGGACCGGCTCCCGAAGAGTCCCGGGATTCCGCCCCGCCCCCGGACGCCCCGGCCGGGAAGGTCTACGCCCACTGCCTGGGCCATGTGATGGACGTGATGCGCAAGGTGCGCGAGGGCCTGGAGGTGGACTACTCCCAGTCCTTCGCCGCCGTGGACACGCTCCTTTCGGGCATGGCGACGGACCCGGCCCAGCTGCTGCTGCTGGCCAAGCTCCACCACCACGACGAATACACGCTGCGCCACAGCCTGAACGTCTCGCTCCTGGCCCTGCTCTTCGGCCGCCACCTGGGCATGGAGGGCGAGGAACTGCGCCGCCTGGGCTTCGCCGGGCTCTACCACGACCTGGGCAAGTTCAGGATCCCCCTGGACATCCTCAACAAGCCCGGACGCCTCTCCGAGAGGGAATTCGACGTGATGCGCCGCCACAGCGTGCTGGGCTACGAGTTGCTGCGCGGCCAGCCGGGCATCACCACCGACATCCTCCTGGGCGTGCTGCACCACCACGAGCGCTACGACGGCCAGGGCTACCCCCGCAAGCTTCAGGGCGACGAGAAGGACCCCTTCTCGCGCATCCTGACCATCGTGGACATCTACGACGCCCTCACCAGCGACCGCGTCTACAAGAAGGCCTTCACGCCCCACGACTCGGTGAAGTCCATGTTCGCCTGGCGCAACGAGAGCTTCCACCCGGGACTGTTGGAGAAGTTCGTGGAGTGCTTCGGCGTCTACCCGCCGGGTTCCTTCGTGCGCCTGTCGGATCAGACCTACGCCGTGGTGGTGGACTCGCGCCCCGAGACCCCGGCGCGCCCCCTGGTGAAAGTAAGCCACTCGCGCAGGCTCGCCCCCCTGCGCCCCGAACTGGTGGACCTGGCGCGCACCCCCAAGGACGGCCCCGGAGGCCTGGCCATCGAGGCCTGCCTGGACCCCCGGAGCCTGAACCTGGCCATCGACCGCCTCGTCTAGTGGCGCGGCCTCGCAAGGCGTCCGTCGCCAGGAAGGCAGCCGGGCCAGCCCTCCCGCGAGGGGCCTTGCCCGTCATCCCCCTCCGGGGGCGGCCATGGCGGCATGGAGGGCCGCGAAACGCTCGGGGCCGATGTGGATGATCCCGGAATAGGGCGTGTCCAGCTCGTAGAGGATGAACACGTTGCCCAGCACGAGGCTCAGCATCATGGCCGCGAAGAAGAGGTCCGCCGCCGGATGCTCGGCGTCGATGAAGTAGAAGCCTGCCACGGTGAAGAACGCCCCCAGGAGCACCAGGACCCAGATGGGCGTGTAGAGGTTGCCGCTGGCGGCCAGCATGCGCCGGTGGCGCAGCCTGTTGATGTCCACCATCTTGTCCAGGATGAACAGCCGAAGCTGGGCCGCCTGGGCGTCGGGCACGGCCATGCCGTGCAGGGCCTGCCAGACCCCGCGATAGATCTCCTCGCCGCCGTCGTCGCGCTCGCCCCGGGCCATGCGCTCCCAGCCCGGCCCCATCACCCAGCCCACGTGGGCGCGCAGGGCCTCCCGGAAGGGGCCGGAACCCGGCAGCTCGCGCGAGAGCTCGTGCTCCACGCGCAGGAGGTCGGCCTCCTGGGTGGCGGCCTCCTCCAGGGAATTGTAATCCTGCAGGAGCGTGACCACCGCAAGCCCCAGAAAGAGCGTGTAGAGCGTGGTGAACGAGCCGAAGTTCGTGGCGATGAGGTTCTTCTGGGCCAGGCTAAGGCGATGCGGCCTGCTGGAACCCAGGCGCTTCACCATGGCCAGCAGCGCCAGCACCGCCGCGCAGACCAGCAGGGTGTTCTTGAGATCGATGGTCACGGCGCGCCTCCCTGGCGCTGGGCGGTCCCGCGCCGTTCTTCCGATGCGGCGATCGCGACTCCCGGCGTCGCGGCGTCCCTGCCATGGTCGCGGCGCGCGGCCCGGGCGGGCCGCGCGGACAACGCCGGGGTTACTGGTCCGGGTCCGGGGCTTCCTCCTCGGTGGCGGGCTCCTGGGCGTCCTTGCCTCCGGCCGGGGTCACCAGGGTGATGCCGCGCACGCGGCCCAGCATGATGCGCTCGGGCCCCACTTCCGGGTAGTTCTCGCCCAGGCGCAGCGTGGTGATCACGGCTTTGCCCACCACCTTGCGTCCCTCGGCCCCGTTTTCCAGGGTGCGCATGCCCCACATGTTGTGGAAGGCCGCCGGATGGCCCTTGTACTGCCCCACATAGAGCAGGATGTGCCCGGGCATCCAGATGAGCGTGCTGAAGGGGATGGCGTTTTTGAGGATCACCTGCTCCTTTTCCTCGCCGGTCATGCCGTCCAGGGGGATGAAGGTGCCGCGCTTGGCCTGGGCGGCGGAGTTGCGCGGCAGCCAGAGGCCGAAGGGGGCCAGCACGTCGCGGGTGGCGGCGGAGCAGTCGCGCTTGCCGTCCAGGCCGCCCCAGCCGTAGGCCTGCCCCATCATCTGGTTGGCCGCGCGGGCGATGTTGCGCGGCGTGGCCGCCTGGGGCATGAGCGCCGCCTCGCCCTGGGTGAGCCACACCGTCGAGACCGCCGCCTGCCCGCCGGGACCCGCCTGGGGGACCATGATCTTCAGGCGCACGCCGTCGGTCTCCTCCACGGGGAGCACCGCGCCCACGCCGGCCGAAAGCCCGGGCGTCAGGGGGACCTTCTCGGCCGTCACGGTGGCGAAGGCCCGGGTGAGCCAGCCGTTCATGAAGGCGTCGTCCACGTAGGCCAGGTCGGCGGAGCGCACCCAGCCCGGGGCGATGGCCGACTCCACCAGGGCCCACTGGCCGTCGCGGCTTACGTGGTCCACCAGCACGGGCGTGCCCACCCACAGGGCGGACATCTGGAGCATGTCGAAGGGATAGCCCTGGCCCGGACGCCCGGGCGTGCCGTAGCGGGGGTCCATGGTGGGGATGGCGCGCAGGTTGGTGTTGGCCACGGCGATGGCCGGGCGACGGGCCTTGGCGAAGGAGCGCAGGTTGGCGTTCCAGATGATGCGGTCGGCCCAGGGGCGCAGGCGGGCCGCGCCGAGTTCGTCGTAGCCGGGCTTGCGCGAGTAGGCCGTGAGGGAGCGCTGGGCCGACTTGAGGGCGTAGGCCGGGTTGGCGCCGCGCCAGGGTCCGAAGAGGCGCTCAATGTAGATCTCGGCGCGCATCTTGGCCGAGCCGGGGTCCAGGAGCGGGGCGTCGGCCTGGGCCTTGTCCATGTAGGCCAGGGCGTCCTGGGGCATTTCCTTGAGGTCGTCGATGGCCTTTTCGGTGGTCCAGGAGGGCTTGGGCTTGAAGGTGACGTCCATGCCGGACGGTTTGGGGCCGCACGCCCCCACCAGCAGGGCCATGGCCAGAACGAAAAGGGCCGGACGCAACGGGCTCGCCGCCTGGCGCGGCGCGCAATACGATGGATGCATGGTCTACCTCGCGGGGAATGTCCCGCAAAGGCAGTGCCCCTCCTTGCCCTCGGGGTCAAGAGCCCGGGGATGTTTTCCTCTGGCGCGGGGCTCCCCTGGGCCGTGCACGGAACACCGTCATTTCGTGATTCATCTTCCCAACAGCCCGGCATGCTGTTACATTAGGGTTACGATTCATTGTCCGGCCGGCTTGCCCCCCCGGGTTCCTCCCTGTTGCAATCCTGATTCCGCCCACGCGCAGGGCGCGCCTTCCCCCGGGAGCCGCGCTGCGTCCAGGCGGACAGCGCTGCTCGACCGAATCCGGAGGTTTCTTATGAAAATGGGCTTGCGCGGCAAGATTCTCGTCCCGACACTCTGCGCAGTGTTCCTCACCATGGGGCTGGCCAGCTACTTTTCCTACCGCAAGGCCGCAGATCAGCTCTGGAACGAGATGCTGAACGCCTCGTCCAGTTCCGTGGACATCCTGGCCAAGGGCACGGGCATGTGGGTCGAGGACATCCGGGCGGTACTGCTCATCCAGAGCCGGTCGCCCCAGATCGTCGGTTTCCTCCGGGAGCCCTCCCCCGCCTCGCGGGAGGCCGCCGTGACCGCCCTCAAGGAGCTCACCGGGTTCGAGGAGTCCGTGCAGGCCGCCAACCTCCTGGACGTCAAGGGCGAGACCGTGCTCAGCAGCGACCCCAAGGCCACTGGCAACTTTGCCGACCGCGACTACTTCAAGCTGGCCATGCGGGGCGAGGCTTCGGTCTCGGAGCCGCTGGTCAGCCGCGTCACGGGCAAGCCGGTGTTCATCGTGGCCGCGCCCGTCAAGGACGGCGGGCGCATCATGGGGGTGGTCTACGCCCGGGTGGATTTGGGCAAGTTCACGGACACCATGGTCTCCCCCATCCGGCTGGGCCGCACGGGGCACGCCTTCCTGGCCACCCGCCAGGGCCTGGTGTTCGCCCACCCGGACGCCGCGCTCATCATGAAGCGCAACCTGGCCGAGAGCGCATGGGGGCGCGGGCTCGTGGGCCTGGACAAGGGCCAGGTCTCCCACGCGGACCAGGGCGAGGAGCAGTCGGTGGCCTTCACCCGCGAAAAGGCCACTGGCTGGATCGTGGCCGTCACCGTGAACAGGGCCGATTCGGCCGAAGCCTCCAAGGCCGTGCGCGACGCCACCGCAGCGTTCGGAGGGGCGGGCATCGTTTTGGTGAGCCTGATCATCTTCTTCATCGTGCGCGCCATGGTCCGGGATCTGGCCGCCAACGCGGACTTCGCCCACGCCGTGGCCCAGGGCCAGCTGGACCGATCCCTGGACGTTCGCCGCGACGACGAACTGGGCGTGCTCTCGGACTCCCTGCGCGTGATGGTGGAGCGCCTGCGCGGCATGATCGCCACCGCCGAGGGCAAGACCCGCGAGGCCGAAGAGCAGACCGAGATCGCCCGCAAGGCCGTGCTCCAGGCCGAAGAGGCCCTGGCCCAGGCCGAGCGCGCCAAGGCCGAGGGCATGCTGGCCGCCGCAGCACGCCTGGAGGACGTGGTGGCCGTGGTCTCATCGGCCTCGGAAGAGCTTACGGCCCAGGTGGAGGAATCCAGCCGGGGCTCGCAGGAGCAGGCCCGTCGCACCGACGAGACGGCCACGGCCATGGAAGAGATGAACGCCACCGTGCTGGAAGTGGCCCGCAACGCCTCCCAGGCCGCCGAGACCACCGTGCGCGCCAAGGACATGGCCGAGGAAGGCTCGCACGTGGTGGAAAAGGTGGTGCAGGGCATCAGCCACGTCATGGACCAGGCCCAGGCCCTCAAGACCGACATGAACGCCCTGGGCCGACGCGCCGAGGGCATCAGCCAGGTGATGACCGTGATCAACGACATCGCCGACCAGACCAACCTCCTGGCCTTGAACGCCGCCATCGAGGCCGCACGCGCCGGTGACGCCGGGCGCGGCTTCGCCGTGGTGGCCGACGAGGTGCGCAAGCTGGCCGAAAAGACCATGACCGCCACCCGCGAGGTGGGCGAGGCCATCTCCGGCATCCAGCAGGGCGCGCGCGTGAACGTGAACAACGTGGAGACGGCCGCCAGGCTCATCGAGGAGGCCACCGGGCTGGCCAACAGCTCCGGCGAGTCCCTGCGCCAGATCGTGGAGCTTGTGGAGAACGCGGCCGACCAGGTGCGCTCCATCGCCACGGCCGCGGAGCAGCAGAGCGCGGCCAGCGAGGAGATCAACCGCAGCGTGGAGGACATCAACCGCATCTCCTCGTTGACATCGGAGGCCATGCGCCACGCCTCCTCGGCCGTGGCCGAGCTGTCCTCCCAGGCCCAGGTGCTGGGCAGCCTGATCCGCGAGTTGCAGTGCGAGGGAGAAAAGGCCACGGACTGCAAGCCGTTGGCGGCAACCCGCGCACTGCCTTCCTGAGCCCGGCGCGCCGGACGGCCGCAACCGCGACGCAAACGGCCGACCAGGGGGACACCCTGGCCGGCCGTATCGCTTCGATCCTTGGCGGAGCGTTCGCTACATGCCCAGGCTCACGGTCTTCAGGCGTTCGGCCAGCTGCCCCAGCTGGGCCAGGGAATGGGCCGACTCGTCCATGCCCTTGGCCGTGTCCTCGGACACGGCGGACACGTCGTCCAGGGCCTTGGAGATGTGCACGCTCACGGCCGACTGCTCCTCCACCGCCGCCGCGATGGACTGCACCTGCCCGGCCGTGCCCGTCACCAGCTCCACGATGCGGTGCAGGTTCTCGCCGGAGCGGCCCGAGAGCATGGTGGCTTCGTCCACCGTGCGCGCGGCCTGCTCGGTGACCTCCAGGTTGCGGTGGGTCTCCTGCTGGATGGCGGAAATCACCTGGGTGACCTCGCCGGTGGCGGTCATGGTCTTTTCGGCCAGCTTGCGCACCTCGTCGGCCACCACGGCGAAGCCCCGCCCGGCCTCTCCGGCCCGTGCGGCCTCGATGGCGGCGTTCAGGGCCAGGAGGTTGGTCTGGTCGGCGATGTCGGAGATCACGGTGAGGATGCGCCCGATATCCTGGGCGCGCTGGCCCAGGGCGCCCATGTTGGCCTTGAGCAGTTCGGTCTGGTCCTTGACGGCGTTGATCACGCCGGTGGCCTGGCGCACCACCTGCTCGCCCTCGGCGGCCGCACCCCGGGCCTCCTCGGCCTGGGTGGCGGCGGCCTGGGCGCTGTGGGCCACGTCGCGCGCGGCCCCGGTCATCTGGGTCATGGCGGCCATGGTCTCCTCCACGCGGCGGCGCTGCACTCCCGCGCCCCGGTTCACCTCCTCCACCTGGGTGGAGATGGTGCGCAGCGAGCCGGTGATCTCCCCGGCCACGTGGGAGATTTCGGCGTTGACGGTCTGGAGCTGGTCGAGGTGTTCCTGCAGGGCCTCCTCGCGCTCCACCACGCCGGTGATGTTCTGGGCGAACTCCAGCCAGCCGAACTCGTGCCCGTGCGCGTCGCGCACGGCCTGGACGAAGGGTTTGATGACCATGCGCTTGCCGGCCTTGCGGCAGTCGATGACGGTATCCTGGGCCACGGCCTTGCCGTCCTGGATCATCCGCACCGGACAACGGGTGGTGCCGCACACGTCGGTGCCGAAGATGTCGGCGCAGCCCTGGCCGCGCAGGGCGTCCTGGTTGTGTCCGGCCAGCTCGGCGGTGGCCTTGTTGGCCAGGAGGATGCGCCGGTCCTTGTCCACCACGAAGAGGGGGTCGGGCACGGCGTCAAGCACGGCCTTGTTCAGGGAGATGAACCCGGAGAGTTTGTCCATGAGCCTGTTGAACCACTGGGCGAGGCTGGCCATCTCGTCGCCGGAGTCGGCGGGCAGTTTGGCGGTGAGGTCGGCCTTGTCCTCGGTGATGTCCTTGATCTTCTCGACGATCAGGTCCACGGGCCGGGCCACGAGTTTGTTGAAGGCGTATCCGGCGATGCCCGTGGGCACGGCCAGCAGCAGGAGGAGCATGCCCGCCAGGGTGTATTCCACCATGGAGATGAGGGCCTTTTCCGTGCGGATGTCCAGCACCGCCACCACCACGCCCACCTGTGTCCCCTTGTAGTCCTTGATGGGGAACGCGCCCAGGGCCAGGCCCTCGCGGGTCTCCTGGGCCAGGCCCTTGGCCCCCCTGTCCAGCAGGGCGGGCGAGACGAGCTTTTCGGCCTGGGCGTCCTTGCCGCCGGAGACCAGCACGTAGCGGTCGGCCAGCAAGGGGTACTTGGCGCTGTCGCGCAGGGCGGCGGTGATCTTCAGGTGCTCCGCGTTCATGTACAGGATCAGCTGCTGGCCGCCGCTGGACGCTCCCTGGAGCACGGCGGCGAAGTCGGCCAGGGTCTCCACGGAGCCCACGGGCTTGCCCTGGGCGCTCAGCACGGGGGTGACGCCCCGGATGGCGAAGCCGCCCTCGCCCAGTTCGATGCCCATCACGGGCTTGCCGGAGCGGTTCACCTCGGCCACGGTGGGGCGGAAGCTCGAGAGATCGTCGGAGACGTCGAGCTTCTGGCCGCCGCGCACCACCTGCTTGTCGCGCCACAGGCGCACGAGGCTGCGCACGTTGGGCAGGTGGTAGTGCAGTTGGAGCTTGCGGCCCATGCCCGCCTCGTAGCCCTGGAGCAGCCCCCCCAGTTCGCGGCGGATGGCCTCGCGGGCGCGCTGCACGGCCGGGTCGGACTCGTCGGAAATGTTGCCCCCCAGGGCCTCCTCATAAGCGGCCTGGACCCCAGGAATGCGCGAGAAGAGCACCGCCTGCTCCATGGCCGCGCGCGAGGCGCTCTCGATGGCGCTTTGCACCTCGGCCGCCTTGCCCGCCAGCACATGGCCGATGAACTTCTCCTCCAGGTTCTCCAGGGACGAATAGAGCACCCAGAGGCTCGCCCCGCCGAGCACGACGATGGCCGCGACGAACGGCAGGAACATCTTGCGACGGATTCCCATGCCTCCCCTCCACCCGATAGATATTGTCTATGCATAACGAAAACACGGCATCGTGTATTCACATTTGTAATCATTTTGTCAACAATGCGCACCTTGATACTTTCTTCACGATTGCCGGAGCTTTGGGGGAAAGAAGGGCCCGTCTCAATCCCCTGGCGGATGCTCCACGCCGCGCGCGGTGAAGCCGAAGACAAGCACCGGGCCGAAGTCCTCCCCCACGGCCACCAGACGGCCGCGCGCGCCAGGGTCAAGCAGCCGCGCGAGGCCCCGGCACAACTCCAGGAGGTCTTCCTGTTCACCCTCGCGTGGCGAAGCCGTGAAGAGGAGCCCTTCGCCCGTCACCCTGGCGTCGAGCCAGGGCGAGCCCAGTTCCTCCATGAGCGCCTCCAGCTCGCCGCGCAGGAGGCCTTCCGCCTCCCGGGCCTCGTCGAAGGTCAACTCCGCCCCAAGGTGCACTTCGCCAACAAGTTCCCAACCCGATCCGGACATGGTTTTCAATCCTTCGTAACGCGTTTTATCGCATTGTGCCAGATGGAATCGATTCTGAAAACGCTCCTTGCGCACGGCCAGACCGGCGGAGCGTTTCACAAGCCGCGAAACGCCGCCCCTCCCAGGGGACAAAACCTCGCGAATCCTGTACCCTCCTCCCATGCGCAACGCCCCCACGCCGGAAGAAACCCTCGCGAAGACCACCCTGCTCCTGGTCGAGGACGACGACCAGACCGCCTCGGACCTCCAGGACCTCCTTCGCCCCCTGACGAGGGAATTCCTTCACGCCAGCGACGGCTCCCAGGGACTCAAGATCTTCCGGGAACGACGCCCCGACATGGTGCTCACGGCCCTGACCCTGCCGCCCTCCCTGGACGGCATTTCGCTGGCGACCATCCTCAAGACCCACGCCCCGGACACCCCCGTGCTGGCCCTGGTCTCCCAGGACGAGGAGCCCGTCCTCTTCCAGGCCGTGGAGGCGGGCATCGACGGCTGCCTGCGCAAGCCGCTGGACCGGGGGGCCGCCCTCCCCGTGCTCTACCGCCACGCCCGGCACGCCCTGCACCGCCGCCAGGAGGAAGCCCGGGCCGCGCTCTTCTCCTACCTCCTGGACATCAACCCCCACTGCATCATCTCCACGCGCGAAGGGCGCATGGACTACGCCAACCGCACCTGCCTCCAGCACCTGGGGCACGAAACGCTCGAAAGCCTCCTGGAAGGCAGGCCCGGGTCCAGGACCAGCATCCACATGGCCGGAGAGAACATCCCCCTGCACGACTTCACCTGGCTGGACATCCTGCGCTCCAAGCCCGGACGCCAGCACACCGTCTGCTTCTCCACCGACGGCGAGCCATGCTCCGGCGACAACATGTTCTGGGTGACCCACAAGGGCTTCCCCGAGCTGGACCGCGAGGTGGTCACCTTCACCGACATCACGCCCCTGGAGCAGGAGCGCGTCCAGCTCATCTACCGCGCCACCACGGACAGCCTCACCGGCGTGGCCAACCGCTACAAGCTCTCCGAAGCCATCAACACCGAGCACGTGCGCTTCCGGCGTTACGGGGCCCCGCTGAGCCTCATCATGTTCGACATCGACCACTTCAAGGCCGTCAACGACACCCACGGCCACATGGCCGGGGACCTAGTGCTCCAGGAGCTGGCCGGGCTCGTGCTGCGCAACATCCGCGACACCGACGCCCTGGGCCGCTGGGGCGGCGAGGAGTTCATGATCCTCTCCCCCTATACCGTCCAGGACGATGCCCTTGAACTGGCCGGACGCCTCTGCGAGATTGTGTCCCGGCACCCCTTCGCGGGCGCGCCCGGCGTCACGTGCAGCTTCGGCGTGGCCCAGGCGCGCCAGGGGGAATCCCTCCAGACCTTGCTCCAGCGCGTGGATCAGGCCGTCTACCTGGCCAAACGCAACGGCAGAAACCGCGTGGAGGCCGCATGAGCTCCAAACGATCCGACCGCATGGCCAAACGCGCCCGCAAGACCGGGCACGTCGCGACGCGCATGGACGAGGCTTCGCTGCTGGCCCTCTTCAAGGAGCGCGGCAGGCCCCTCACCGTGAAGGACGTGCTCGCGGGGCTGGGCGCGCACAAGGTGCAGAAGGCCCAGGCGCTGCACCTGCTGGAGACGCTCACCCAGAGCGGGCGGATCATCCGCATCCAGGGGGCCTGGGGCCTGGCCGAGAGCATGCGCCTGGTCACGGGACGCCTGGAGGTGCAGCGCTCGGGCGTGGGCTATGTGATTCTCGACGACAAGCGCCGCAAGGACGTTTTCGTCAACCCGCGCGACTTCGGCCTGGCCTGGCACGGCGACCGCGTGGCCGTGGCCCTCACCCGCCACGGCGGACGCAACCCCGAGGGCCGCGTGGTGCGCGTGCTGGAACGCGGCGTGACGGCCATGCCCTGCCGCGTGGAGCGCCTCATCAAGCCCGGCCTGGCCCTGTGCCGCCCCACCGACCCGCGCCACCTGCACGCCCTGCTCCTGGAAACCGAGCCCGGCGGCAGGGACCCCGCCCCCGGCGACGTGCTCACCCTGGAGGCAGGCGAAATGCTCGACCACCAGCTCTTCGCCGCGCGCCTCGTGGAGTCCCTGGGACGCGAGACCGACCTGGCCGTGCAGGAGCGCATGGTCAAGCTCAACCACCAGATCCCCGGCCCCTTCCCGGAGCGCTGCCTGGAACAGGCCGCCCAGCTCCCCGCCGCGCCCGGCGAGGCCGACCTCCCCGGCAGGCAGGACCTGCGCGGCCTGGATTTCGTGACCATCGACGGCGAAACCGCCCGGGATTTCGACGACGCCATCCTCGTGGAGGAGGACGGCAAGGGCTTCCTGCTGCGCGTGGCCATCGCCGACGTGGCCCACTACGTGCCCGCGGGCTCGCCCCTGGACCGCGAGGCCATGGAGCGCGGCAACTCCTGCTATTTCCCGCTCTCGGTGGAGCCCATGTTCCCCGAGGCCCTCTCCAACGGGCTGTGCAGCCTGAACCCGGGCGTGGACCGCCTGGCCATGGCCGTGGCCATCCGCTTCGACGCCTCCGGCCTGCCCGGGCGCTGCGACTTCGCGTCGGCGGTGATCCGAAGCAAGGCCCGGCTCACCTACGAACAGGTGCACGCCGCCCTGGAGGAGAACGGCCCCGAGCGCGAGGCCCTGGTCACGCTGATGCCCATGCTGCGCCGCGCCGAGACCCTGGCCCGGGCCATCCGGGCGCGGCGCGAAGAGCGCGGCAGCCTGGATTTCGAGCTGCCCGAGCCCGAAATCCGCCTGGACCCCGCCAGCGGCGAGGTGGACATCCGCGCCCGCGAGCGGCGCTTCTCCCACCGCATCATCGAGGAGTTCATGATCGCGGCCAACGAGGCCGTGGCCCGCCACCTCACCGAGCACGGCGCTCCCCTGCCCTACCGCGTGCACCCCGAGCCCGACCCGGACAAGCTGGAGACGCTCTTCGGCGTGCTCTCGCGCACGGAACTGGGCCTGTCGCTGCCCTCCGAGCCCACG